>JANQFI010000331.1 GCA_028277905.1 Chromatiaceae bacterium | reverse complement strand
ACAGACCGCCTGGCTTGTCTTTTCGCCCGCCTTCTGCGTCGCGGCAGCGGGCACAACGCTCGACTAGGCGCCCGCTGCCGCTCCTTGAAGGCGAGCGAAAATCCTGCGCCATTCGGTATGCGTGTTTCCGGCAATCGCCTTGGCCGATTGGGCTTAGACGCGCACCGCATTCTAAGTCCCGCGCCGCATTCTAAGTAAGTCACGCCAAGAGCGCATGCGAGGGCGCTCGGGTGGATGGCGCCCCGGCCGGGACCGGATTCGGTTAGCATGCCGCGCCAGTCGAGACCGGGACGCCCGGGGAGCATTACAACCGCATGAGCAAGCCCGCAGATTCCGGCCTCGTCAGGTCCGCGACCCTGTCGCAGGCGGGTGCCACCGGCACGGCCGGCGCCCGGCCGCGAGATGGGGCCGGGCGCTGGGCCGAGGCGCTGGCCGCCTTCCGCGATCGCCGGGTGGTGACCATGCTCTTCCTCGGCTTCTCGGCGGGCATTCCGCTCCTGCTGATCTTCTCGTCCTTGTCGCTGTGGCTGCGCGAGGCCGGCCTGGAGCGCAACGCCGTGACCTTCTTCAGCTGGGCAGCGCTGGGTTACTCCTTCAAGTTCGTGTGGGCGCCGCTGGTGGACCGCCTGCCGCTGCCCTGGCTGACCCGTCGCTATGGTCGCCGACGCGGCTGGCTGCTGCTGGCGCAGTTGGCCATAGTCACGGCCATACTGCTGATGTCCTCCATCGACCCCGCCGCCGGCGGCGACGCCTTGATGCATATGGCACTGGCTGCGGTGATGCTCGGCTTCTCGGCGGCGACACAGGACATCTGCATCGACGCCTACCGGATCGAGCTCGCGCCGCCCGAGCTTCAGGGCATGCTCGCGGCCGCCTATATCGTCGGCTATCGCACCGGCATGGTCACCAGCGGGGCAGGCGCCCTGTTCCTGGCCGCGGCCTTCCTCTCTTCGGCAGAGCATTACTCCTACAACGCCTGGAGTCTGACCTACGGCATCATGGCCGGCACCATGCTCGTGGGCATCGTCACGAACTTGCTGATGCCGGAGCCGGCCCGGAGCCACGAGCTGAGCTACGCCCATCCCGCGGCGAGCTATGCGCGCCTGGTGGCGGTGTTCCTGTGCGCGGCAGTGGCCTTCGCCGGGACCTTTTTTCTCAGCGGTGAGGGCTTCGCGGCGCTCCGGGAGGCGGTCGGCGGAGGTGCCTTGCCGACGCTGCTGCTGGAGGCGGTACGACTCGCGCTGGCCATCGGCCTCGCCGGGCTGGTCGGCTGGGGGCTCGTCAAGCTCGGCGCGGTGGACCGGGCTATGGCTGCCGAGACCTGGGTGACGCCGGTGCTGGACTTCTTCCGTCGCTACGGCCCCGCCACGGCGCTCCTGCTGCTCGCCCTGGTGGGCCTGTACCGGATCTCGGACATCGTGCTCGGCGTCATCGCCAACGTCTTCTACCAGGACTTGGGCTTCACCAAGCCGCAGATCGCCAAGGCGGTGAACACCTTCGGCGTGCTAGTGAGCATCGTCGGCGGCTTCGTCGGCGGTGTGCTGGCCACGCGCTTCGGTGTCATGCGCATTCTGATGCTCGGGGCCATCCTGTCCGCGGCCACCAACCTCGCCTTCGTCGGTCTCGCCTATGCCGGTCACCACGTACCGCTGATGTACGCCACCGTGCTCGCCGACAACCTCGCCGCCGGATTGGCCAGCGCCGCCTTCGTCGCCTTCCTGTCCAGCCTGACCAATGTCCAGTTCACCGCCGTCCAATACGCCATCTTCTCGTCGCTGATGACCTTGCTGCCCAAGACCCTCGGCGGCTACTCCGGCAGCATCGTCGACGGCATCGGCTATCCTGGCTTCTTCGTCTTCACCACCCTCATCGGCGTGCCGGTGCTGATCTTGGTCTGGCTGGCAGGGCGGAAGCTTGCGATCCGTGCATGACAGCGCCCTGGCGCAGGATAACCTGGACCCCGCGGGCGGCGTGGAACCGGCGCACGCGGCCGGAGACCGGGATGGCAAGGGCACGCCCAGCCGGCGCCGAGTCGTGGACCGACATCGGCGGCCTTGGTTACCATTATGGCTCGATATGGCTCGGCCGGGCGCTCTGGCCCCGGCTGCCAGCGCGGGCGCAAGCCGAGTTTCCGCTATCCTTGGGCGTCGTCCTGGGTTTTGCATGGCCTGTCCCCGCCGATCCGTCGTGGCAGGAGCGGTCCTCATCGAGAGCATCCCTTATCGCTAGCATCCCTTATCGCGTGCATCCCTTATCGCGTGCATCCCTTATCGAGTGCATCTATGTTCAAGCAGCCGATCAAAGTTGTCGCGCTGCTGGCCGTGTTGGCGGCCGGCGGGTGCGCCATGGACGATTTCAAGCGCTCCATCGGGCTCCGGACCGAGGCGCCGGAGAACCCCAACGCGCCCGAGGTGACGCGTACCGAGCCGGTCACCAGCACCGGCCGCAAGGCCGTCGTGGTGAGCATCCACTTGAAAAAGGAGTTTCCGGATGCCTGTATGCTCGGCATGAGCTTCACCAACAACCTGGACACCAAGGTCACCAATCTGTCTATCCGGCTCGCGGCGTACATCCGGGGCAACGTCGAGTACGACGCCATCACGCGCAACTTCACCGAGGTGAAGCCCACCGAGAGCCAGTACCGGGAAGTTACCTTCCTGCAGATTCGCTGCGACGAGATCGACTATATCGGCGTCACGGACCCCGGCCGCTGCGCCATCGGCGCGGAAATGAACCGCTTCACGGCACAACCGGGCGACTGCGCCAGGTTCGTCGATGTGGCCGTGTCGCCGCTGATCACGATGCGCAAGATCAAGCAGGCGCCGCCGCCGGAGCCGGAGCCGGACGTACTGCTGCCATGATCCCCCACGTCACACAGGCCGCTGCGCAGGCCTGAGGCCCAGGTGCTGCCATGCGGCTTGTCCTCATTGCGATCGCGACCCTCTGGGGCATCGGTGCGGTGCTGGCATTCGTGTACACGCGCGAGAAGACGCTCGACGCCAGGCTCTCGGCGGGTTACTTCATCGCTTGGCCCGCGCTCTTGGTGCTGGTGTACGTGAACCAGCCGCTGCCGCTGTGGATCGGCGTGCCTGTGATGTTCGGCTTCATCCCCTGGTTCTTGTCCGGGCCGCACCTGTGGTCGATTCTGCAGGACCCGAGCCGTTCCAAGCGGGGCGAGCTGGTTGGTATCCCCATCGGCTATTGGACCTGGGGCAGCATCGCCGCGGTGCTGCTGGGCATGCTGTTCGATGTCCTGGTACGACCCTAATGCCCGCTCGACCCAAAGGCCGGCTACCCGATTCCCCGAGCCCCACGCCATGACCGATCAAGCCCCGAAGCCGGCTGCCCCGGTCCCCGATGCCCGCCGCATGGACCCGCGCAGCATCGAGGCCTTGCTCGTCGTGGTGGCGCGGCTGCGCGACCCCGAGCACGGCTGCCCCTGGGATCTGGCGCAGACGCCAAGCACCATCCTCCCGTATACGCTGGAGGAGGCCTACGAGGTCGCCGAGGCGATCGAGAACGATGACGCGGCGGAGCTTTGCGAGGAGCTCGGCGACCTTCTGTTTCAGGTGGCCATCTACGCCCGCATGGCCCAGGAGCGGGGCCAGTTCGACTTCGGCGATGTGGTGGCCTCGATCACCGGCAAGATGATCCGCCGCCACCCGCACGTGTTCGGTGACGCCGAAGTGGCGAGCGAGGAGGAGGTCCGCGAGAACTGGGAGGCCATGAAGGCCGCAGAGCGTGAGGCCAAGGGCAAGCGCCTGCGCACCAGTGTGCTGGAGGGCGTAGCGCAAGCCCTCCCGGCGCTGGTGCGGGCCGAGAAACTGCAAAGGCGCGCCGCCCGCGTTGGCTTCGACTGGGACGACCTCGCGGGCGTCGCGGAGAAGGTCCGCGAGGAACTGGCCGAGAGCGAGGCCACCTTCAGCGCCCACGCCGATCCGCTGGAGCGGGTGCACGAGGTGGGAGACCTGCTGTTCTCCTGCGTCAATCTTGCCCGGCATCTGGGCGTGGACGCAGAGCAGGCCCTGCGCGCCGCGAACCATCGCTTCGAGCGCCGCTTCATGCGTGTCGAAGTCTGCCTCGGCGCTGCCGGCAAGGTCCCGGGCCCAGCGTATCGCGACGAGATGGAGCGGCTCTGGGAAGCGGTTAAATCGGAAGAGCGCTGACGCCTCGGGTCAGTGCGCACGTCATGGGTTGGCAGGCGCGTCTGGTGACTTGGACCAGGGTCGAGGTCAGAACGCCGAGCGCCGGCGAGTCAGCTCTGGCCCTTGGCTCTGCTGCCGTGCCCGCACGCGCGGGTCTTATCGCCTTAGGCAAGCCTTGCCAGCCACACAGGGGATGTCGGACATGCTCGAAACCATCCGCATCGTTATCTCGGCGAAGCCGGATGCCGCGCAGCAACCGCAACGGATTCGTGCGAACTGCCCAGTGCGAGGAGCCTGGGCGTCGCCCCTTCGCGGGCCTGTTTCCCCCGCACTTGGCACCGCGCACTGCGACCACAGCTGCGGGCGCGGGACTGCGCGAGCAACTCCCTATGGCCACCTGAAGCCCCGGTGAGCTTCCTCGACCACATCCAAGCTTGCAACCGCTGGTGCCCGGCCGACTTCCAGCCCTTCGTGGTGGCGGGGGAGCGGCTCGGGCGGGTGCGGCGGAGCTTCGCGCGGGCGCTGGCGGGGCTCGGGGAGGACTTCGCGTTGCTGCAGGATGCGCTGCACTGGCGCTCGGCCCCGGCGGGGTTCGAGCCCCGCACCGAGGCCTTCGCGACATTGAGCGCCGACCTCGACCGACGGGGCCTCCTGAGCCACCTGCACGGCGAGCGCTATCCGGTGCTGACGGACGCGGGCGAGCCGCGCTTCCTCATAGACCGCGCGGTCGCGCCTTACTTCGGTATCCGCGCCTTCGGCCAGCATGTGAACGGCTTCCTGCGCGGCGACGACGGGCTAAGTCTTTGGATCGCACGCCGCTCGCAGAACCGGCGCGTGGCGCCCGGCAAGCTGGACCACATGGCCGCCGGCGGTCTGCCCTGGGGCATCGCGCTCGAGGACAACCTGCGCAAGGAGTGCTGGGAGGAGGCGGGGCTGCCCGCGGCGATCGCCGACCGGGCGCAGCCCGTGGGCATTGTCTCCTACTGCCGGAGCTCCGACCGCGGCCTCAAGCCCGACACCATCTATTGCTACGATCTGGAGCTACCGGAGCAGGTCACACCGCGCTGCAACGACGACGAGGTCGAGTCCTTCCAGCTGCTGCCGGCGGCGGATGTCATGCACATCGTCGACACCACCGACGACTTCAAGCTCAACTGCAACCTGGTCATCATCGATTTTCTGATTCGGCATGGGCTCCTGACCCCGGCCCATCCGGACTACCTGGCCATCGCCGGCGGTTTGCGCAGGGCCCTGCACTGATCGCGACTCCGAGCACGGACCATCTAGGGCCCTGGTCGCCGGCACAGCCGTCAATGCCTTGCTCCAGCCGCCGGCGTCTCAGACCCATGGCCACGGCGGCGCGCCTCGGCCCATGGTGCAGGCCCGCCGCGCTGCTCGGAGCCCAGGTGCCCGGCCTGGTCTCCGGCCGGCTGGGGCTGTGCTAGGCTGCGCGCGCCACTGTCCCGGCGGCGGATGGAAGCCCCCCACCCTGCCACCATTTCCGGCGCCAATGCGTGCCTTCGAGCGACAAGAGCAGCCATGACCGCCTCCCCCATGCAACGCCGCCCGAGCGTCCCCGTGCGCGTCGGCCAACTCAGCGTCGGTGGCGACGAGCCGATCCGCGTCCAGTCCATGACCAACACGGACACGTCGGACATCGCGTCCACGGTGACCCAGTGCGTCGCGCTTGCCCAGGCCGGCTCCGAGCTCGTGCGCCTCACGGTCAACAACAGGTCCGCCGCGGCGGCGGTGCCGCGGATCCGCGAGCGCCTCGACGCCGAGGGCATCGGCGTGCCGCTCATCGGCGACTTCCACTTCAACGGCCATCGGCTGTTGAGCGACTTCCCCGCCTGCGCCGAGGCGCTCGCCAAGTACCGTATCAACCCGGGTAACGTGGGCCGCGGCGAAAAGCGCGATAGCCAGTTCGCCACCATGATCGAGATCGCCTGCCGCTACGACCGGCCGGTGCGCATCGGCGTCAACTGGGGCAGTCTGGACCAGGAGCTGGCCGCGCGCATGATGGATGCCAACGCCAGGTCGGCGGTACCAGAGGACGCCGAGACCGTCATGCGCGAGGCCATGGTGGAGTCCGCCGTCGGCAGCGCGCTGCGTGCCGAGGAGCTGGGCCTGCCGCGGGATCACATCATCCTGTCCTGCAAGATGAGCGGCGTGCAGGAGCTGATAGCCGTCTACCGGATGCTCGCCGCACGCTCGGACCACGCCTTGCACCTGGGCCTCACCGAGGCGGGCATGGGCTCCAAGGGCATCGTCGCCAGCACCGCGGCGCTTTCGGTGCTGCTGCAGGAGGGCATCGGCGACACCATCCGCGTCTCATTGACGCCGGCGCCCGGCGAGCCCCGCACCCGCGAGGTCGTCGTCGCCCAGGAGATCCTGCAGACCATGGGGCTTCGGTCGTTCGCGCCCATGGTGACGGCCTGTCCCGGCTGCGGGCGCACGACCAGCACCGTCTTCCAGGAGCTGGCCGAGGACATCCAGGGTTATCTCCGCGAGCAGATGCCAGTCTGGCGTGAGACCCACCCAGGTGTGGAGACCATGCAGGTGGCCGTCATGGGCTGCATCGTCAACGGCCCTGGCGAAAGCAAGCAGGCCAACATCGGCATCAGCCTCCCCGGCACCGGCGAGCAGCCCTCTGCCCCCGTCTATATCGACGGCCAGAAGGTCACCACCCTCAAGGGCGCCGGCATCGCCGAGCGCTTCAAGGAGATGGTCGATGACTATGTGGCGGACCGGTATCCGGCGGAAGTATCTGGCCTGAGGCCTGAGGCCTGAGGCGTCAGGGCCGCGCCCTTCCGGGAGCGCCCGCGTCCCAGCCGGCCAGCCCGGGCCAGACGGCTACTCCAGCGCCCCCCGATCGCGCAGCAACGCCCCCAGCCGCTCGGCGATCAGCGCATAGCCCGCGGCATTCGGGTGCACAGCGTCGGCCTTGAGCTCGGGGTCCGATAGCACCTTGGTGAGGACGTGATTCTCGATGACCAGGTCCAGTTCCTTGGCCAGCTCGGCATAGACCGAATGTGGGCGCGGGCCGAGGCCCAGGGTCGGTACCGCCAGCAGCACTACCTCGGCGCCCGCCCCTCTGGATGTCTCGACCATCTCCCGCAGGCTCGAGCGCAGCCGCTCGCCGCCCCTCCCGCGCAGGATGTCGTTGCCGCCGTGGCAGAGCAGCACGAGGTCCGGTCCGCGCTCGGCGAGAACTGCCGGCAGTCGCGCGCGGCCCGCGGCGCTCAGCTCCCCGGAGATGCCGGCGTTGATGACCCTTAGCCCGGTCAGTGCCGCGAGCCGGCTCGGGTAGTCCTCGCCGGGCTTGGCGCCCTTGCCGGCGGTGAGGCTGTTGCCGAAGGCCAGAATGCTGGCGTCGGGTGGCAACGGAGATAGCTGGGGGCCGCCGCCGCAGGCCGCCAGGAGCGCTAGTAGCAGGCAGAGGAAGAGCAACACCCGCAGCCGGTGTCGCCGCAGGGGCGGGAGCTCGGCGCCGTTTTCTGTCATGCTTCGCATCGCGTAACACGGCCTAGTGCTTTGCTGCGGAAGTTCCGCGACCGGTACCCCCTCGTTGTCGTAATCGCAATCGTAATCGAAACATTGGCACGGTCGAGAGCGCGATCACGACCAGGATCACGACAACGACCTGAGACGGTCTCGGGCCATGCGCACTGCTGCACTAGTCTAGCCCCTAACGCTTGCGGCGATAAGGCGCCGACTACCTGGGACCTTCCCTGGGGTCAGGGGGCATGCCGCAGCCGCTGGCGACCGATACCATGGCAAACTAGGCCGATCACCAGCCTATCGACACCTGGTCCTCGACGCATTGTCCGAGGTAACCCGCGACACGCACCGCACCAACATCGCCCTGTTAACCAGCATGCCCACTGCGCACGGCTGATACCGACCCAGGCGTGGCGCCGGCCGACGGTGCCGCGGTGGCGGTCGCCATGCTCCGTGGAGCCCACCCGAGGGGTGCAGTCATGGCCGATTTCCACCAGGGACCGCAGATCACGACGCTGCACGCACTGTACGAGGCGTTCGACAGGGAGAACTATCTCAGCAACCTCGAGCGCAAGCTGGAAGACCACGCCCACCACGAGCACATCAGCCTGCTGCTGCCGTCGCTGTACAGCGAGATGAGCAGCGCCGGCGTGCTGGACCGCATCATCGAGCGTATCGCCGAGGTACGCTATCTCAGGAGCATTGTCGTCGCCCTCGGCGGCGCGCCAGAGGAGGCGCAGTTCCGCGAGGCCCAGGGCTATTTCGGCCGGCTGGCGCGCGAGTACTGCGAGGTGCGCGTCATCTGGATCGACGGGCCGCGCATCCAGGACCTGCTCGCGCAGATGGCGGCGCACGAGATTCCCACCGGCGAGCAGGGCAAGGGCCAGTCGGTATGGGTCACACTGGGGTATCTTTTTGCCCGCGATCAGACCAACATCATCGCGTTGCACGACTGCGACATCGTCACCTACAGCCGCACCCTGCTGGCACGCCTCATCGAGCCGGTGGCCAACCCCAACAACGACTTCCAGTTCTGCAAGGGCTACTATGCGCGCATCTCGCCCACCGAGCGCTCCATGAAGGGGCGGGTGACGCGGCTCTTTGTCACGCCCTTCGTGGATACCCTCGCAAGGCTGATGTGCCAGCACGGGCTGCCGGAGCTGCAGCGCTTCTTCGAATACCACCGCAGCTTCAAGTACCCCTTGGCGGGGGAGTTCTGTTTCACATCCGACTTGGCCCGGGGCTTGAACATCGCCTACGACTGGGGGCTCGAGGTGGCCACGCTGTCGCAGGTATACGACCAGCTCACGTGCCGGCAAGTGGCACAGATCGACCTCGCGCCCAACTACGAGCACAAGCACCAGGAGATGTCCCCGGACGACACCAGCAAGGGCCTGCACCGCATGGTGGTGGACATCGCCAAGTTCTATCTCACCTACATGCGCTCCCATGGCGTGCCGCTCGACGATTCCTACGTCGATATGCTGCTGCACACCTACTACCAGAATGCGCTCAAGTACATACGCAAGTACAGCTACGACGCGGACGTGAACGACCTGCGCTTCGACCTCTATGAGGAGGAGTCCGCGGCGAGCCACTTCCGCGGCTTCCTCTGGGATGCCTGGATGCAAAGCAAGGGGCCGCAGGAGGCCAAGCTGATCCCGTCCTGGAACCGGGTCGCTTACACCTTCCCGGAGATCTACGACCGGCTGCTGGAGGCGGTGGAGCAGGACAATGCGGGAGAGGCAGGCTAGCCGAAGGGAGCGCGGGGCTGCAGAGCGGAAGGCTCGCGCTGTCATGTGCCCGGCGGCGCGGGTATGCTCTGCCGCCGTGACCGCCGGGCCGGAGCCCAACGGCGGGCCCGCGGCCGGCAAGCAGGTCACATGTTCTCCATCCAGAATCCCGACAGCCCGGAGGAAAGTCCGCCGTGTCCTCGACCGACCAACAGCTCCAACGCAAGCGCTTCATGCTCTACCAACTGCCATACGTCGTGCTCTACGTCGCGGCCTTCGGGCTCGTGGCCATGACCAGCCACGACGCCGCCAGCACCAGCGCCTACTGGCAGATGTTCATCCCGCTGATAGCCTTGGTGTCCATCCTCGGCGGTTGGCACTGGGCGGGCGCCTCGGGCGACCCGCGCTGGATGTACCTGGCGCGCCAAGTGCTCCATTGGGGCACGGTGATCCTCGTGATCCGGTTGCTCTACGCGCACAATGTGCAGGACTTTCTGAATGACGAGCAGGATAGCTTCGTGATCATCTACATCGTGGGCCTCGCCGCAGTGCTCTCGGGAATCTATCTCGATTGGAAAATGGCCCTGTTCGGGATCTTCCTGCTGTTGAGCGCCGTCGGCATGGCCTGGCTGGAAGACAACGTCGTGCTGCTATTGGCTGTAGCGCTGGTAGCGCTCGCCGCAGCGGTGGTCACGCTGATCGTCCGCGGCAAGCTCAGCAAGGCCAGGGCGAGCTCGGTACTGTCATCGACGGCTGAGTGAAGCGCGGGTCTTAGGCGATTTCTGTCAAAAAACATACCGCCTGGCTTGTCTTTTCGCCCGCCTTCTACGTCGCGGCAGCGGGCACAGAGCTCGACTATGCGCCCGCTGCCGCTCCTTGAAGGCGAGCGAATATCCTGCGCCATT
>JANQFI010000270.1 GCA_028277905.1 Chromatiaceae bacterium | reverse complement strand
AGCGGGCGCATAGTCGAGCTCTGTGCCCGCTGCCGCGACGCAGAAGGCGGGCGAAAAGACAAGCCAGGCGGTCTGTTTGTTGACAGAAATCGCCTAAGGACCCTGATCTTCGAGGCCTCCCGCCTGTGCTGCGAGCTGGCGAGCGGGCAGCACCGATCAGCTGGCCACTCCCAGCTTACTCGGCGGCACCGCGTACGCCCCTGGCCAGCGTCTCCGCGTCGGCCTCGGTCAGCGTCGCCTCGGTCAGCAGATTGACGCAATCGTGGAAGAAGCGAGCAACGGGCGCACCATTGCTCAACTCACGGTTCCAGGCCAGCGAGAAGTACAGAGACATCCGGGGCTCGATCTCACCATCGACGACCATCGGCCGCAACTCGACCTCGCCGAAAGTGAAGGACAAGGGCCATGGCCATTTCACGAAGACACTGTCGACACCGTATTTGCCCACCGTCGTCAATGCGAAGGCGCCACCGCGATGCTCGATCCATTGGGCCGGGGACAACCTGGGCGAGGAGAGTATCCAGCGCGCGACAGGACCGGGGAGCTTCTTGATCAGGCTCATGAACAGGCGCAATCTCGGGTCATCGGCCTCGTCTAGCTCCGTTGCACGCCGAAGCTCCCCGGTCAAGTCCCAGATGGACATCCTATCGGTGTTGCGGATGATATGGGCGTAGACCGTATCCTCGTCGCCGCGAACCCGCTCGACCGCCACCACGGCATGCACATCGTGCAACTGCACGGGACGGTGGCGAAAGCGGCCCCGCAGCAACAGCCGGTTGAGCTTAGGGTGGCGGCCCAAGGCTACCGAAATCGCCTTAGTGACCAGAGCGGTCCAGGACGGCCGCTCCAATCCGGCATCGGCGCAGCGCTCGCGCAACTCGGCCAAGGCCGATGCGTCGACGAGGCCGGTAAATACGACGACGTCCGCGGTGACGATCTCCTGGACGAAGGCATTGGTCGCCGCCACCCAGCGGTCCTTGGCCAGGACTTCATAGGCTGCCGCCGTGCGGGTACTCACGAGCCATGGCTCCGGCAGACCTGCGACCTGCACCGGAGCGGATTGACGCAGGGATGAACGACCCCGTCAATCAGGGCACTCACAGCGGGCATTGAACGCATTGACATGCGCAAGGCTCTTAACCTCCGACCATCGGCGAAAGCCCGCCGCGGCGCGCACCAAAGGCCACCCAACGCGCTTTCGAGCAACCTCATAATGCGCTGCGACCAAGGACACGCACGGACACCGGTCAAGCCAAGCGACTGGTCAGCAATAGCTGTGTACATCCAGGGCAAGCCCCTGTGTCATCCTACTGATGGATCTTGCCTGCACGAGCAGAGACCAATCAAAAAC
This sequence comes from Chromatiaceae bacterium, assembly GCA_028277905.1. Classification (GTDB taxonomy): domain Bacteria; phylum Pseudomonadota; class Gammaproteobacteria; order Chromatiales; family Chromatiaceae; genus Thiohalocapsa. The sequence continues at coordinate 16,577 of JANQFI010000270.1, read as the reverse complement.
CGAGGCTCAGGGAGAGAAATTGCGTCCAGAGTAAGGCCGCGGCTATGATCGAAATCGATTCGAGAGGGAGTCTTTCAGGGACCGGAACGACAGCTCTGCGTCGCTGCAACCAGGGCAAGGGCAAGACGAGAGAGAAGTGGCCTGTCGACAACGGCTGTAGACAGAACAAACACCCAGGAACGAACTTCGCGTCTACGAAGTATGGTTCAAACAAGAACGCGCAGCCGCCGCTGCGCGCTCTCGATCACCCGCTTTAGACGCGGCGACGGCGCGACCAGCCGAGTCCGAGGAGGCCAGCGCCAAGCAGCGACAGCACACCGGGGGTGGGAGCCCCGTTGGTCACTCGGATATCCTTGACTTCTTGCAGGACAAGCGTGTGCGTACCCTCAGGCAAGCCGGTAATGGAGATGCCGAAATCACCTGTGTCTGACTCGCTCATGTCGCTTGGGATCGACGAGACAGTAATCGTCTTGTTCAGGTCAAAGTCGTCGTCAGTCTCCGTGCAGCTGACACCGGCAAAATTACCATTATCAGTAATCATGCAATCGCCAGCAGCGATGGTGCCGTCCGGTTCCCATTCGATCTCGCTGCCGTCGGCGTCATTGCTCAGGGTGAACTTCCAAGTCGCACCCGCGCGGGCGAGGGCGAACGGGAATGCATCTGTTCCGATATCGACCATCAAGTCTCGAGCCGCGTCAAAGTCGAGGACGAGAGATCCGGTTTCGCCGAGGTCAAAACTGAACGTGAATCCGGTGTCCGAGGAGATCTCGGACGTGGCGTCACCATCCTGGCTGTTGGCCCTAGTCTTCACCTCCGCCTCGGCGACGTTTCTTGTCCGCGTCCTGGCATCGCCTGTGACCTGGGCATCATCGATAATCGAGTCTGAACGCGCATAGGACTCGTTTGGATCCAATGGGCCGGTCAAGGCGAAGGTGTTTTCCGGTGGCTTGGGATACTCCGAATCAGTCACAAACGCTTGGTCAGCGTCCAATGCCGGGTCAGCGCCGCAGTTGTTGGCCATAACGGGGATGGCCGTACCCGAGCAAGTTGCACTCTCGTTATCGTCTGTGCCGTTCAGATTGGCGTCGTTGCTCATGTCGAACGTGAAGCCCAAGCTGGTTACGGAACCGCTGATGACGATACTCAGGTCAGACGTCTCTAGCGAAGCCCCGGCATACACGGCGGCAGCGGCGCGCTCGGACATCGCGCCGACCGACAACGCCACGAGGGTAGCGGAGGCGAGCGCCGACCGCCTGAGGATTGTGGAACTAGCCATAGGACCTTTCTCCGATGGGGTTATAAGTAGGATAGACGGGCTATCCTTAGCCGGAGTATACCAGTGATCCGCACAGCCATGTCCGGCACTGTGTAGAATTCAAGCAAGCGACAGGCCAAAAAAAATATCATTAATAATATCAGCATACTATACGCGAACAAGGCCGGGTGCATGGGGCTGAGCCCCGCAAACTGTAAAGATCTGCAACGCAGATGCACCCTAAAGGCGGCGCGGAACGGCACTTTGTCGGCCATTCACTACCGATCGTCTAAATAAGTCGCGGGGGAATAGGGACAACTCATTGATATAAAAAGATAAAATAGCCTGAAGGATTACTGTAAATTCTGCTGACAGTCGAAACGCCCCCAGGGTGGCTCGCGCGGACAGCCCATCACGCGGCCCGAAGCGCGATACGCCGCAGGTGTCGCCGCTTGCCGCCAGTGCCGGCAGCGGCCCACCGCCGGTCTGATGGGTCGAAGACGCGCGCCAGCTGCCGATCGGATGACCGATCTCCCTTGGCGGACAACTCAGCCCGCCGGCATCGGCGGCCTTCAGCATCAGCACCGGTCAGCAACGAGATGCCGCATGACATCGGCGAACTCGATCTGCGCGGGCTTGGCCGCGATCCGCTGCCGCAGCTCGGCCGCCCGCACCCGATATCCCGGGTCGGCCAGGATCGCCCGCACCCCACGTCGAATCCCCTCCGGGGTCAGCCGGTCGCTGCGCAGCATTGAGCCTGCCCCCAGGGATTCGACGGCGGTCATGTTCAGGTACTGGTCTAGATTCTGCGGCATGCCCAGCACGGGGGCGCCGGCGGCGAATGCCTGCGACGTCGTCGGGCTGCCGCCGTTGCAGATGACCAGCGCTGACCGACGCGCCGCGTCGTCACCTGGCAGAAAGTCTGCCAGATGCACGTTATCGGGTAGGTCGCCGGGCCGCCAGCGACCCGCACCGGCCACCATCAGGGTCACCGGCAGCGGCGCCAAGGCACGGACGAGCATGTCCAGGCGGGCAATGTCCCCGGAGCTACCGGGGGTCATATAAATGGCGGGCTTGCCATTATCGATGCCGTCCCACCAAGCCGGCAGCGGCACGTCCGGCGACCACAGGATCGGGCCGATGCAGCGATGCGCTGGTGGCAGGGGTGTCGTCTCGATCATCCCGGGTAGATCCGCATAGAGCGTCAGGTCGGCGTCGGTGTAGACCCGCTGTAGGCTCGGGCCGAGGGACGGCAGGCCGAAGCGTCGGCGGACCCGGTTCAATACGGCGGCATGGGCCGCAAAGACCATGGGACGCGCCAGGTTGAACAGGACCTGCGCGACGCCGACGCCGAGCAGCCGTGTCATTGGCAACTCGGGCACCGGATAGCGCTGACGGGCGTAAGGGCTCCAATAGAGGTTGCTGATGGTGACGTAGGGGACCTGTGTCAGCCGCGCGCTGATGGACAGCGAAAGGCGGAAGTCGCCGACGACGACGTCGGGCCGGGTGCGATCCAGCAGTGCCCGGTCGTCATCCACGTAGCGCGCCAGCGTCGCCTCGTCGTAGACCGGCGTGCCCTTGGCGAGCGCGTCGAGGAACTGCTGAGACGGGATCGAATAGAGGCTCTCGCGCGACCCCGGCAGGTTCGGGAACAGCGCGTCATAGCGGTGGTCGGCGGCGAAGGCTACGGCATAGCCGGGTCTATCCGTAACGCCCTCCAGGGCACGAGCGAGCGTAAAGGGGCGCGCCATGTGCGCGAGCGTGACGCACTCGGCCACGAACAGGACCTTGACGGGGCGCTCGCTCACGGGGTGGTGGCCGCGCGCTGGGGAGACCCGGCGGCTGGATCGGCCCGCCGGTGCTCGAGGCGGCCGGTCATCGTTGCAGCAGGCGCTCCAGGGGCAGACGCACCGAGCGCGCGCTGGGCTCCTTACCGTAACCGACGCGACCCGCATAGACCGCATTGACGAGGTTCTCTTCGCCGATCAGCCCGACCAGGCGGCCGCGTACGCGCTCGGCCGCGCGGAGCGCGCGCTCATCGGTACTGAAGCGGATGCCGCGGCGCGCGTAGTCGGAGAAGATCAGCGGTGTTTGCGCGGGCTGAAACTGCAGACCACGGCCAGCGCAGGCGAGCCAGAAGCGCTGCATCGCGCGCCCGGCATCCAGCCGCGCTGCGATGCCCTCTGGGGGCCGCTCCGCGATCAGCACAAAATGCGCCGCACAACCGAGTCCCGGCAGCAGGTCCATCTGCACGCGCGGCAACCAGGTGCCGGCAAGCCAACGATTCATGAATTGCACCCGCTCCCAGCTTTGCATGGCCCAGCGCATCGTCTTGACCGTCAGCGCGTCCAGCCCGAGTGCACGGTCCGGGATGCGGTCCTCGCTCGTGGTGGCGTCCCATTCGATGATCCGCCGATGGACTTCGAAGGCCTCGCGGATGGTCAGCCGGATGTGGGCGTTGTGGAACAACAGCAGGGCCATGCGCCAGCGGTTCCGGGAGCCAGCCAGCCAGAGCACCTGGTAACCCGCCGGCAGGGCCGACTCCAAAGCCTGGCGGTCGGCGTCCGCGAGTGGTCGCGATGAGAACGGGCGCCGCTGCGTCACGCGGCGCTCGATGTAATTCCCAAGCGGGTCGGGTTGCTCGTCCGGTGCGGAGCGCAGCGCGACCTCGATGATGGGATGGGTGTCCGGCGCCTGCGCATCGACGGTGAAGCTCGCCGCGTGCCCGACACGGGAAGCGGCCAGCGCGACCGTCTCCAACAGGGCGCCGACGGCGAGCTGGCTCGCATGGCCTTCTAGGTCGTAGACACACCAATCGCGGGTGTCACTGCCATGCACGCGAAAGCGGTCGGCGTCAATGACCTCAAAGCGCCAGGGCTGGGTGTTGTCGCCGCTGGGCGCCCATCGGGCGCTGGCGATGATCTGCTCGATCAGCGATGGCTCGGCCACGGCCGCTTGCTCCCCTGTATCGAAATGCGGTCTTTCTACCCGCCCTCACCCGGATGTCGCCGCCCGGACCTGCTCCAGGTAGGCCTGAAGCTGGGGATGGCGCATGCCTTCCGGCCGGTCGAGTACCTCGAAGCCGTTGTTGTAGGTATCGACATGGATGGAGGTTGGGGCGAGCGGCACCTCGCCACGGCCCAGCAGCAGCTTGACGGCCGTGGTCGTGACGACGGCGGCGCAGAGCGTTGCGCCGACCGGGGTCGACGGACCGCGTTGATTTGCAATATCCAGCCGACCGGTTTCCACCAGCGGCTCGAGCTCCATGGCACTCGGTGAGAGTCCCACCAGGAAGCGGCGCAGCTTCTCCATGTAGGGTTGGCCTGCCATCTGGAAGTACTGCTCGAAGCTGTAGCCACCGCTCGCGAACACCAGGAGCGCCGTCCCCCAGCCGAGCGGTGCTGCCGTTACCGCCGGAATGCCCTTGGCCGCGCAGGCCGCGAACACGGCCTCGCGCGCATCCATGACGAAGAAGTCGAGGCCATCCACGTAGAGATCCACGCCATCCAGGAACTCGTACACATTGGCGTCGTCGATACCGGCAGGGAAGCGACGGATCTCCGACTCCGGGTTGATGTCGTGCGCCATCTCTGCGGCGACCTCGACCTTCGGGCGGCCCAGCGAGCTCATGGTCGCACCGAACTGGCGATTGAAATTGACCAAGTCGTAGATGTCGAAATCCGCGAGCTGGAAGCGCGCGATGCCCATCCGTGCCAGGGCGATGAGATGGGCGCTGCCGACCCCGCCGAGGCCGGCGATCGCAACGCGCTTGCCGCGCAGCACCTGCTGCTCCGTCTCGGTCACCCAGCCGAGGTTTCGACTGAAGGCCTTCTCGTAGTCGAAAACACTACTCATGATCGATGCATCTCATGATCGACGACCACGGCAGGATCGCGAGGCACCGCTCCGCCGTGATCCGTTGGTCGATGCGGCGTGTCGTGCAACAGGGCGCGCGATGCGGCTGCGTCGAGCGTCCGCGCGATTGGCTTGCAGCCGAGAGCCTGACCCGCACTTCCCGGTGCCGTGCTGGTTAGGGACGCGCCGAGCGACGCCGTCCCCGCCGGCCTTCGCCCGGGCATGTTATCAATGCTCGCTCGGAAAGCAGATTAGGGTCTTCAACTAGGGCGGTTGGCACCCTCCGGTACACATTTTTCACCATCTGTGAACACGCTCCATATCTCCGGACGCTCCGCCAACATGCGGTCGAGCATACGATCAACCAAGGTATAGCAGGGCTGCCGCTTGCCGCGAAACTCGATCAGCGGCCCCAACTTCCGCCAGTGCATGCCCAGCTTGGCCAGCATCCGCAAGAGGGCCGGCTCCATCTCGGCGACCCAGTGGGTGACGCCAGCGCTCATGCTGTTGCAGACCATCGCCTGCAACAGACCGAGGGAGAGGTGGGGAATCCGCCGTTGCTCGGTGGGCTTGCGCTCGGTCCAGTTCTGCCCGACGCCAGCGGGGGTCGGTGCATCCTCGACGCGCCGGCGGAAATCCTTGGAAATGGCGAAGCGGGAGATCTCGGCGAGCGTCGCTCGCGGGCAAACCGACTCGTCGAACAGCTCGGCTGCCCGACACAACCCGTCGATGGGTAAGGAGCCAACGGGCCGCTCCGGATCGGTACGGATCACCCGCACCGTGCCCGCGATCAGCCCCGACGCACGGTGCACCAGCAGGGTGTGCATGGCCCGATCATCGTAGACGTCGCGCTCCAATTCGTCGGTGAACGCCGTCGGGTCTTCGAACGCGTGCTCGACGCAGTAGACCTGGTAGCGCAGGCGCAGTGCCTCGTGCAGCAACTCGGGCTGTTCGCTGACGTCGTAGTGGATCTCGAAAAAGCTGTGGATAAGACGGTTCAGGTCTTCGGTCACGATATCCACCCTGTCGGAGCAAGCGGGTTGTGCGCGCGACCCGACCTCCGGGGGCCACGGCATGAGGGCTCTGCCGTTCCCGCGAGCTACGCGGGCATCGCATCAGGTGCGAACCGCTGAATGGGTGTGCCGAGATCCGTCTGCGCCGGGTACGCGCGCTACCCGCAGCCTCGCCCAAATCGCGAGCGCTCAGGTACGCCCTTTCCCGACAAATGGTCGCCACGGCCCGCCTGAAGCGCGCTCCGAGTATAGCATCTGAGGTGCTCGCGGAACCCTTCGACCTGCAGCTTCGACCGGCATGGAGCAACCCGAGACCAAGGGGCCCGCGGCGGTGACCGCCGCCGCTTGCCGGGTGCCTGTGTCAAGGGTCTTGTGGCTCAGTAGACTAGAAATAGCGCCGTGCCGCAGCGTCGGACCTCCTCTTCACGCTGGCGCTTGCGCTCGCGCAGACGCACGACCAAACCGCGTAGCTCGCCCGGTTCCAAGAAGTTGTACATCCGATCATACATATCGAAGGCCAAATGCTCGCGCACCTCCGCGTAGTCCATAGCGTCATCCTCCAAGGGGTCGGCGGGCAAGCCCGGCAATGCCACAATGCGTCGCCGAACTATGGCGGGGGAATCGATCAGCGCCGTCAGGTCCGGGCGCGCCAGCACCCGCTCCAGTTCCCGGAAATGCTCCATTCCATCGGCGGCAAGCGCCTCCAGCATGCCACGGACCGGTTCCTCCACGCGCCGCGCGAGCCGGCGATAAAACACTGCACCCGAGCGCTCTAGCTCCATCGCCGCACACAATGCGCCGCGTACCGAGCTCGACGCACCTTCCTGCGTGCACGGATCAGTCGTTACGATATCCAACATGATCGGCCTCCGATGACCAGGAGCACGATGTTCGACGGCAGCACCCCGCCATCGAGGGCGGAGGGCACGCGCAGCGCGCGCACTAGTGCTGATTTGTCATGCGAGGCGGCGAACCCACTAAGCGACGCGATTGGCCACCTCACCGGCTCGCGAGACCACGAGGTGCGGGGCAGGCCTGCCTGCGCCCGCTCCCGCAGTCAGTTCGTGCACGGTCGCGTCCGGCTCCAACAGCGCCGGAGACCGCCCGACAAACGCCGAGTAGTTGATGAAGGCACCCGACTCATCCACCCGACTCACGAACGCAGGCAAGGCTAACCTCATACCGGCTTCGGCACTGTGAACTGCGTAGCAATGTGGGACGCGCGTCCCGCGATGCTCGACGGCGGCACCGACCGCGTCCAACGTCATCCCGAAGCGCGCCAGAAGACGCGACAATGCGCGATGAATCAGACAGTAGTAGAAATCGACACCGTTGGGCTTTCCCCAGGCAAAGCTGGCCCAGAGCAGCCGCAGAAAGATCTCGTGCTCCTCCTGGCGAAAGAACACTGGGCTTTCCCGGCCGGTGGTCAGCCCGTCCGGACCCAGCATGCCGAAACGAAACCCCTGCTCGGTACGGCGCAGCTTCGACAGCACGCACAGCCGCGAGAACTCGGCGGCACGATTGCGACGCTCGTCCAGGTGCCGCAGCGGCTGGCCACAAATTCCCTCGCAGGGCATCGACGGTGAGGTCGCGGCCACCAACCGCATAGCACCGACCCATTCCCGTTCGAAGCGGTCCCAGATGATGAAATGCGCTGCGCGCTCATCGAATGCATCCCGCTCGCGGTGATCGGGAAACCGCGCCGGATCTTCAAAACCCGCTTCCTCGCAAAACACGCGAAAGCGAACGCCATAGTGAAGGTCGCGTGCGGCAGGGGTGTCGGCGAACACCGTTTCAAAGCGATTGACGAGCATAGAGAGACCTCCAGGGTAGGGACCCTACCAACTTGAGCCGTCAGCGGTTTTACAGGAGTTAAACATACCCGGCTTCATGGGCACAGGGAGCGGCACCGATGCTAGTGCGAAGCAGTACGCTTCGGCGATGTCGTCAGCGGTGGCGGAGGGTGCCGCACAACCGCGCGCGTCGCGATCAGAGGGACAGACTGCTGGAGAAATCGCATTGCCGGTGCCACCGCCGCGGCCGGTCAGAAGCGGCTTGACGAGGGTGATAATCAGGACGCGGGCCGGCGGCGGGGCTTTGGCTCCGCGGCTTGAGGCCCTTTAGCCTGAGCCAGAGGGGACCTAGTGAGTCCACGCCAGCGCCGTGGCGGCGCAGCTCACAGGGCTGAGAAGGTCCCGGCCCAGCGTCGGTCCACGAATGACTCGTGACGCTTCTCTTCCTCCCGCAGGAAGGTGAACAGCGCTTGGACCGGTCCCGGGCTGGCTACCTCGGCGAGGTAGGCATAGTGCTCGTGGGCGATGCGTTCCCGGCTGGCCGCGTAGTCGAGCAGCTCGTCGACATCCGGATCATCGCCCAGCGCAGGAATGGATATGTAGGACCGAAATGTCTCGTCGGCAGGCCCGGGCATCACAGTCGTGGACGCGAGGTACTGAGCGAGGTTGTCGTCGTTGGCAAGCTGCGCGAGCATTTCGTGGTGGCGTTGCTCTTCGTGGGCGAGCTCTTCGACGAGGGGGCGCACTTCTGCGCCGACGCGGTCCTTGAGGTCGAGATAGAACCGCTTGGCGGCTTGCTCGAACCCCATCGCGACGTCGAGGACTTCGCGCAAGGTAATGCCGCTCTTCAGCAAGCTTGGTTGAGTTGTTTCACCTGCATCGGACACGATGAACCCTCCGTAAATAGCTCAGGGTCTATTCTGCCGAGCATGACCATCAACGTCGGCAGGATGGCAGGGTCACCAAGCCAGGTTTCGAAGCATCGGTGACCGCGAACCAGCGCGTCCGAGTAGATTCGCACCCCGCGCCACAGGTTTGTGCGTGCGCAACCGGGGTGCCCAAGCTTGTTGTTGTCGAGCCAGATCTTGTTGTCGAGCCAGATCCCCTCATGCTTCGGGGCGACGTCTACCCGCCATTTGCTCCCTAGCCTTCGGGGAGCAGCGGCGACCGCTCCGCAAGCCGTGCCTGGGACCGCCGCTCATGCTTCTCCCCGCAGGGATCGTCCGGCGGCCTGCGGGGGAGATCCCTTACAGCAGATTGACCTGGGTTCGCTAGGAACATTATTTAGCGCGAGCGCGCGCATCTTAACAGCGCGCTGGCATTTTGCAAGCGAATAATGGCCCCAAGCTCTGTCAGCCTTCGTGCGGGCGTCCGCCCTTGGCTTTCGGGCACAGCGCAAGCCCTAACCGAAGCGCACTAGCACGAAACGTGTAAATTCTCTATGCCAAGATCTCCCCGTCGGCCGTCCGCAACGCGCTCAGCGCCGCGACCGCAACGGTAAGATATCCGCTAGGCGATCATGCGCCTCGCGCAGCGTATCCGCCGTCGTCTGCCAGTCGATACAGGCGTCGGTAATGGAGACACCATAGTCGAGTGTATCTAGGCCACCGGTCGGATTCTGTCGCCCCTGGTGCAGACTGCTTTCCAGCATGACGCCGATAATGCTGCAATTGCCGTCGCGGATCTGACTGGCACAATTCTTCAGTACCAAAGGTTGCAAGCTTGGGTCCTTGCCCGAGTTCGCGTGACTGCAATCCACCATGATGTTCCTGGCCAAGCCCGCGTCCGTCAGCAAGGCTTCCGTTTGCGCAACGCTCACGGAGTCATAGTTCGGTCGCCCGCCGCCGCCGCGCAGAATCACATGGCCATTGCGATTGCCGCGCGTTTGCACGACCGAAACGCGACCCTGTTGGTCGATACCGAGAAAGTGATGCGGCGTCGCACTCGAGCGCATCGCGTTGATCGCAACGCTGAGGTTACCATCGGTCCCATTCTTGAAGCCGATGGGGGTCGACAAGCCGCTGGCCATTTCCCGATGCGTTTGCGATTCCGTGGTGCGGGCACCGATCGCCGTCCAAGCCAGGATATCCGACAGATACTGGGGCGTAATGGGGTCAAGCGCCTCGCTGCCGGTAGGCAGACCCAGCTCCGCGATCTCGAGCAGCAGCTTGCGCGCGCGGTACAGGCCGTCTTCGATCTTGAAGCTGTCGTCGAGATCCGGGTCGTTGATGAACCCCTTCCAGCCCCTCACAGTGCGCGGCTTCTCGAAATAGGCCCGCATCACCACCAGAAAGCTGTCTGCCAAGTCCGCGGCGAGCGCGTGCAGTCGCTCGGCGTACTCTCGGGCGGCCGCTCCGTCATGAATGGAGCATGGCCCCACGACGATCAACATACGATGATCGGATCGATCCAAGATCGCTTCGATGCCACGTCGCGCGGCCAACACCGTGCGTGCTGCCTCCGGCCCGAGCGGCAGCCTGCGCTTCAATTCCTGTGGTGAAGACAGGCGCTTGTGACCGAGGATATTGACATCCTCGATGCGGGGGCGATCTGTCATGGTGCCACCTCATGGATCAAGACGACAGCCGATGGTCGCGGCGGCGGGTGCCGACTGAGCACGGCCGGGGGCGCAGAGACGATCACTAGGCTTCCCTGTTCGCGTCGTCACCGTCGCGCCGATCCTCCAGGCGCCGCCCGGGAATCAGGTGATGCTCGAACGCATAGGAGCTCAACGCACGGTTATCGGCGAGGCCGGTCTTGCGCAGGATGTTCGCGCGATGCACGTGTACCGTCTTCGGGCTGATGCTGAGCGTCTCACCGATATCTGCAATACTATTGCCGAGCGCAATCAGCCGGAAGATCTCAAGCTCGCGGTCGGTGAGCAGTTCGTGCGGTGACCGGTCGGAGTCGCGCACCATCCGGTCCGCCAATTGCTCGGCGAGCGATGGACTGACATAGCGACGGCCGGCCAGCACGCGGCGCAGGGCCTCCGCCAAGGCCTCCGGAGAAGCGCTCTTGTGTAGATAGCCGGCGGCGCCCGTGCGTAGCGCGCGCAAGCCGTATGGAGACTCAGGCATCGACGTGAAGACGAGGACCGGCAGATCCGGAAAGGCCTTCACCAGACGGTTCAGGAAGCTGATACCACCCCCGTCGGTGAGACCGATGTCGATGATCGCGGCGGACCAGAAGCCGATGCCAAGCTTGTCGATGGCCTCGGCTCCCGAGCTTACGCCCTCGACCTCGAGCACGATCCCGGCGAGCTCCAGGGCGCGCAGGATTCCCGTTCGCATCACGGGTTGTTCGTCCACGACAAGGAGCTTCTGCAACTGTCCTATCCTCGGTCTGCGGTATCGGCGGTGGTCAGACGCTCGTCCGGGCGCCAGCGCGGGTCGCTAGGCACACAGGGCCACTACTTGAACGAGCGGGTTAGCGGGAACGCGACTATACGTGAAACAACCGAGTGGCTCACCTGTAAACCCATAGCTGGCCTTGAGCAGGATCCTCCAGGGCAAGCCGCTGCGAAGCGGCAGGCTCGGCATGGCGCCAGGTCGTGACCGGCGCAGCATCAGGCGTCGACACCGGGGTCCCGCAGTGGCTCTATATGTACCGATGCTACTTTGGCCCGCAGTCGTCCGTGCTCTGTGCGTACGCCAATATGCTCCCCAACGCCCACGTCCCGGGGCGAGCGCAACACATGACCATCGCGCTCGCGCGTAACGATCGCGTAGCCACGGGCCAGCACGGCAAGCGGACTCAGGGCATCCAGGCGTGCCACCAGCAACGCAAGCCCCTGCCGTCGCCTGCGCGCCAGGGTGTCGCCAGCGCCGCGCAGCCGTTGCGCGAGTGCGGCCAACCGCAAGCGTCGCTCGCGGACCTGCCGGTGCGGTGCCGCCGCCCAAAGCGCCGCTCGCCGGAGCTCCACGGCTGATGCCAGAGCGCGCAAGCGGCGCAACATGGCCTGCTCCAGGCGCTGGTCAAGTCGGTCCGCGGATTGCACCAGCTGCTCCAGCCTTGCCGCGGGATGCCGCAGCCGAAGCCTGCGCAAGAGATCATCCAGGCGCCCCTGCGCGAGGCCGCGGTACCTGGCGACAGCAGCCGCAAGTCGACCGTGCTGCGTGATCAGCCGATGCCGCAGGTCGGTCGCGCAGGGCACGGCAAGCTCCGCCGCCGCAGATGGCGTCGAGGCACGCTTGTCGGCGGCCAGATCGGCAATGCTCAGATCGATCTCGTGGCCGATGCCGGTGAGTATCGGAATGGCGGACGCGCGGATTGCGTGCGCCACGGCCTCGTCGTTGAAGGCCATCAGGTCTTCCAGCGAGCCGCCGCCGCGGGCCAGGATCAGCAGGTCGCACTCCCTGCGGCGGTTGGCCAGAGCCAGCGCCGCGGTGATCGCGGCAGGGGCAGGCTCGCCCTGCACCGCCACCGGGTAGATGAGCAGCGGAACCAGCGGCAGGCGCCTTGCCAGCACATTCAGCAGGTCATGAACCGCGGCGCCGCTGGGCGATGTCACCAGTCCGATCTGCCGCGGCATGGGCGGCAGTGGGCGCTTGTTGGCCTCGTCGAACAGCCCCATGGCCGCGAGCCTGCGCTTGCGCCGCTCCAGCTCCATGCGCAGCGCGCCCTCGCCGGCGAGCTCCATGTGCTCCACGCGCAGCTGGTACTCGCCACGGGCCTCATACAGCGTCAGCAGCGCACGCAGCAGCACCTGCTGGCCGTTGGCGGGGCGGAAGCCGAGTAGTCGCCGACGCTGGCGGAACAGCGCGCAGCGCACCTGCGCGACGGCGTCCTTGAGCGTGAAATAGCAATGCCCCGACGGTGGCTCGGCGAGGTTGGATATCTCCCCCTGCACCCACAGGAGTGGTAAGGCGCCCTCCAGGATCGCGCGCGCCTCGGCATTGAGGCGGGAGACGGTCCAGATGTCCCGTTGGAAATCGACGATCTGCTTGGCGCCGGCGACGTAGGACATGGCAGAGGGAAGCTCGTGTAAGAGGCAAGGGATACGGCGTCCACCACTAGCGTCCATCACTACCGGAGGCGGCCGGCGGAGCACCAGGGCGACACAGGTAATCTTGAAGTTTACCGCGTCGCGTTGAATTCCCAAGATGAGAGGTTACCTGGAGGACACCCTTCAGCCGCGGGAGAAGCCCTATGCGCATGCTCGGTGAGGCCCTTACCTTCGACGATGTCCTGCTCGTGCCCGCCCACTCGCTGGTGGTGCCGAGCCAGGTAGACCTGACCACGCAGCTGACTCGGGCGATCGCGTTGAAGATCCCGCTCCTGTCGGCGGCGATGGACACGGTCACGGAGGCCAGGCTCGCCATTGCGCTGGCGCTCGAAGGCGGCATCGGCATCGTGCACAAGAATATGTCCATCGAGCGCCAGGCGCGCGAGGTACAGGCGGTCAAGCGCTACGAGAGTGGCATCATTCGAGATCCCATCACGGTCGATTCCGAGATGAGCATCGGTGAGGTGCTGGCAATCACTCGGGCGCACAATATCTCCGGCGTGCCGGTCACTGAAGGCGGACACCTGGCAGGGATCGTCACAGGTCGCGACCTGCGCTTCGAGACCCGCATGGATGCGCCGGTGTCGGCCATCATGACCCCGCGCGAGCGTCTGGTGACGGTCAAGGAAGGCGCGAGCCGCGAGGAAGTGCTGGGCCTGCTGCACAAGCACCGGATCGAGAAGGTCCTGGTCGTCAACGACGCCTTCGAGCTGCGGGGCATGATCACCGTCAAAGACATTCAGAAGGCCGCCGACTTCCCGAAGGCCTCGCGCGACGATCACGAGCGCCTGCGGGTCGGCGCTGCCGTGGCGGTAGGCGCCGGGACCGAAGAGCGTGCCACGGCCTTGGTCGAGGCCGGCGTCGATGTGCTGGTGGTGGACACGGCGCACGGCCACTCACAGCGCGTACTGGAGCGTATCCGCTGGATCAAGGAGCACTTCCCCGACCTGCAAGTCGTCGGCGGCAACATCGCCACCGGCGAAGCCGCCCGGGCGTTGGTGGAGGCCGGTGCGGATGCCGTCAAGGTGGGCATCGGCCCCGGCTCCATCTGCACCACGCGCATCGTCGCCGGCGTCGGCGTGCCGCAGATCACGGCAGTCTCCAGTGTCAACGAGGCGCTCGCCGGCACCGGCGTGCCCCTGATCGCCGACGGCGGTCTGCGCTACTCCGGCGACATCGCCAAGGTCATCGCCGCCGGTGCCAGCAGCGTCATGATCGGCGGGCTCTTCGCCGGCACCGACGAGGCCCCGGGCGAAGTGGAGATCTATCAGGGCCGCTCCTACAAGTCATACCGCGGGATGGGCTCGCTCGGCGCCATGGGCGGCGAGCAGGGCTCCAGCGACCGCTATTTTCAGGCCGACACCGAAAAGGAGAAGCTGGTCCCCGAAGGCATCGAGGGTCGCGTGCCCTACAAGGGCAGCGTGCTCAACGTCATCTCCCAGCTCATGGGAGGGCTCGCCTCGAGCATGGGCTACACCGGCTGCCGCGACATCGAGGAGATGCGCACCAAGCCGCAGTTCGTGCGCGTCAGCGCCGCCGGCATGCGCGAGTCGCACGTGCACGACGTGCAGATCACGAAAGAAGCACCCAACTATAGGATAGACAATTGAGGAGAAAGGGCCTGAGATCTAGCGCCGAGCGTCAAGGCGATTGGCGGAGAAGACTACCCCGAATGGCGTAGAATTTTCATTCCCCTACAATGACCCGACCATTCGCCTTCAAGGAGCGGCAGCGGGCGCATAGTCGTGCTCTGTGTCCGCTGCCGCGACGCAGACGGCGGGCGAGAAGACAAGCCAGGCGGTATATTTAGCGCCAGAATCCGCGGTAGGGCCGGGGGGCGAGGGAGCTCATCCGGATGGCGAAGGGCGTATCCTTGGCCCTTCGACATCCTGCCGGGTCCAGGGCTCGCACAAAGCCCGAGTCCGAGGCTTGCACCCATGGCCTCCGCGAACATCCATTCAGACCGCATCCTGATCCTCGACTTCGGCTCTCAGTACACCCAGCTCATCGCGCGGCGGGTGCGCGACGCGGGAGTCTACTGCGAGCTGCATCCTTGGGACATGGCCCCGGATGCGATGCGTGCCTTCGCCCCCAGGGGCGTCATCCTCTCCGGCGGTCCGCAGTCTGTACATGCCGCCGAGACGCCGCGTGCGCACCCGCTGGTGTTCGGTCTCGGCATACCCGTGCTCGGCATCTGTTACGGCATGCAGACCATGGCGGCGCAGCTTGGCGGCAGCGTCCTGCCCGCCATGGAGCGCGAGTATGGCTACGCGCAGGTGCGTGCCCGCGGTCACTCCAGGTTGCTGTGCGACATCGAGGACCACACGACGCCGGAAGGTTACGGACTGCTGGACGTCTGGATGAGCCATGGGGATCGGGTGGAGGCCCTGCCGCCCGGATTCAGCGTGATCGCCGAGACCGCCAACGCGCCGCTGGCCGGCATCGCCGATGAAGCGCGGGGCTTCTACGGCGTGCAGTTCCATCCCGAGGTCACCCATACGCGCCAAGGGCAGCGCATCGTCGCCCGCTTCTGCCGCGAGATCTGCGGCTGCGACAGCCTCTGGACGGCGACCAACATCATCGACGACGCCATCGCGCAGGTACGCGCGCAGGTGGGTGGCGACGAGGTGCTGCTCGGCCTGTCCGGCGGCGTCGACTCCTCGGTCGTGGGCGCCCTGCTGCACCGCGCCGTCGGCGAACAGCTCACCTGCGTCTTCGTAGACAACGGCCTGCTGCGCCTCGGCGAGGGCGACCAGGTGATGGCCACCTTCGCCCGGCACATGGGCGTGCGTGTCATCCGTGCCGATGCCGAGTCGCAGTTCCTATCCCGGCTCGCGGGCGTCGAAGATCCGGAGCAAAAACGCAGGATCATCGGCAACACGTTCATCGACGTCTTTGACCACGAGGCCAGCCAGCTTCGGGGCGTCAAATGGCTGGCGCAGGGCACCATCTACCCCGACGTCATCGAGTCCGCCGGGGCCAAGACCGGCAAAGCCAAGGTCATCAAGTCCCACCACAACGTCGGCGGCCTGCCGGCGCACATGAAGCTCGGCCTCATAGAGCCACTACGGGAGCTGTTCAAGGACGAGGTGCGGGAGCTCGGCTTGGAGCTCGGCCTGCCGGCGGAGATGGTCTACCGGCACCCCTTCCCGGGACCTGGGCTCGGTGTCCGCATCCTCGGCGAGGTGCGCAAGGACTATGCCGACACCCTGCGCCGGGCCGATCACATCTTCGTCCAGGAATTGGCCATGGCAGGTCTCTACGACAAGGTCTCACAGGCCTTCGCCGTGTTCCTCCCTGTGCGCTCGGTGGGCGTCGTCGGCGACAATCGTCACTACGCCCACGTCATCGCGCTGCGGGCGGTGGAGACGCTGGACTTCATGACCGCCCGCTGGGCGCACCTACCGGACGAGTTGCTGGACCAGGTCAGCCGGCGCATCATCAACGAGGTGGCAGGCGTGTCCAGGGTCGTTTACGACATCACTGGCAAGCCGCCGGGGACGATCGAGTGGGAGTGAGGCAACTCGGGCCACTAAGGCGATTTCTGTCAACAAACCTACCGCCTGGCTTGTCTTTTCGCCCGCCTTCTGCGTCGCGGCAGCGGGCACAGAGCTCGACTATGCGCCCGCTGCCGCTCCTTGAAGGCGAGCGAAAAT
>JANQFI010000262.1 GCA_028277905.1 Chromatiaceae bacterium | reverse complement strand
GGCAGCGGGCGCATAGTCGAGCTCTGTGCCCGCTGCCGCGACGCAGAAGGCGGGCGAAAAGACAAGCCAGGCGGCATGTTTGTTGACAGAAATCGCCTTGGGCCGGCGTGTCGCCGAGTTGGAGCGGCGCAGCTGCTCCGGCCTCAGGACGCCGCCGGTTCTGCCAGCAGGCGCTCGATGGCATGCACCAGCGTCCTGCTCTTCGGCGAGGTCATGCTGGAGAACACCTCGACAACCTTACCCTTGCGATCGATCAGGTATTTATAGAAGTTCCACTTGGGATAGACGCCAGTCTGATGCGCCAAGTACTGGTAGAAGGGATCGGCGCGGTCCTTCTTGACACTCAGCTTCTCGAACATCGGGAACTCGACCGAGTAGGTGAGCCGACAGAAGTCCTGGATCTGCTCCTCGTTGCCGGGCTCCTGATTGGCAAAGTCGTTGGACGGAAATCCCAGCACCACGAGTCCTTGGTCGCGATAGCGGTCGTACAGCGCCTCCAAGCCCTCGTACTGGCCGGTGAAGCCGCACTTGCTGGCGGTGTTGACCACCAGCAGCACCTTGCCTTGGTAGGCATCGCAGAGGTTGACGGTCTCGTCGCTGGCGAGACGGCGCTTCTCAAAATTCAGCGCTGGGGCGCAAGTGGCAGTGGCAGCTTCGGTCATCGGCAAGCCTCCGAGGAGTGTCGTGAGCAGCAGCAGGTGGCGATTGCGGATCATCTTGCGTGCTCCGATCTTTGTGCAGTTGTACAAAACGTAGACATCTGTGAATTGGAGCCAGCAAAGCCGGTTGCAAGAGCTGTACAGCTGGCATTCGGCCAACCCGATGCCCAGGCTCGGGTCGGCCCGCCCAGCTTTGTCCAGCCTTTGAAAAGCCATGGCAGCAAACCATTTATGCGATCTCCGCACTGACGAGAAGTAGATCCGATGGCACAACCCACAACCGATTGGCAAGAAGGCAAGATCGTCGGGAAGCGACACTGGTCACAGGGCCTCTATAGCCTGCAGATCGACGCACCACTGCCGGACTTCACGGCCGGGCAGTACCTCAAGGTGGCGCTGGACCTGGACGGCGAGCGCATCGGCCGCGCCTATTCCCTCGTCAATGCGCCTAACGAGCGTCCACTGGAGATCTACTTCAACGAGATTCCAGAGGGTCCGCTGACGCCCAAGCTGTCCGACCTGGATTTAGGCGACCGCATCTGGGTGGCCGACAAGGCACGTGGCGTATTCACGCTCGACAACGTGGTCTCGCGGCGGCACCTATGGATGTTGGCAACGGGCACGGCGCTCGGTGTCTTTCTCTCTATCCTCAAGACGCCGGACGCCTGGGAGCGGTTCGAGCGCGTGATCCTGGTGCACGGCGCCCGCAACTCAGGCGAGCTGACCTACGGCGAGACCATCGCCGGGATCCAAGCCGCACAGGGCGACGCCTTCACCTTCATCACGGCGCTGACCCGCGACAGCAGCGAGACCGCACTGCGGGGCCGCATCACCAGCCTGCTTGACAGCGGGCGGCTGCAGGCCGCCGCCGACGCCGACATCAATGCAGACGACAGCCATCTGATGCTGTGCGGCAACTCGGCCATGATCGAGGATGTGCGCGCCTGGCTGGAGGCCCGCGGCATGCAACGGCACAAGCGCCACGATCCAGGTCACTACACCACCGAGCAGTACCACTGAGGCCCCTGACCTCCGCGCACCGCCCCCAAGGTCCGCCGGGCCCATGCTGACCGTCGCCGCGCTCGCCGAGGCGCCCACAGCGATCGCTGCGGCCCGAAGCAGGGGCGCCAAAGTGGCGCGTCTCGCAAGCCTCTTGCGCGGTGCCGGCGCCGGCGACCTGGGCATGGCCGCGCGCTGGTGTACCGGCCAGGCCGCCGCAGACAGCCTCGGCATCGGCCCGGTGCAGGTAAGGGCCGCGCTCGCGACGCCGCCAGCGGCAACGCCGACGCTGACTCTGGCAGATACCGCAACGCGGCTCGCGGCGCTAGCCGAGACCAGGGGGAGCGGCTCCAAGTCGCGCAAGGCATCGGCGCTGGCAGCGCTGTTCGCGCTGGCCACCGCTGCGGAGCAGATCTACCTGGGCCGCCTGCTGCTGGGCGAGCTGCGCCAAGGCGCACTGGAGGCGCTGGTGCTGGACGCCATCGCCGCGGCCTACGACATCCCGCAGGCCAGTGTCCGCCGGGCGCAGATGCTAGGTGGCGACATAGCCCTTGTGGCGAGCATCGCCCGCAGCCAGGGCCGCGCCGGGCTGGACGCGCTGGAGCTCAAGGTCTTCCGCCCCCTGCTGCCCATGCTGGCGCAGCCGGCGGCCGACCTGGACGACGCCCTGTCGCAGCTGCCACGGCCCATCCTCGACTACAAGCTGGACGGCGCCCGGGTGCAGATTCACAAAGAGGGCGTGACGGTGCGGGTGTTCAGTCGTCAAGGCAACGAGGTCACCAGGGCGGTGCCCGAGATCGTTGCCGCCGTCGCCCCCCTGCCCGCCCGGGAACTGGTGCTGGATGGCGAGACCCTGGCGCTAGCCGCCGACGGCCGCCCCCTGCCCTTCCAGACCAGCATGCGCCGGTTTGGCCGCCAGGGTGACGACCCTGGGCTGCGCGCACGCCTGCCGCTCAAGGTGTTCTGCTTCGATTGCCTGGCCATCGACGGGCAGACGCTGGTCGACGCCCCCACCCGCGAGCGCCACCTGGCGTTGACCCAGACCCTGCCGCCCGCCCTGATGATCCCGCGCCTTCTCGACGCCGAGCCCGCCGCGGCGGCGGGCTTCCTTGCAGCGGCGCTGGCGGCAGGCCACGAGGGGCTGATGGCCAAGCACCCGCAGGCGCCCTACGCCGCCGGCGGTCGCGGCAGCCACTGGCTCAAGGTCAAGCAGGCACATAGGCTGGACCTGGTCGTGCTGGCCGCCGAGTGGGGCAGCGGGCGGCGCAGCGGCTGGCTCAGCAACCTGCACCTCGGCTGCCGCGACGGCACCGGGGGCTTCCTGATGCTGGGCAAGACCTTCAAGGGGCTGACAGACCAGTTGCTCGCCTGGCAGACCGAGCAATTCCTGAGCCTGGAGATCGGCCGCGACGGCCACCTGGTGCGGGTGCGCCCGGCACTGGTCGTGGAGATCGCCTTCAACGAGCTGCAGCAAAGCCGCCAGTACCCGGCCGGTCTGGCGCTGCGCTTCGCCCGGGTCAAGCGCTACCGCCAGGACAAGACGGCGGCCGAGGCGGACGACATCGACAGCGTGCGGGCGCTGTTCGCCCGTCAGTTGGCCTATCGCGGGCAGGGTGGCGCATCCTCTGGCGCTGGCGCATGAGCCTGCCTCGCGGCGCAGTGCGCCACCTGCTGCTGGTGCTCGGCGACCAGCTGAACCGCGACAGCCGACTGTTCGACGGCTACGACCCCAGCCGCGATCTCATCTGGATGTGCGAGGCGCCTGAAGAGGCGACGCATGTCCCCTCCCACAAGGCGCGCACGGTGTTCTTCCTATCCGCGATGCGACACTTCCGGGAGCGGCTGGTGGCCGATGGGCTACGGGTCCGCTACCTGGCGCTGGATGCACAGGATCACCCGAGCATCGACGCGGCGCTGGCGGCGGACCTTGCGGCGCTGGAGCCCGATCGGGTGCGCGTCGTTCAACCCGGCGAATATCGGCTCCAGGCGGCCCTCGAGCGCACCTGCGCGAAGGCCGATGGAGGGGCCGGCGTACCGCTGGACAAGCTCGACGATGACCATTTCCTCTGCCCGCTGCCGGACTTCGACCACTGGGCGGAAGGCCGCAAGGAATTGCGGCTGGAGTACTTCTACCGCTGGATGCGCAAGCGCCACAATGTGCTGATGGACGGCGCCGATCCGGCCGGCGGTGCCTGGAACTTCGACAAGGAGAACCGCAGGACCTTCGGCAAGCAGGGTCCCGGCGTGCTGCCGCGGCCCAAGGGCTTCGCGCCGGACGCCATCACCTGCCAGGTCATGGCCCTGGTGGAGCAGCGTTTCCCAGAGGCACCCGGCGAGCTCGACCATTTCGACTGGCCAGTCACCCCAGGGCAGGCCGACACGGCGCTGGCAGACTTCATCCACCACCGCCTCGCCGCCTTCGGCCCCTACCAAGACGCCATCTGGGCCGGCGAGCCCTATCTCTACCATGCGCGCCTGTCGGCAGCGCTGAATCTCAAGCTGCTGGACCCGCGCCGGGCCATCGCGGCCGCCGCGAGCGCCTTCGAAGCCGGCCAGGCGCCCATCGCCTCGGTGGAGGGCTTCGTGCGCCAGATCCTGGGCTGGCGCGAATATGTGCGCGGAATCTACTGGCGAGCGATGCCGAGCTACCTGGCACGCAACGCCCTGGATGCCCACCAGCCGCTGCCAGCCTTTTACTGGACGGGCGACACCGACTATGCCTGCCTCAGGGATGCCATCGGGCAGGTGGTGTCCCGCGGCTATGGCCACCACATCCAGCGGTTGATGGTGACGGGGCTGTTCGCACTGCTGCTCGGCGTCGAGCCGCACGCGGTGCACGCATGGTACCTCGCCATGTTCGTGGACGCGGTGGAATGGGTGGAGGCGCCGAACACCCTGGGCATGAGCCAGTTCGCCGACGACGGCCTGTTGGCGAGCAAGCCCTACGCGGCCAGTGGCGCCTATATTCGGCGCATGAGCAACTGCTGCGACAGCTGTCCGTGCGACCCGAAGCAGGCCACGGGCACGACGGCCTGCCCCTTCACCACGCTGTTCTGGGACTTTCTGGCCCGCCATCGCGAGCGCTTCGCGCGCCACCCGCGCACGGCGCTCATGTGGCGCAACCTGGAACGGCTCGAGCCTGAGCGGCTGGCCCTGATCCGCACGCAGGCGGCAAGTCTGCGCGCCTCGCTGGCCGGCGCCTGACCCATAACCCCGGCGACCCTGGCGGAGGATGCGAGTGGACGCCGACCTGATCATTGTCGGTGCCGGGTTGTCTGGCCTCGCCTGTGCACCCCGCCGGCCTGGCCTCGGCGCCACCCGTCCGGACCGGCGCGGCGCGCCAGAGCCCATGCCCGCGGGGATTGCTAGACTTCAGGCTAGGCGCGAAATTCGGGGTGCCTGGCGCCCCAGAGCCCAGACAGCGGAGCCAAGCGTATGAACCAGGTCCAGGTCATGGCCGCCGCCGGCGGTGTGCTGCTGGCGACGGCAGCCCCTGTCGGGGCGCAGGTCTACAAATCGGTGGACGAGTACGGCAACGTCGTCTACTCGTCCTCGCCTTTCACCGGCGGCGACCCGGACCAGGCGGAAAGTGTCCGCATAGACCCGGGTCCGACTGGCGCCGATCGGGCTGCCGCAGAGCGGCGCATGCAGGCCCTACAGCCTCCCGGCGGCAGCGCCGCCCTGCCCGTGACGACACCGCCGGCGGAGCAGCCGCCGCCGGTCCCTCCCAAGCAGGTCCAACCCATCGACTGGCAGGAGGACGAGGCGATACTGCGGGCACGCACCACCAACCGCGAGCACCGGCGTGCCGGCGGCTTCGCCGGCGAGACGCGCAGCCGCAGCGGGGCGACGCTGCCGAGCCAGCGCAGCTCGCGTTGAGGAAGGATTCAAGAACGACTGAGCCAGATCCGCGTCCCATTGCCAGTCCCCTGCCCCACCGCAGCGCAATGCGCGGGCAGCTGCTGCCGCGGTCCAAGCCTGCGGCCGCTGGTCGCGGATCCGGTCGCGGATGCGACAAGCCCTTCGACCCCACCGCCGCAATGGCTCGGCGCGAGCGTCCTAGTCACGAGGCTCACCGGTGCCACGCCGCCGCAGCAGATAGGTGTCCATCAGCCAGCCCTTGGCCTCCCGGACCTCGGCCTTGACGCGTAGCAGCTCGTCCAGCACCGCGTCCAACGGGCCGGCCACCAGCACTTCGTCGCCGGCACCCAGGTAGCCGCCCCAGTAGATGTCCATCTCCTGGCCGACGAAGCGCTGGAAGGAGGCATTGTAGTCCAGCATCACGACGGCGTTGTGCACGCTCGCCGGGTCCACCTGTTCCGCCTCGCGGCCCGTGATGATGGTCAGGGACTCACCGACCCGGTTCAGCGGGATGCGGTGCCGCGCGGCGAGCACCTGCACGGCGCTGATGCCGGGGATCACCGTTAGCTCGGCCGGCTCCGCAAGCTCACGCAAGACCTGCTCCACCATGCCGATGGTCTGGTCGTACAGGGTGGGGTCGCCCCAGAGCAGCAATCCGCCCACCTGACCGTCTGTCAGCTCCTTGGTGAGCAGCTCCGCGAAGATCCGCCGCTTCTCGGCGTGCCAGTCGGCGACGATGGCACGGTAGGCGGCGGCGTCCCGATCCACCGCTCGCGGTCGCGGCGGGCTCGCGGCACTCACCTCCCGGTAGTCCCCGTCCGGCAGCACGCGGCACATGATCTCCCGGCGCAGCGCAATCAGCTCGTCCTTGCCCCGGCCGGCCTTCTCCAACAGGAAGAACACGTCCACACGGCGCATGGCGTCCGCGGCCTGCAAGGTCAGGAAGTCCGGGTGGCCCGGACCTATACCGATCAGGTAAAGCCGCTTCATCAGGCTAGGTTGGGTGCCGAGGTGTCCAGTGTGCTTGACACTGGTCAACGGAAAGGCGGAATGACATTGGAATCGCTGGCGACCTGCGTCGCGGGCAGTAGTATCCGTTGCAGGCGACTCGGACCATCCTCGCGGAACCCGCCGCCGCGGCCGGCGGTGCCGGGGCGACGGCACGCGCAACAAGCTCAACGAGTAAGAGGCGCAAGAGCAACCAGCATAGACCGGGCTCAATGACGAGATAGGGCCTCGTCCCTGACACTCATCCGAGCTGACAGCCGACCTCTGCGCCACTGCCCGCGGCCATGCGCGGCAGGGTGCCGCCACCAAACCTCAAGCCGCCGGTGCCTGTCCGCGACCGACGCTCACCGACACGGAGCCGATACATGCGCATCCTCTTCGTCCATCCCAACTACAAGTCAGGCGGCGCCGAGATCGCCGGCAACTGGTCGCCTGCCTGGGTCGCCTACCTGGCCGGCTTTCTCAAGTCCGGCGGCTACAGCGACTACCGCTTCGTGGACGCCATGGTGGACGACCTGGACGAGGACGATCTGCGTCGCATCTTCCGCGAGCAGCGGCCGGACATGATCGGCACCACGGCCATGACGCCGGCCATCTACACCTCGCAACGGCTGCTGCAGATCGCCAAGGAAGAATGCCCCGACGCCGTGGTCTTCCTCGGCGGCATCCATGCGACCTTCATGTTCCAACAGGTGCTCGACGAGGCGCCATGGATCGACGCCATCGTCCGCGGCGAGGGCGAGGCGGTCACGCTGAACCTTGTGCGCGCCGTGGACGAGGGCCGCTGGCCCGACGAGCGCGACCAGGTCAAGGGCATCGCCTTCCTCGGCGACGACGGCGCCGTGGTGGCGACCCCGGCGGAACCGTCCATCCGCGACGTCGACAGTATCTGGCCCGACTGGGGCGTGCTGGAGTGGAAGAAGTACATCTACATCCCGATGGGCGTACCAGTGGCCACCCCGAACATGGCCCGCGGCTGCCCCTTCACGTGCAGCTTCTGCTCGCAGTGGAAGTTCTGGCGCGACTACCGCGTCCGCGACCCCAAGCGCATGGTCGATGAGATCGAGGAGCTGGTGAAGGTCCACGGCATCGGCTTCTTCATCCTCGCGGACGAGGAGCCCACCATCAACCGCGCCAAGTTCATCGCATTCTGCCAAGAGCTCATCGACCGCGACCTCGGCGTGCTCTGGGGCATCAACACCCGTGTCACCGACGTCATGCGGGATGAAGAGCTGCTGCCCTTCTACCGCAAGGCCGGCCTGGTGCACATCTCCCTCGGCACCGAGGCCGCGGCGCAGCTGAACCTGGACCGCTTCGTCAAGGAGACCACGGTCGCGCAGAACAAGCGTGCGGTGCAGCTCCTGCAGCAGAACGGCATCGTCACCGAGGCGCAGTTCATCGTCGGCCTCGAGAACGAGACCCGTGAGACCCTGGAGGAGACCTACCAGATGGTCATGGACTGGGGCGCCGACATGGCCAACTGGTCCATGTTCACCCCCTGGCCCTTCTCCGACATGTTCACCGAGCTGGGCGACAAGGTGGAGGTGTACGACTACTCCAAGTACAACTTCGTCTCGCCCATCATGAAGCCGGACAACATCGACCGCGCCGAGCTGCTCGATGGTGTGATGGCCAACTACCGGCGCTTCTACATGAAGCGGATGCTGTTCCAGTACCCCTGGGTCAAGGACCCGGTGCGGCGCAGTTACCTGCTCGGTTGCATCAAGGCATTCCTGCTGAGCGCCATGCACCGGCGCTTCTACGACCTGGGCAAGCACCGCTACTGGGGCCCGCAGCTCAAGAGGCTGATCCGCTTCGACTACGACAAGTCCAAGTCCAAGATCGTCGAGCCGGACCACAACGCCTGGAAGAAGGCCCCGCCCGCCAAGCGTCGCACCAAGCCCGTCGCCACCGCGCAGCCGAGTGGCATCACCGCGTCCGCCAAGGCCTGCGGCGGCGGCGACCAGCAGATGCACGCCGCCATGGCCTGCGGCGGCAGTGACCAACAGATGACCGACGAGCAGATCGCCGCCTATAACGGACCCGGCGAGGTGGCCGTGCCCATCGCCGCGATCGCCAAGCCGAAGCCCACCAAGCCCAAGCAAGAGGCGGCGGTCGCCGAGGAGGCATAGCGCGGCCGACCAGCGGGGCCGGTTGCCGCCGGCCCGGGTACTCGGATGAAGCGCCCCCGGCCGGGGGCGTTGTCCTATTCGGGCCGCACGGAAGCCGACGGAGCAACGAGCCGTCGCACAGAATGCCACGACATCACAGTTGCCTTGTCCACGACGTCCGGCGCAAGCTTGAACCGGGAACACCTCCGCCCGCTGCCGCATCCCCGAGTTGACCGACCCGAGCAACCCACGCCTACCGACACCGGGAAGGAGGAAACCCGCCGCGAGCCGCCGAGGTGATTTCCGCTTTGGTTCATACCACACCAGCAGGCTTGATGAGGATGTCCCATTTTGGCAATTCTGGATTGCGCTGAAGCCGCACTTCGACGTCGCGCATCGCCCGCTTGGTCAAGGTCACGCCTTTGGC
>JANQFI010000225.1 GCA_028277905.1 Chromatiaceae bacterium | reverse complement strand
GTGCTTTGCTGCGGAAGTTCCGAGACCGGGATCCCCTCGTTGTCGTTGTCGTAATCGCAATCGTAATCGAATATCCGCACGGTCGAGGTCGCGATCACGACAACGACCACGACCTGAGACGGTCTCGGGACATTCGCACTGCTGCACTAGGCATCGAGACCGACGGTGAGGCCGATGGGATGCCGGTCGATGGACAGCGCCGCTGATTGCCCCGAAGCGGGGAAGCAGCGCACTGCCGGGGCTCGCGGCGAGTGTGTGCCTATGCGATCATCGCAAGAACCCTATAATCGCTCGGGTAAGCACCCGACGACCCGGTGGTTTGGGTCGAGGTCGGTACTGCATCGGACCGAGATTCGCACCACGCCATGCCCGAAGACACACCCGCCTCCCCCGCCCCGATCCGACAGCCCACGCGCCGCCCCGGGCGGCATCATCCGCCGCGACCACTGCCGGAGCGCCAGCCCTTGGGCCTGGCCGGCCATCTGGCGCGACACTTCATCGATTCGCCGTTGTCGCCGCTGCTGCTGCTGGCCTTTCTGTTCCTCGGTGTGCTTGGGCTCTTGTTCACGCCGCGGCAGGAGGACCCGGAGATCTCGGTGCCCATGGTGGACATCTTCGTCCGCTACCCCGGGGCGTCCGCAGTGGAGGTGGCGGGGCTCGCGGTACGGCCGCTGGAGCGGATGCTGAGCGAGCTGCCGGGGATTAAGCACATCTATTCCGCCGCCGAGCGCGGCCAGGGCGTGGTCACGGCGCGCTTCGAGGTGGGCGAGCCCCTGGGGCCTTCGATCGTCAAGATCCACGACAAGCTCCAGCAGAACATGGACAAGATCCCACCCGGTGTGGAGATGCCGCTGGTCGTGCCCAAGACCGTCGACGACGTACCTGTGGTCACCATCACGCTGTGGTCGGAAACCTTCGATGACATTGCGCTCCGCGCCCTGGGCGTTGAGCTGATGCAGCGGCTCAAGGAGGTCGATGATACGGGCAACGCCTTCATCGTCGGTGGGCGGCGGCAGCAGCTGCGCATCGAGGTCCTGCCGGAGCGGCTGGCGGGCTTCGATCTGAGCCTGGAGCAGGTGGCACGCGCCATCCAGGGCGCCAACCAGGAGCGCATGGGTGGCGCCGTGGAACAGGGCAGTACCCTCTTCCGGGTGTCGTCCGGGAACTTCCTGCGCACCGCCAGGGACGTGGAGCGGCTGGTCGTGGGCACGCACCTGGGTGCGCCGGTCTATCTCCGGGATATCGCCCATGTCATCGACGCGGGAGAAGAGACCTCGCGGCTGGTCGCCTATGCCTCCGGCCCGGCGCAGCCCGCAGACTGGCCCAGCACCGGGGGTGCGCCCGCGGTGACCATCGCTATTGCCAAGAAGCAAGGCACCAACGGCGTGACCGTGTCGGGCAACATTCTCGCCAAGCTAGAGGAATTGAAGCCGGCCCTGTTGCCGCAGGAAGTCCAGGCCGTGGTCACCCGCGACTACGGCAAGACAGCCAACGACAAAGTCAACGAGCTCTTGGCATCCCTGCTGGGGGCGACCTTCGCGGTGAGCATCCTGAGCTGGATCACCATCGGCCGCCGCCCGGCCGTGGTGGTCATCACCGTGATCCCCGTGGTCATCCTGGTGACCATCTGGTCCGCCTGGACGCTCGGCTACACCATCAATCGCGTGAGCCTGTTCGCGCTCATCTTCGCCATCGGCATCCTCGTCGACGATGCCACCGTGGTCGTGGAGAACATCTTTCGCCGCTGGCTGCAGGCGGACTCCACCAGTGCCGACATCGCCGTGGACGCGGTGCGGGAGGTGGGCAACCCGACCATCATCGCCACGCTCGCGGTGCTGGCGGCGCTGCTGCCCATGGGCTTCGTGAGCGGCATGATGGGGCCATACATGTTGCCGATCCCGCTGCTGGGCTCGGTGGCGATGGTCTTTTCGCTGTTCGCGGCCTTCGTGTTCACGCCCTGGTGGGCCTATCAGCTCAGGCCCCGGCTCGCGGCGCTGAAGGCCGCAGAGGCCCACGAGGAGCGCATCCAGGGCATCATCGGGCGCATCTATTACCCGATCATCCGCCCACTCGTCCGGAACCGCATCCTGGGCTGGGGCCTGCTCATCGGCATCATCCTGGCCTTCTTCGCGGCCTGCTCGCTGTTCTATACCAAGGCCGTCGCGGTGAAGATGCTGCCGTTCGACAACAAGCCCGAATTCAACGTCGTGGTGAACCTGCCGGAGGGCACGGCGCTGCCGGACGCAGCCAACGCGGTCAACGCCTTGGGCCGGCTGCTGCGGCAGATCCCGGAGGTGACGGCCATTCAAAGCTATGTCAGCACCGCCTCGCCCTTCAATTTCAACGGCATGGTGCGGCACTACTACCTGCGCGAGCACCCCTGGGAGGCGGACATCCAGGTGATGCTCAAGGACAAAGGCGAGCGGCAACGCTCCAGCCACGAGATCGCCGAGGCGGCGCGGGCGGCATTGAGACCTGTGGCCGAGTCGCTGGGTGCGCGCATCGCCGTTGTGGAAATGCCACCCGGACCGCCGGTGCTCCAGACCCTGGTCGCCGAGGTACATGGTCCGGATGACGTCACGCGCCGGCAGGTGGCGCTGGACCTGGCGGCCATGTTCCGCCAGGCCTCCGGGGTCACCGATGTGGATACCTACATGGTGGAGCCCTACCTGCGCTGGCACTTCGCCGTGGACACCGAGAAGGCGCTGCGCCGCGGCGTCAGCGTGGGTGCCATCAACCGCAGTCTCGATATGGCGATGGGCGGCTTCGTGCTGGGCGACGTCAAGCGCGGCGCCGGCGTCGACGAGCAGGGCGGTCAGCTGCTGGAGCCCAAGCACATCGTGCTGCAGCTGCCCCTGCAGGCGCGGGCAGATCTCTCGCGTCTCGGCGACCTGCCCATCGAGAGCACGCGCGGCGGCACCGTGCCGCTGTCGGAGCTGGGCCGCTTCGAGGCCTTGCCGGAGGACCCCATCCGCTACGGCAAGGACCTGCGCGCTATCGAGTACGTCACTGGCGAGATGGAGGGCCGTCTGGGGGCACCCATCTATGGGATGCTCGGCGTCGCCGAGCAACTCCGGGACTACGCCACGCCGGATGGCGTGACCGGCATGGCGGGCACCTTGACGGATGCGCCCAAGAGCGACAGCAAGTCGGGCTTCGAGTGGGCCGGCGAGTGGACCATCACCTACGAGACCTTTCGCGATCTGGGTCTCGCCTTCGGCGCCGCGCTGGTGCTCATCTTCATTCTGCTGGTGTGGGAGTTCAAGAACTTCACCCACCCCATCATCATCATGAGCCCGATCCCGCTGACGCTGATCGGCATCGTGCCGGGGCATTGGCTCCTGGGCGCGGAGTTCACGGCGACCTCGATGATCGGCTTCATCGCGCTCGCCGGCATCGAGGTGCGCAACTCCATCCTGCTGGTGGACTTCGCCAAGAGCGAGGTACAGCGCGGCCTGCCGGTGCGCGAGGCGGTGATGCTGGCGGGCAAGACACGGATGCGGCCCATCTGGGTCACGGATCTGACCATGATGGCCGGCGCAATGGCCATCATCTTCGACCCGATCTTCGAAGGCATGGCCATTTCGTTGCTCTTTGGCCCCATAGTCGCGGTGCCGCTGACCATGCTCGTCGTGCCGCTGGGGTGCATCTCCGCTGCCGCCGCCTTTGCAGAGGATCAGGCGCAGGCGAGGGCCGCCGTCGCCACGCAGTCTTAGGCGATTGCCGGAAACAAACAGACCGAATGGCGCAGGATTTTCGCTCGCCGTCAAGGAGCGGCAGCGGGCGCATGGTCGAGTTCTGTGCCCGCTGCCGCGACGCAGCAGGCGGGCGAAAAGACAAGCCAGGCGGTCTGTTTGTTGACAGAAATCGCCTTAGTCAGCCGGCTCGATCTTTGGACCCGCCCATCCTTCTGGTATCACCTATTTGGGTCTACCCCCATAGGAGCACCGGCCGACCGCAGAATCCATTGGGCAAGTTGCCGGCGCTCCCAGTGGATGACCGGCAACAGGGCGGCAGGCCCCGGAGGTGCCGAGCAGACGCCGGCGCTCCCAGCGGGACCGGCGGTCCAGGGGGCGGTCAGACCTCGCCGCGATTGTAGTCCGGCTCGGCGGTGATGCGGTGGATGGTGAGGTCCGCGCCCTGGTACTGCTCCTCGTCCGTGAGCCGGATGCCCACGGCGCCGTTGACGGCGCCGTAGATGATGAAGCCGCCCAAGAGCGCCACGGTGACGCCGATGAGGCTGCCGGCGAGCTGCGACAGGAAGGTGACCCCACCGACCCCCCCGAGCGCTTCTAGACCGAAGATGCCGGCCGCGATGCCGCCCCAGAGCCCGCACAGGCCGTGCAGCGGCCAGACGCCGAGCACGTCGTCGATGCGCCACTTGTTCTGAGTGAGCGTGAAGGTCCAGACGAAGAGCGCGCCGGCGACGGCACCTGTGACCAGCGCACCCAGTGGGTGCATCAAGTCGGAGCCCGCGCACACGGCGACCAGACCCGCCAGCGGTCCGTTATGCAGGAAGCCCGGATCCTTGTTGCCGGCGATGAGCGCAGCGAGGATGCCGCCCACCATGGCCATGAGCGAGTTCACGGCGACCAGGCCGCTGACCGCGTCTATGGTCTGCGCGGACATGACGTTGAAGCCGAACCAGCCGACGGTGAGGATCCAGGCGCCTAGCGACAAGAAGGGGATGGAGGACGGCGGATGCGCCGTCATGCCGCCGTCCCGGCGGTAGCGCCCGGTGCGCGCTCCGAGCAGCAGCACGGCCACCAGCGCGATCCAGCCGCCCATTGCGTGGACGACGATAGAGCCTGCGAAGTCGTGGAACTCGGCGCCGAAGGTCGCGGAGAGCAGGTCCTGCATGCCGAAGTTGCCGTTCCAGGTCATGCCCTCGAAGAGGGGATACACCAGACCCACCAGCAGTCCCGAGGCCACCAGCTGCGGGTAGAACTTGACCCGCTCGGCGATGCCGCCGGAGATGATGGCCGGGATGGCGGCGGCGAAGGTGAGCAGGAAGAAGAACTTCACCAGCTCGTAGCCGTTTTCGATCGAGAGCGCCGGTGCACCGCTGAAGAAGTCGACGCCGTAGGCGACGTAGAAGCCGACGAAGAAGTAGGCGATGGTGGAGATGGCGAAGTCACTCAGGATCTTCGACAGCGCGTTCACCTGATTCTTCGCCTGGACGGTGCCGACCTCGAGAAAGGCGAAGCCCGCGTGCATCGCGAGCACCAGGATGGCGCCCATGAGAATGAACAGGACGTTTGCGCCCGCTTGAAATTGCTCCATTGTTGTGTCCTCGTTGTGCAAAACCGGTGCAGCACAAGCAAGAACGACGCCAGCATGACGGCCAGCGCGCAGGATGAGCTCCGCGGCGACGCGCAGGGCCTTTCCCCCTCTTTGCATCGGCGGGGCGCTGACACGCCCGGTGCAGGCGCAGGGTGGAGCTGGCACGGACCCCGGCCCCGACTGCCACCCTCCCCGGAACGCCTCATTGAGGTGCGGGCGTGCACCGCTACGGGGCATGCCCCGCTCCGGTGTGCCACACCGACGGTGGACCCGGCGAGCGGAATGCGCTAGCGTCCCGCCCTCCACCAGAACACGACTGAGGATTCAGGCATGCTGCAGAAGCTCACTACCCTCGCCTTCGCCGCGCTGCTGTGCACCACAGGTCAGGCCATGGCACAGGACATGGCCACCCCGGACGAGGCCAACGCCATGTCCCTGAAGGCACAGGCCACCGTCAACGACATGGGCAAGGACGCGGCCTTTGCCGCCTTCGCCGACGAGAGCGGCGACTTCCGCGACAAGGATCTCTATGTGTTCTGCATGGACATGGAGGGCGTCATGCTCTCGCATCCGCTGAAGCCGCACCTGGAGGGTAAGAACCTGCTCGACTTCAACGAGTATGGCGATGAGCTGTTCAAGGACATGATCGCCAGGGTCAGGGACCAGGGCGAGGGTTGGGTGGACTACAAGTGGCCCTACCCCGGCACCGACGAGGTACGGGAGAAAACCAGCTATGTGCTGGGCAACGACGAGGGCTTCTTCTGCGGCGTCGGCGCGTACAAGTGAGCCGGCCACTGATGGAACCAGGCCCGCACGGGACGGCTCGGGAGATCCGGAGGCTTAGGCGATTGGCGGAAACAAAGATACCGAATGGCGCAGGATTTTCGCTCGCCTTCATGGAGCGGCAGCGGGCGCATAGTCGCGCTGTGAACCCGCTGCCGCGACGCAGAAGGCGGGCGAAGAGACAAGCCAGGCGGTATCTTTGTCGACAGAAATCGCCTCAGGCATATCCCGAGCGCCGGCGCTTGAGCCGGCTCGCGATGCTGTGGCGCTGCCGCCGGGCGAGCATGGGGCGGGTGTGGCGCCCGCCGGCGTGAGTCTGGCGCTCACCATAGGCGCGGCTGGCCGCCGGCGACGTCCTACTCGACGATATGGCGATAGCTGTACCAGGTGGCGTATCCCAAGAGCGGGAAGAGGAACACCATCGCAATGAACCAGCTCAGGATGCCGAGAACCGTGATCACGACGATGAGCGCGGCCCAGCAGGCCATCGCGAGCGGGTTTTGCTTGACGGCGCGATAGCTGGTCGCCATCGCGGTGATGGTGCCGACGTCCCGGTCCGCGATCATCGGGATGGCGACGGCGCTGGTGACGAACACGACCAGCGCGAGGATGCCGCCGATCAGCACGAAAAAGCCGACGATCACCGGATCGAAGCTGCCGGCGAGGAAGCCCTCCCAGTTGTAAGCCGTGGGCGCGAAGGCATCGACCTTGAACGCGAACAACAGGGCAGAAAAGCGGACCCACGCGGCCATCACCAGCCCCAGAAACAGTGCGAACATGCCCAGGCTGTCGCGCCGCTCCCAGATCAGCTCGAGGCCGGCACGGATACTGACCCGCTCGCCCTCGGCGTATTGGCGCGCGGCGACATAGAGGCCCGTGGCCAGGAAGGGGCCGATCAAGAGTAGGCCGGTCAGAAACGCGGTCGTGAACCCGGGGTTGCTCAGGCTCAACGATGTGACCAAGAAGCAGAGCACCGCGAACACGAGCCCATACAGCAGACTGGGACCCGGCGCATGGATCAGGGTCTTCCAGCCCGCCGTGAGCCATGCCAAGGGCGCGGCGATCGGAAGGTGTCGGATCCCTGCCTCGGTCTCGGCGGCCGACTGTCCATCGGAGGACTGCTGGCGTGCGGCGTGCATCGTCATTGGAGCAGGCTCCTGCCCAGGGCGGGCGGTGGAATGCGACCGTCGGGGACCACAGCGGCCGTGCCCGCTAAAGTCCGACGCAATTCTCATGTTTCAAGGGCTCCTGAGGGTCAGCATGCACCGCTCGTCGGACAAACGGCGCGCCCGTCGGGAGTGCTCGCGGTTGTCGCTACTCGGCCGTGGCTGCGTCCGAGGGCATGGTCGCCGCGCCCGGGAACACCCTCTGCCAGTCCTGCTTCATCGAGACCAGTGTCCAGCCCCTGGCCACCGCATCGTCCAGACCCTTGTCGAGCCGGCCGACATGGCCATCGCGGTCGTAGGCGTACTCCCGCGCGCCATCGTCGTGGTGCAGCAACAGGCCAAGCCGGCGGCCGTCGCCGGCGGTGGTCCATTCCAGCATCTGGTAGTCGCCGTCGGAGTTGCCGAAGGCGAGCAGGGGCCGGCGGCCGATATGGCGCTGTATGCCCACCGGCTTACCGGCCTTGTCGTCGACGAAGGCGATCTCGGGCCGGCGGACGAGGACGGGCTTGCCGCCCTGCATCTGGTACTCGAGCGCGATCTCGGAGCCCACCACCTGCTCCGGCGGAATGCCGTAGACAGGCTCGGTCCAGGGCCGCATGAAGGCGATCCCCCCACCGGAAACGATATAGGTCGAAAAGCCGTTGTCGCGCAGATACTCGAGCAGCTCCAGCATGGGTTGGTAGACGAGCTCGGTGTAGGGTCGCTCGAAGCGCGGGTGGCGGGCGGTGTCGAGCCAGTCCTCGACGACCGCGGCAAACTCCGTGCTGGTCATGCCGGCGTGGGTTGCCATCAACAGCTGCATCAGCCCTTCCATGCCCGCCTTGCCGATGGCCTCCCGGTCGCCGTCCAATGCCGCCTTGAAGGGCTGCCGCTCGCGCCACTCGGGATGCTCGGCGGCCAGCACCCTGACGCGGTCGAGCGCAAAGGCGAGCTGGGTGTAGATAGGCTGTTCCACCCAGAGGGTACCGTCGTTGTCGAATACGGCGATGCGCTCGGCCTCGGGCACGAAGTCTGGCCCGTCGGGGTCCGTCACCGCGGCGACGAAGTCCATGATGGCAGACTTGGCCGGACCGGCGTGCCATGACGGCAGCGGCTCTGCCGCGATCGAGCCGGCGCACAGCAGGAGCCAGAGGAGCAGGATACGCATGTTGAACCTCGATGCATTCAGTCTGTGGGCGCCGGCGCGGCCGGTGACCAGCCCGACAGCGCGCAAGCGATGGTACGCCAAGGGCGCCCTGCCGGCGGTCCTCCTTTGCCTGACATCGGCGCCGGCGTGCGCCCTCGCCGATGCCGTCGACGCGCTCGCTGCCGCGCGGCGCATCAAGGCCACCTATGAGCAGTCCTTGTTCATGCTCTCGCCCTACCGGATGGGCCACTACGGCGTCAGGCTCTTCCGGCAGACCCAAGACCCGCGCTATGCATCCCTGATCCGCATCGATCTACTGCACCGGGCGGACCGTCTCAATGCTATCAGCGCGACGCTCGATACGCCGGCGGACTTCGCTGCGGCCGTGAGCCGGCGGCTCGCTGCCTATCGCCAGCGCACCGGACCACGCGCCCGGCGCCGACTGCTCGCGGTGCAGTCGCGTCCCGACTACCTCGTGACCGGCTCGCGGCTGCTGGCGGCCATGGCCTGGGTGGATGCCTACGGCCTCCGGCACCGGGATGACGCGCGGCTGCGCGAATTGCTGCGCGGGCATGACTTTGCCGATACGGTCACCGACCCGGCAATGATCCGGGCCTGGGCCGCGCCGCTCGCCAATCAGGTGTTCTGGCTAAGGCAACTCGGCGAGATCGACCTGGTGGATACCTTCATCGACGCCTTTCGGGCCGCTTATCCCGACGGCCTCGACCCCAGCCTGCCGGACCAGGAATACCACAACAAGCTCTACGGGCTGACCCACATCCTATTGGCCGCATCCGGGTACTACCGCCTGCCGGTGGCGGAAGCGAGCTACCAGTGGGTCTTCGACCACCTTCGCCGCAACGCGGACGAGATCGAGCGGCGGGCGACACTGGACATCCTGGCGGAGGTCGGTCTCTGCTTCCTCCTCGCGGGTCTGGATGAGGAGCCGTTCCTGCGGCGCATCCGCAGCCGCGTCGCGGCGGCCGTGTCCGCCGAGCATGGCATGCTGCTTACCCGCGGCGGTATGGCGGATCTGCAGCGGGCCGGGCACCGCAACACCATGGCCGTCCTGCTGCTCGACTGGCGTGGCCCGCACGCGGTGCCCACGGTCGGCACACACCCCGAGTTGTTCGTGCGGCTGCCCTTCGGGCTCGAGGCGAAGCCTGCCGCCAGCGCTATCCCCGATTCCCGGGGCGCCGCGCCCTGAGGCGATTGCTATCGAAGATCGCCCAAGAGAAAGAGACAAGACTCAAGCTGGGCGTCTCGGTTCGGACACCGGATTGGGTCATGGCCAGACGCTGCTGCCACCCTGATGCATCAGGCATCCCGGGGCCGCGGCATCGACGCCGGCCGGACGAGGGCCCTCCTCGTCCGGTGCAGCGGGCTCAGCCCCCAGGTGGCGCCAGCTTCTCCATCACCTGATCCAGGCTGAAGCTCGCCGGCTTCTGCCGCGGTGGGAACTCCTGGAAGGTCTCAAGGAACCTGGCGACGTACTGCTGGGCCGGCACCAACAGGTAGGCGCGGTCGAGCAACCAGTCGAAGTAGGTGTTGGAGGTGATGGTTGCGCGCTCGTAAGGGTCACGGCGCAGGTTCTCGATCAGCGGGATCCGCAGGGGCACGAAGGGCTCCATCCAAACGCGCATGGTGCCGGGGCTCTTCTGTTCCATGAAGATCGGCTTCCAGTCGTCGTAGCGCAGTGCCGTCAGGTCGCCGTCATCGGAGAAGTAGAAAATCTCGTGCCTGGGGCTCGCCTCAGCCGCGCCCGTCAGCAGCGGCAGGATGTTGTAGCCGTCCAGGTGCACCCTGTAGTCACGGCCCATGGCCGGGACGCTGACGCCCTGCTTCAGGCGGTCCTTGATCTCGGGGTCGCCGGCGGCCGCGAGGAAGGTCGGGAACCAGTCCATGTGGTGGACGATCTCGTTGGTCCATTCGCCCGCCGGTATCCGGCCTGGCCAGCGGACCATGGCCGGCACGCGCCAGCCGCCCTCCCAGTTGGTGTTCTTCTCGCCGCGGAACGGGGTCGCGGCGGCGTCCGGCCAGGAATTGTAGTGTGGGCCGTTGTCGGTGGAATAGGCGACGATGGTGTTGTCGGCAATGCCGAGCTCGTCCAGCGTGTCCAGGAACTTGCCGACGTGCATGTCGTGCTCGACCATGCCGTCTGAATACTCGTCCTGGCCTGAGACGCCGCGCAGCTCCGGCTTCACGTGGGTGCGGAAATGCATCCGCGTGCCGTTCCACCAGACGAACCAGGGCTTGCCGGACTTGGTGGCCCTTTCGATGAAGCGGAGGGCGGCATCGGAGGTCTCGTCGTCGACGGTCTCCATGCGCTTCCTGGTGAGCGGGCCGGTGTCCTCGATCTTCTGGCTGCCCCCCGGCATTGCCCAGGAGTGAATCACGCCGCGCGGGCCGTATTTCTCGCTGAAGGTCTGGCCGTCGGCGAGCACCATGTCGCCGGGATAGTCCTCGTTCTCGGGCTCCTCTTCGGCGTTCAGGTGGTAGAGGTTGCCGAAGAACTCGTCGAAGCCGTGGTTGGTCGGCAGGTGCTCGTCGCGGTCACCCAGATGGTTCTTGCCGAACTGGCCGGTGGCATAGCCGAGCGCCTTCAGCATTGCGGCGATGGTCGGGTCCTCGGTCTTGAGGCCGAGCTCAGCACCGGGCAGACCCACCTTCGAGAGACCGGTGCGGAACACGCTCTGGCCAGTGATGAAGGCGCTGCGGCCCGCGGTGCAGGACTGCTCGCCGTAATAGTCCGTGAAGGTCATGCCCTCCTTGGCGATGCGGTCGATGTTCGGCGTTTCATAGCCGACCATGCCGTGGGTGAAGGCGCTGATGTTCGACTGGCCGACATCGTCGCCCCAAACGACGAGGATATTCGGCTTGCTGGCGACCGCCTCGGCCGCTGGGGGTGCGGCGGCTTCGGTTGCCGGCGCAGCGGGGTCGGCGACGACCCGAGCCGCGGCTGGGGGCGGGACTGTGGCAGGAGCCGCCGCGGGTGCGGCAGACTGCGCACTGGTGGCTACCGGGGATGCTGCTGGGGCTGGTGCGGGCGCGGCAGCTGCTGCCGGTGCCGCGGCCGGTGTCGCGGCCGGCGCCGAGGGATTCGGGATCTGCGCCTGCACCGGCAGGGCCAGCAGCACGAGCGTGCCGGCCAGGGTCGATAACGTGAGCTTCAGGTTCAAAACGAGGCCTCCGGGTACGCGGTTGGATCGTCAGGTTGGATCGTCAGGTTGGAGACGGATGCTGTGGGCTCGCGGCGGGGTGCAGTATTACCACTGGCCCCAGACCTGATAAGGCGATTGCCGGAAACAAATATACCGAATGGCGCAGGATTCTCGTCCGCCTTCGCGAAGCGGCAGCGCGTGCATAGTCGCTCTATGTGCGCATTGCCGCGACAAAGCAGGCGGGCGAGAAGACAAGACAGGCGGTCTGTTTGTTGACAGAAATCGCCTAACCTCAGTGTCCGTTTTTCGCAGAAAGGGAACCCGGGATGACAGCGCGCGGCGCGAGCACCGATGCGGAGCCCTGCATTCGGCGGCTTAAGCTGGACCTGTTCGACCCGGATGCCTTGACGGAGGCGGTGCAACAGGCCGAGATCGAGCACCTACAGCTGGAAGCTGGTGCCTTCCGCGGCGAGCTGTTGGCGGTGCAGGCCAAGTCCTTCATCATCAACAGCGGCTGTTACAGCCGCACCCTGCGCGCCCAGGGCTCCATGCCGGAGCAGACGATCGTGGTCGGCGCCATCCTGTCCGCGGTCCGGAACGGCTGCATCAACGGCTACCGCTTCGGTGCCCGGGACCTGATCTGCTTTCCGGCCGGCGCCGAGCCGGACTATCTGCTTCCGGCCCACACCCACTGGGCCGCGCTTCAGCTGCCGCAGTCCCTGCTCGCGCGTCTGGGGCTCTCACCCGCGCCCTGTCGGCAGCCGACGGTGTTTCCCGCCTCGGCACCTGGCTGTGCCCCGGTGGTCCGGCGCCTCATGCGGCTGGTGGGGGCCGGCGCAGACGGTGCGGTCCGCGACCTGTTCAATGAAGTCAAGGCGCTCGCCGCGGACCTGATGCGGCTGACGGACCCCGGCAGGGGCATCGCTGGACGTCCGGCGTATGCCGAGCGCTTGCGCCAACTGCGCTGCTTCGAGCAATTCGTCGGCGGGCGTATCGGCGACGACCTGCGCATCCCGGCGCTGTGCGATGCCATCGGCATCGCCCAGCGCACGCTGGAGCAGAGCTTCCAAGACCAGCTCGGCATCTCCCCCAGGCGCTAGCTCACCATCCTGCGCCTGCATGCCGCCCGCGCGACATTGCTGCGCGGCGGCGGCAGCATCGCTGCCGTCGCCGCCGGCTGCGGCACGCGCCATCCCGGCCGTTTCGCGACCGAATACCGTATTCTGTTCGGAGAATCACCGTCGACCACGGCCCGGGCCTGAGCATGGCAGTCACCAGCCACCCGTGGGTACGGATGGTTTCCGACCGCGGCTGCCCGAGTGGCATCAGGTGCCTGGACGGTGCGCGCGATGCGGCCCTTCGCCGCTGCTGCCCTCGGGGGACGTCTGGGTGTCGTCGGCTCAGGCGTTGGCAGCGCTGCGAGCGCGAGCGCGCTTGAGCACTCCGATCACCGCCCCGCGCAATTGGGCCGCCGTGATCTCACGCCCGAAGGAGAA
>JANQFI010000160.1 GCA_028277905.1 Chromatiaceae bacterium | reverse complement strand
CGTAGCGGCTATCGGATTGCAGGTAGTAGGTCTCCCAGTAGGTCTCCTCGGAGACTCGGCGGCCGGCCTCGGAGCGCGGCTCGACGCTGCCGGACTCGGGCGCAGGCCCGCGGCCGGTGTCCTGCGTCGGCGACTCGACAAAGGCGGTCTCGGACATGGCTGTCCTCCGGTCTGATCTGGGCGGTCTTGGTTTGCCTGGCGTGAACGGCGTAGGCGCCGGCTGGAAGCCGGCAGCACGGGGATTGGCACCCTGAGGATAGACGCCGGGCCTGTCACTCGACCCTGACGGTGATTTGCTCGGAGTAGACGGGGGGGTCGTGAGGAACGTGGTTCATGTCGCCTAGGATCAATTGCAGGGTATGGGTGCCGGGCGTCAGCGTGACCTGGGTTTGAGTCTGGCCGCCGCCGAAGTGCTTGACGTCACCGCCGATGGGCTGGTCGAAGGGCGGCAGCTCCTGGTCGATGAGCAGGTGGTGGTGGCCAGTGGCGGGCACGTCTATGCCGGCCGGCGCGACGCCCATGTTCTCGAGGCCGAAGGTGACGGTGAAGGTCGCAGGCAGGGTGGCGCCGTCGGTGGGCTCGATGAAGTAGACCCGGGCGCCTTCGGGGGACGGGGTAAGCTCCATCTCGGCGAGCGCGGGCAGGGTGGTTAGCGCAAGGGAAACCGCAATGAGCGAGGGGATGGGGAAGCGGAACATGTTGGTTCTCTCCGCGAAGTGCTGGTGTTGTCGATCTTGGAGCGCCGGCGGCCGCCGGTCCGTTGACGAATTCGGGGAGGCCCGCGCGGATTCAACCTATGAACCGGCGGCTGGACGACCCGGGGTTGCCGGCCAGACCGGCGGCGCCTGCGGCGGCCAGCGTGGGCTCGCGCCGCTGCATCGCTCAAGCCTGGAACAGCAGCGTCTCGGTAATGCCGAGCTGCGCCGCGACCTGGCGCGCGACGCTCTGGCCGAGCCAGTTCGGCTGGTGGGCGTCGGAGGAGATGACGAAGCGGAAGCGCTCCACCCATGGGCCATACTCGGCCTGCCAGTCGCAGCGCCAGATATAGCGGTTGTTGATCTCCACCAGGCACTCGGGCGGGACTCGGTCGAGGTCGGTGCCCAGCGCGTTAGGATGGGCAACAATGACGGGGCGGCCCGAGGCGAGCAGGGCTTCCAGCGCGCGATAGTCGGCGTCGCGGTCCCAGCAGTGGACGATGCGGTAGTCGCAGTCGGCGTCGAGCGCCGCAGGCACCCATTCGTGGCCGTTGACCTCCATGCCGACGTGCAGCCCGGCGGCTCGCACCTCGGCGCGGTAGTCGTCCCAGCGATCCACGACCATCTCGAAGTGGTCGCTGATGCCGCGGACGCGCGCGTGGCCCGTGGCGGCGATCAGCGCGATGGTCTGCTCCGGGACGACGGCGCTGTCCCTGTCCGACCAGGTGCTGTGGATGTGCAGATCTTGGGGCAGGGGGCCAGGGTGCATGGGTGGGCGCTCTGGGCCTGTTTGGAGACGATGCACCATCCGGCATCCGATTGCGCCGAGTGTAACGCGGTCCTGTGACAACTTGCTGATCGGCCGGCTGCACGCGGCGGCCACAGGCGTCGGTGCCGGCCTCTGCGGTGACACTCAGGCATCGATACAGAAGCGACGGATCAGCGCGCGCAGGAGCGCCAGCATGGGCGGGATGCGCTCCAGTGCGAGAAACTCGTCCGGCTGGTGCGCCTGGGCGACGTCGCCGGGGCCGAGCACGACGGTCTCCATGCCTAGCGCGCTCAGGAAGGGTGCCTCGGTACCGAAGCTGACGCTGTCCGCCACATGTCCGGTGAGCTGTTCGGCCGCGCGGACGATGCTAGCGCCGGCCGGGGTGGCCGCCGGGGGGATGCTCGCGAACAGCGGCGTCACCTCCCAGTCGAGTCCGCGTTGCTCCGCCACCGCCGCGACCCGCTGCGAGAGCTGGGCCCGCAGCTCGGCCGGGTCCTGCCCCGGGAGCGGGCGGATGTCCAGGTGCAGCTCACACTGGCCGCAGATGCGGTTGGCCGCATCGCCGCCGTGAATCTGGCCGAGGTTGAGCGTCGGCCAGGCGATGCGGAAGGCGTCGTCCCGGTGTGCCTGTTTG
>JANQFI010000052.1 GCA_028277905.1 Chromatiaceae bacterium | reverse complement strand
CTGCATCTCCTCGGC
The DNA here is from genome assembly GCA_028277905.1 of Chromatiaceae bacterium. Classification (GTDB taxonomy): domain Bacteria; phylum Pseudomonadota; class Gammaproteobacteria; order Chromatiales; family Chromatiaceae; genus Thiohalocapsa. The sequence continues at coordinate 1,422 of JANQFI010000052.1, read as the reverse complement.
GTTGGTGGCCAGGTTGGCCATCTCGTCCTCGCCGCCGCCCTTGGCGAGCAAGGCGCCGGCGCTGTCGACGATGGACACCTTGTTGGGCTGCAGGCGCTGCGCGGCCGCCGACACCAGGTGCTGGATGGAAAAGACTTGCTCGCGCGAAAGCCGGCCGCCGCCGCGCAGGGTCACGACGATCGAGGCGCTCGGCTCGGCCCGGTCGCGGCTGAACAGCTCGCGCTTGGGCAGCACCAGGTGGACCCGCGCTTGGCGCACCTGGGCGATGGAGCGGATGGTGCGCGCCAGCTCGCCCTCCAGGGCGCGCAGGCGATTGACGTCCTGCACGAAGGAGCTGGTGCCCAGGGCGTCCGAGCGGTCGAAGATCTCGTAGCCCACCGAGCCGCCGCTGGGCAGGCCCTGCCTGGCCATGGCGACCCGCATGCGGCCGACCTGATCGGCCGGCACCTGAATGCTGCCGCCGTCGGCGCTTACTTTATAAGGAATGCCTTGCCGATCGAGCTCGGCGACGATCTGGCCGCTCTCCTGGCCGTCCAGCTCGCCATAGAGCAGGGCCATGTCCGGCGTCGCCAGACGGCCGGTCAGATAGATGAAGAAAGCCAGGCTGCTGGCGGCCACCGCCGCCATCATGACCAGACGCAGCGCGCCTAGGCCGCGGATCGTTTCAACGAATGTGTTCACGCCTATCTACCCACACCCCGCCGCCATTCGGTGGCGGTCGAATGAACGAGATTTCGGGAGCGGATAGCCGATACCTCCCGTGCCAAAAGGCTACGGGCCCGTGGTAAATCTGGCGTTAATGCAGGCAGATTTTGCCTAGTTCGGGAAAGGCCGCCGTCTTAGTGGGCTCTTGGCGCGGTTCCGCCGCCCTTTTCGGGGGCGGCTGGCGACGCTTTGCTGGAGACTAAGGGGGTAGGCCTTGTGCGGCGGTCTTAAGAGGCGGCGCGCCCGTCGATGCTCTCGGCCAGGACCGGCCGCTCGTTCTCTTTCGACTTGCGGTACTGCTGCAGGCGGGTCGTGCGCAGGCCGCGCAGACCGTGCTTGTCGATCAAACGCTGCCAGGAGAGGAACTCCTCCACCGACAGACGGTAGCGTTCGCAGGCCTCTTCCAGGCTGATCAAGCCGGCCCGAACGGCAGCGACCACCTCGGCCTTGCGCCGAATGACCCAGCGTTCCGTGTTGGGAGGAGGCAAGTCATCGACGGTCAGTGGCTTACCTGCCGGTCCGATGACGCTGTCTGGCCTACCTGTGCGCTCTGAACTCATAAGACGCAACTCCGTGTGCGCTCTCGTTGACCCGCTCCATCATGTCTGCGGGCTTGGTGCAGCGTTATGGTAGACAAGGGCCGTTTAAAAACTGCTAAGTGCAATAGTTAAAACAACCTTTTCGAATTACGGCCGCTTCGTTAATGGCCCGGTCGGG
>JANQFI010000040.1 GCA_028277905.1 Chromatiaceae bacterium | reverse complement strand
CGTCCGCGCCCCCGGTCCCGGTGGGCAGCATGTCAACAAGGTCGCGACCGCGGTGCAGCTCAGCTTCGACGTGCGCAGATCCCCGTCACTGCCGGCCGCTGTGCGTGCGCGCCTTCAGAGGCTCGCGGGCTCCCGGCTGGACTCGGACGGCGTGCTCATCATCCCCGCCCACCGCCACCGCACCCGCGAGCGCAATCGTGCCGATGCCCGCAAGCGGTTAGTCGAGCTGATCGCCAAGGCGAGCCAGGTGCCCAAGCCCAGGCGCCCCACCAAGCCCTCGCGCGCCACCAAGGCTCGACGGGTGGATGATCGGTTGGGTGCACATGCCGGAACTGGGCATTGCGTCGCAAGAGCGTCGAGACCTGCGCGGCCAAGCCGATTTCCACGCCTTGTTCGAGCGCTCCGCCAGTGAGCACCCGCCATGACAGAGAATGGGACTCCGGCAAGCTCGCGCAGATGCGCGCGATGCACGCACAGGGTGACCTGTTCGACGCGGCGTACTGGCCCAAGACCTTTGCCGTGATCCCGAAGTCGCCGTACAGCTTCTCCTATAGGTTTGCGGATGCCACGGGTAGTGCCATCAATCTTCAGATCCTGGATTGGGAAATCGGCGCAGAACCGCGACCAAGGGCTCTCCAGCAGGTCCGGCTTCTTGGCCGATGCCGATGCTCGCCGGTGACGGATGTCTCCGGAACCGGCACACTTGGATCGTCAAAGAAGCTGCGCGACGGAGATCCCGATGGCCCGAACCGAGACCGCCGAGTCCGGCACCGCCGAGCCTTGGCTCGATGAAGAGCCCCCGGGGCACCTGCCAGCGCCGCCGCCGACCCGGGATGAGCTGCCCTGCGACGATGGCGAGCCGATGGAGACGCAACGCCACAAGTGGCAGATGGACCTGCTGATCGAGACGCTCGAGCCCTGGCTGGCTGCGCGCGGTGAGGGCTATGTCAATGGCAACATGCTCGTCTACTACAGGCTGGAGCAGACCCGCGGGCTGTATTTCAAAGGGCCAGACTACTTCGTCGTGCTGGGCGTGCCCAGGGGCCAGCGCAAGTGCTGGGTGGTATGGGACGAGGGCAAGGCCCCCGACATCGTCATCGAGCTCTTGTCCGCCACGACCCGGCGGCAGGACAAGGGCGAGAAGATGCAGGTCTACCGGGACTGCATGCGGATACCCGAGTATTTCTGGTACGACCCCTTCGATCCAAACGACTTGGCCGGCTTCCACCTCAGGGGCGGTCGCTACGAGCCCATCGAGCCCGACGCCGAGGGACGATTCGCGAGCAGCCTGCTGGGCCTGACGCTGATGCGCTGGACCGGCACCTACCGCGGGCTGAACGCGACCTGGCTGCGCTGGGCGACGCACGCCGGCGAGCCCTTGCCCACAGACGCCGAGGGCGGTGCGGCGAAGGTTGCTGCCGCGGCTGCGCGCGCGGACAGCGAGGCCGCGCGCGCAGACGCCGAAGCGGCCCGTGCCGAGACGGAGCGCCTGCGCGCCGAGCGGGCCGAGGCCGAGCTTGCCGCGCTGAAGGCGGAGCTGCGCCGGCAGGGAGGTGATTGAGCGACCGAAGGCAGGATGCGCAAACAACCGAGTCTGCAACATCGATGTCCTTGCGTCGTTGGCGTCGTTGGCGTCGTTGGCGTCGTTGCCAGAGCGATATTGTTTCTGCAGCGTTGCTGAGCAACAGCGAGCGCGGATCGAGCGGCTGCGGGGCAGGCGCGACCTAGGGAAGGATTTGCTGTCGGGGACGGATCAAGACGTAGCGCGATCCTCCGGCCGGCGCGCCCATCAGCGGGCGGCGGAGCGCTCGCCGGCATCGGCGGGCGGGGCCGGAATCGGGGTTGAGGCGAAGTCTCCATCGATCTTCTCGACGATGTCCATGCTTTCCAGCTCCTCGACCCGCTCCGGCGGATAGCCGAGGGCGGCGTAGTCGAGGATGCCGTCGGGCCTATGGCAGTCCTTGCAGGTCTGGCCTTGGCGCTGGATGCCGTGGTTGACCATGAGCGTGCCCATCTGGCGCATCCAGTGGGCCTCCACATTGGGCATGCTGCCGTCGGGGCGAATCGGGTAGTCGGTCTTCCAGCCGCCCTCGACGCCGAAGTAGGCCATGAACTCGTCCATCATGTAGAGCTTGAAGGGCTCTTGGTACATGCGCCGCACGATCGGGTCGCCGATCGCGACCTGCATGGCCGCGAGCGTGTCGCCGGTCTCGTAATAGGTCGGATAGTCGAAGGGCAGGATCATGGCCCCGAATGGCCCCTGGTTGGCCATGTCCTCGTACATCATGGCGTTGAAGGGCTTGAAGGGGTAGAGCTTGCTCTCGCCCTCAGCCATGGCCCGCTTGAGGTTGGCGTCGATCATCTGCCTGCGCTTGGCAAGCATCTCGGGCGAGAGCTGCGAGAGGGGCCGGGTCGCGGCCTTCACATAGGCATCGACGTCGATGTCCGGGTAGTGCTGCGCAAGCTCCTCCGCCTTGGCGCGGATGGCGGCGATGGCCTCGGGGTCGGTGATCTGCACCATCTGCTGCATCAGCGGGTCGTAGTCGCCCGTGCCCGCCGGATTGTCGCCCAGGGCATTGGCCAGGAAAGTCCCGTTGCCGTTGAACCACAGATAGATGATGCCCTTGCCGGGCGCGCCGGAGCGGTAGACGTCGGTGAACTCCCAGAGGCCCTCTTCGGCGTTCCAGGTGGGGTGCACCCAGTCGCGGAGGATGACGTTGTTGTCTTCCAGCTGATTGATGTGGCAGGTCTCGCAGGCGATGCGGGCGATGTGGCCGTTCAAGAGCGCACGGTGCTCGGAGGCGTTGTGCGGCGCCTCGCTGTGGCAGCTCTCGCAGGTCACCTCGCGGTCGGGCAGGTCGGTGGCGACCAGGTCCACGCCCTTGGTGCCGCGCGGGATCTTGTGCCCCTGCGGCACGTGGCAGTCGGTGCACTGGATGCCGGCGGCGGCGTGGGCGTCGCTCTCGGGGCTGAACGGATTGCCGCGCTTGGCGCCGGTGTGCAAGATGCGTTGGTGTCTCTCGCCCAGGCTCTTGGCGGCCACATTGTGGATGTAGGCGTCACCGCCCATGTTGTGCTGGTGGCAGTTGAGGCAGTTCTGATTGCGGGTCTGCCCGACGGCCAGCGCGGCACGCATGCTACGGTCCTGGTTCCAGCGCCTGCCGTGCTTGTCCTGGACCACGTAGCGCTGGTTCATGTCGTACTCGGCCGAGTGGCAGATGAGGCAATCGATGCCCTGCTTGGCCGTATCCGGCACGTCGCCGACGGGCATCATCTTTTCGGTGGCAGGGTGGTAGTTGCCGCCGATATGGCACTGCCCGCAGCCTTCGCTGCGCGTCACGATCCGGTCCGCAGGCACGGCGGCTACATCGGCGTGTGGGTCGCCGTGCGGCCGGCTCTGCACCAGCGCCGCCCAGCCGGTCCAGGAGAAGCTGCCTGGGATGCCGCAGGCGCGGTTGATCTTGCCCACAGGGATCTTGCGACTGTCCTCGGCGTTGACCCGGCGCCCGTCGTAGCCGAAGGTGGAGAAGCCGCTGGCGGCGGACTGGAACTTGAAGTGCACCGAATTCACGATGTCATCCAGGGTGTTGACGGTACCCAGGCTGCCGTCGGCGTGCTCCACCTGCATGGTCTCGTGGCAGGTCAGGCATGTCGATGGTCCCTGATAGGTGCGGAGGCCCGCGTCACGGAAGTACTTGATGTGGCTGTACTCGGTGTCTTCCATGAAGGACGCTGTGCGCATCAGCATCTCGACCTTGAGCTCGCGGGCGAAGGCGTCCTGGTCCTGCGCCACGGTCGCCTCGGCGCGCGTGCGGCGGGTGTCCTCGGTGAGCTCGAGGGCCAGTTGCTCGAACGCCGCGTCGGACAGGGTCTCGCTGTTCGGATAGCTGAGCGGCGCATTGGTGACGCCGGTGTAGGCGTCGAACACCAGCGGATAGACCAGCTTGTACAGCAGGTAGAGCACCAGCAGGACCCCGAACAGGATCAGCACCAAGCGGCCGGTGCGCGTGCTCTTCGCGGTGTCTTGGGCTGTGGCAGCAGTGCTCATGGTCGAGGATTCGGACTACAGCGCGATCATCCACATTGGACAGTTCGGAGTGTAAGGGGTTTGCATGACCTGCCCGGCGCGACTCAGCGCCGCTTTGCGGCGGCACCGCCATCCCCCGCACCTCAGGCCTCGTCGCTCGTCCCCTCCCGGTGCCAGCCGGTGATCATGGCCTTGAGGTTGGTGGTGGGCGTCTCGCCCGTGGTAATGATGTACAGGTGGACCAGGATAAACAGCAGCATCATCCAGGCGAGCAGCAGATGCGCCATGGCGACCAGCCAGATTGTGCCGAAGCCGAACAGGGTCTCCGGCAGCTCGGCCGAGAACAGGAAGGCCCAGCCGCTGATGATGAGCACAGGCATCAGCGCGTACATGACGCCGACATAGCTCAGCGTCTGCAGGGCGTTCAACTTGTGCTCGGTACTGACGTGAAAGGGGTGCGGCTCGTCGACGAAGATGCCGTAGACGTAGTAGCGCACCTGCCGGACGAGGTCCATCGGCAGCGTGCGGATGTTCACCAGGTAGTGCTTGCCGTTGCCGCCGAAGGCGTTGCCGATCAAGAAGGCCACCCAAGACAGGGTCAGCAGGATGCCGCTGATATTGTGCACCGGCACGGCGACCTCGAACGGTATCAGCCAGCCCAGCGCGAAATGCATGCTGATGCCGGTCGCCAACAGGGTGAAGAAGACGACCGCGTTGAGCCAGTGCCAGAGCCGCAGCCACACCGGGTAGAGATAGAGCGCGCTCATCGGGCCCTCCGCTTGCGCTTGTAAGCCAGGTAGCGGCCGTAACCATGGGCGGCAACACCCAGCACTATCAGCCCGACCACCGCGAGCCCGATCCGGTCGATGACGGGGCTGCGACTCATGCCGATGATGTAGGCGTCGTTGTAGATGGCGTGCGCGAGGAAGCCCTCCCGCTCACGCTCCTGCTCGGCGCGGTGCACATAGAGCTGGGCCAGGAGCTGCCCGCCCCGGCTGTGGCACTCGACGCAGTTCTGGTTGCTCTCGGTGGCGCCGAGCAGCTCGTGCGAGGGCGCATAGAGTTGCCGGCCCTCCAGCGGTGTGTGGCAGTCGAGGCAGCGCACGGCGCGCCAATGCTGCCGCGGGCGCGGCAGCCAGGCGTGGCCTTTGGGCACTGGCGAGAGCAGCTCGGTATGGCAGTCGAGACAGAGGCCGTTGTTGGCGGCCACGACCTCGGACACCGGCGTGTCGTTGGGCAGCGGCCTGAAGCTGTGCGGATTATGGCAGGAGAAGCAGCTGAAGGGCCCTCCGCCCGCTAGCCTGGCCTCCAAGGCATGCACGCTGTGCTGGTACTGGACGTCGAAGGCGTCTAGCTTGGGCGGGCTGAGGCTCGGATCGTCCTGGCGCTCCGCATGACAGCCCACGCAGCTGAGGCCCTCGTCCGCGCTGCTGGTGCGGTGCGGATAATGCTTGTAGGCCCGGTCGTGGCAGTCGCCGCAGGCGAGCCCCTGGTGCACCGAGTGACGATAGGCGTCGGCGTCGATGGACAGATTCACGATCTCGCGCGTCTCCCGGTCGCGGTAGGCCATGGTCTCCATCCAGTGGCAGCGCATGCACTTCTGGCTATCGCGGCTGCCGATGCCGACCTTGTCGGCGGCCGCGGCCGGTATGGCGGGCGTGCCGGCGCGCCTGTCGGTAGGCGTAGCCTCGGCAACCGGCGCCGGCGCTCCCGCCGGTGCAGCAGGCGCGAGTGGCGGAAACAGGGCCAACAGGGGCAACATCCAGAGGGCACGGCGGCGGGTGAGAATCGGGATACCACTCATCTGGGCCTACTCGATACGGCTCGGTCACGCGTGGCTTGCGGGGATCTTGGGACCACGCCAGTCCCGGCCAGCTTCACGCTACTCGCCGCGGACGTCGCGATGCATGGTCTTCGGCAAGCGGGAGCCCGGGCAATTCCGCGATCACCACCGGTGGTCGTGCGGCGGGCCACGGAGCAATGATCCCGGACAGCTTCGGGCGGGGATGGGTCCTGGAGGTGGGCGTCAACCTCGCAGATTGCCGCTGCCTGCCGGCTCCCGCCGTCGCCGGGCGCGGCGGCGGCGGCGCTGGATCAGCGTCAGGACAGGCCCCGAAAGCGCGTAGCCCAAGAACAGCGCGAAGAGCACGATGGGTGGGTCCAGCACCACGAGCGCGAAGCCCAGCATCACCGCCACCAGCACCATGAAGGGCACCTTGCCATGGAGCTCCAGCAGCTTGAAGCTGTGATAGCGGAAGTTGCTGACCATCAGGAGCCCGGCGCCGGCGGTGAACAGCGCCACCAGCAGGCTGACGCTGCCACCCGCGATGCCGTTGTCGGCACCGAGCCAGACCGACCCTGCAATAATGGCCCCCGCCGACGGGCTGGGCAGGCCCTGAAAATAGCGCTTGTCGGCAACGCCGATCTGGGTGTTGAAGCGCGCGAGCCTGAGCGCCGCCCCCGCGGTGTAGACGAAGGCGGCAAGCCAGCCCAGCTTGCCCAACCCGGACAATGCCCACTCGTAGGCCACCAGCGCCGGCGCGACGCCGAAGGCCACCATGTCCGACAGGCTGTCGTACTCCGCACCGAAGTCGGTCTGGGTGTGGGTCATGCGTGCGATGCGCCCGTCGAAGCCGTCCAGGATCATCGCCGCGAAGATGCCCAGCGCTGCCGCCTCGAAGCGCCCGGCGTTGGCCGAGAGCACCGCGTAGAAGCCCGCAAACAGGGCCGCCGTCGTAAACAGATTGGGCAGCAGATAGATGCCGCGGCGCCGGGGCCGGGCCGGGTCATCGCCGGGCGACGGGGCAGCCAACCGGGCAACTCGCTGCGCCGCGGCGGCGTCGGGGGCGGATCTCGGCGGGGGATCGGTCATCTCCGCTTACAGATGCTGCGATGGCTGGCGGTGGCTCGGCGGCCGACGCGTGTCGGCAGAGGATGCGCAAGCGGTCCGGGCAGCCGGGCCGATCCGCTGCCCGCAGTATAGCCAGGTCGTGAGTCGGGTCTCCAGCGCACGGACGCGGTGCGCCGGGGCCGCAACCGGGCCGATTGCGCACCTTCTGCGGTCATCGGATCTTTATTTTTGACAATGCCGGTCAGCGCGCTTTAATGGTGGCGTGCGTGGCTACCGGACCATCGGACGACCGGACGACCGCGCACTGCCGCCCCGAACAAGACCAGACAAGCAACACGAGCGGGGCAACACAAAAGGGGCCTTTATGACACTGCAGCGAACGCGGCCGGACCTGCCCAGCAAAGACAAGCGCTGGAAGCTGGTCAACGCCACCATGCGCCGCAACGGCTACGCCGGGCACGCGCTCATCGAATCCCTGCACGCGGTGCAGGACGCCTTTGGCTTCCTGGACGAGGAGGCCATGACCTTCGTCGCCGACTCGCTGGACGTACCGCTCAGCAAGGTCTATGGGGTCGCGACCTTCTACCACCTGTTCATGCTGAAGCCGCAGGGACGGCATGCCTGCGTGGTCTGCACCGGGACAGCCTGCTACATCAAGGGCGCGGGCGCACTGATCGAGGGGATCGAGGAGCGATTCCATGCCGCTCCCGGCGAGACCACAGCGGACCAGGCCCTGTCCGTGCTCACCGCCCGCTGCGTCGGCGCCTGCGGCCTAGCTCCCGCCGTGGTGCTGGACGGCAATGTCATCGGTAAGCTTGCCGTGGGGCAGCTCTGCGATCTGCTCGCAGAGGAGGTCGCCGAATGAACCTCGACGACCTCGCAGACCTCGCCGCCAAGTATCGCAACGAGGCACAGGAGCCCGAGATCGAGGTCCGCGTCTGCATGGCCGCAAGCTGCCAGTCCTCCGGCGCGGTCCCGGTGCTGGACGCCCTGCGCGCGGGCTGCGGCGACAAGCCCGAAGGCAACTGCAAGGTCAAGGGCGTCGGCTGCATGGGGCTCTGCTCGGCGGGCCCGCTCATCGCCGTCGCACCGCCCGCCGCGCCGCTGGAAGAGGCCGTCATCTACCGGGATGTCACCGCCGAGGATGCGCCGGAAATCCTGGCCAGCGCCTTCCCCGGCAGCACTCCGGTCGAGCGGCTGCGATGTCCGACCGACATGCCCTTCTTCAGCCGCCAGCACAAGATCGTGCTGGAGAACGCCGGCATCGTGGATCCGAACAGCTTCCGTGGCTATGTGATGGCCGGCGGCTACGCGGCCATGGTGCAGGCGCTGAGCGAGATGCCGCCGCAAGACGTCATCAACGAGGTCACCACCAGCGGGCTGCGCGGACGCGGTGGCGGTGGCTATCCGACTGGCCTCAAGTGGTCCACGGTGGCGAAGATGCCGGCGGGGCAGAAGTACGTCATCTGCAATGCCGACGAGGGCGACCCCGGCGCTTTCATGGACCGTGCCATCTTGGAGTCTGACCCGCATCGGGTGCTGGAGGGGATGGCCATCGCCGCCTACGCCATCGGCGCCAACAAGGGCTATGTGTATGTCCGTGCCGAGTATCCGCTCGCGGTGGAGCGGCTCAAGACCGCCATCCGCAAGGCCAAGCGCGCGGGCTTCCTCGGCAACCACATCTGCGAGACCCAGTTCAATTTCGACGTCGAGATCCGGCTCGGCGCCGGGGCCTTCGTCTGCGGCGAAGAGACGGCGCTGATGGCCTCCGTCGAGGGCGGCCGCGGCCAGCCGCGCCCGCGCCCGCCCTATCCGGCGGAGTATGGCCTCTGGGGCAGCCCCACCCTGATCAACAACGTGGAGACGTACGCGAACATCGCGCCCATCATCACCAATGGCGGCGCTTGGCTCGCCGGCATCGGTACCGAGAAGTCCAAGGGCACCAAGGTGTTCGCGCTCGCCGGCACCATCGTCAACACCGGGCTGATCGAAGTGGACATGGGCACTCGGCTGCGCGACATCATCTTCGACATCGGCGGCGGCATCCCGAACGGCAAGGGCTTCAAAGCCGTCCAGACCGGTGGCCCCTCCGGCGGTTGTGTGCCGGAGGCGCACCTGGACCTGCCGGTGGACTATGACAGCCTGAAGACCCTGGGCACCATGATGGGCTCGGGCGGCATGATCGTCATGGACGAGACCTCCAATATGGTGGACGTGGCCCGCTTCTTCATGGAGTTCTGCATGGACGAGTCCTGTGGCAAGTGCATTCCTTGTCGCACCGGCACCCAGCAGATGCATGGGCTCCTGGACAAGATCGCCCGGACCGAGGCGAGCCGCACGGATCTGGAGCTGCTGGAGGAGCTGTGCGAGGTCGTGCAGGCCACCAGCCTGTGCGGGCTCGGGCAGACGGCGCCGAATCCTGTGCTGAGCACCTTGCGCTACTTTCGGCAGGAGTACGAGCAGCAGCTAGGTTGACAAGCGCTAGTTGATCTTTGTGGCCACTCGTATTGGACGAGGCCAAGCCGGCCTGGTACGCAGAGGCGGGAAGCTGAAGGGAAAGTAGCTCGAAGCGCTGGCAGCTGACCCGTTGCGACAATCGACGAACCGCAGCGAATAATCACAACCCCCGGACGAGGACAGCCCGCATGCCACTCCCCGCCCCGCGAACCAACGTCCGCGTCGTCACGCTCAACATCAATGGCCAAGACCTCTCCGCGCGCGAAGACGAGACCGTCATCGAGCTCTGTCGCGAGAACAAGATCCCGATCCCGAGCCTGTGCTGGATGGACGGGCTGTCGGTGGTCGGCGCCTGCCGGCTCTGTGTCGTCGAGATCGCGGGCAGCCCGCGCCTTCAAGCGGCCTGCTCCACCCGAGTCCGCGAGGGCATGGTGGTCCAGACGAGCACCGACAGGCTCAGGCGCTATCGCCGCATCCTCGTGGAATTGCTATTCGCCGAGCGTAACCACGTCTGCTCCGTCTGCGTGTCCAATGGCCACTGCGAGCTGCAATGGCTGGCCCAGACCTGCGGCGTGGACCACGTGCGCATGCCCTACCGCGGCGTCGGCTACAGCCTGGACTCCAGCCACGAGATGTTCCGCGTCGACCACAACCGCTGCGTGCTCTGCACTCGCTGCGTGCGGGTCTGCGACGAGATCGAGGGCGCGCATACCTGGGACGTGATGGGCCGCGGCAGCGGCTGCCAGGTGGTAACGGACCTGGCCAAGCCCTGGGGCGACAGCGGCAGCTGCACCAGCTGCGGCAAGTGTGTGCAGGTCTGCCCCACGGGGGCGCTGGTGAAGCAGGGCACCTCCGTCGGCGAGATGGTCAAAGATCAACAGTTCCTGTCCATCCTGGCGCGGCGGAGGAGCAACCGATGAGCGGCACGATGAGCAGCGATCGGGCCGCGGGAAGCGGCGGGAAGGTGACGGTCGCCACCACCTGGCTCGACGGCTGCTCGGGCTGCCACATGTCCTTCCTGGACCTGGATGAGAGGCTGGTGGATCTGGCGGAACTGATCGACATCGTCTACAGCCCGCTCGTGGACACCAAGGATCTTCCGGAGCAGGTGGACCTCGGGATTCTCGAGGGCTCCATCAGCAGCGACGAGGACTTGCACAAGGCGCGCGAATTCCGCACCCGCTGCAAGCTGCTACTGAGCCTCGGCGACTGCGCCGTAAACGGCAACGTCCCGGCCATGCGCAACCCCTTCAAGCTGGACGACGTGATCGAGCGCGCCTACCGGGACAACGTGGACCTGCACCCGCAGATCCCCACGGAAGGCGTGCCCAGGCTGCTGGACAAGGTCCGGCCCATCCACGGCGTCGTAGACGTGGACATCTTCGTGCCCGGCTGCCCGCCGCACGCGGACACCATCCATTATGTCCTGACCGAGCTCATCGCCGGGCGCACGCCGGACCCGAGCCGGGTAACGCGGTTCGGGGCCTGATCGGCGCCTGCCAGGCCTCCAGCAACGGCGAAGCTCGACAAGGTTGCGCTTCATCTCGAGCGTGCTCTTCGCCGGTTCTTCCCAAGACATCGCCTGCCATGGCCAAAGGGCCAAGCCACCATGAGCCAAACGATCAGCATCGAACCGGTCACCCGCATCGAGGGCCATGCGCGCATCACGCTGCAACTGGCCGACACCGGCGAGGTGGAGGACGCCAAGTTTCATCTCACCCAGTTCCGCGGCTTCGAGAAGTTCTGCGAGGGACGCCCCTACCGCGAGATGCCGGCACTGACGGCACGCACCTGCGGCATCTGCCCGGTTAGCCATCTGCTCGCGTCCAACAAGGCCTGTGACGACCTGCTCGCGGTGACCATCCCGCCGACGGCCGAGAAGCTCAGGCGCATCATGAACTTGGCGCAGCTGCTGCAAAGCCATGCCTTGAGCTTCTTCCACCTCTCCTCGCCGGACCTGCTGCTCGGCTGGGACTCGGACCCGGCGCAGCGCAACATCTTCGGCGTCATGCGCGCCGACCCGCAGCTCGCCAAGAACGGCATCCGGCTGCGGCAGGTGGGCCAGACCATCATCGAGACCCTGGGCGGCAAGAAGATCCACCCCACCTGGGTGGTGCCGGGCGGCGTCAGCGACCCGCTCACGGCCGAGAAGCGCGACGCCATGCTGGCGATGCTGCCCGAGGCGCTCGCGATCGCCAAGGACACCTACGCCTTCTTCAAGACCCTGGTGCCCAGGTTCCACGACGAGGCGAGCCACTTCGGCACCATGAAGACGCTGTTCCTGAGCCTGGTGTCGCCTGAGGGCCGCCTGGAGCACTGCGGCGGCTGCTTGCGCATCAAGGACGCCGAGGGTCGCATTGTCGAGGACAAGGTGCCACCGCAGGACTATCCGCACCTCATCGGCGAGGCGGTGGAGGACTTCAGTTACATGAAGTTCCCCTATTACAAGCCGCTCGGATACCCGCGCGGCATCTACCGGGTCGGGCCGCTGGCGCGGCTCAACAACGCCGACGCCTGCGGCACGCCCTACGCCGACGTGGCGCTCGCGGAGTTCCACACCCTGCAGGAGGACTCCGGCCCCATCACCTCCAGCTTCCACTACCACTACGCCCGGCTGGTGGAGATCATCTACGCCATCGAGAGCATGCAGCGGCTCCTGAAGGATCCAGATATCCTTGACACCCGGGTCCGCGCCCGCGCCCGCGGCAACAAGAGCGAGGGCATAGGCGTGTCCGAGGCGCCGCGCGGCACCCTGATGCACCACTACAGGATCGACGACGCCGGTCTCATCACCTGGGTCAACCTCATCATCGCCACGGGCCACAACAACCTGGCCATGAACCGCAGCATCAAGCAGGTGGCGGACGCCTACGTGGAGGGCACCAAGCTGAAGGAAGGCATGCTGAACCGCGTCGAGGCCGTGATCCGGTGTTACGATCCATGCCTGTCCTGTGCCTCCCATGCGTTTGGGCAGATGCCAATGGTCATAGAGATCAGGGAGGCCTCCGGGGAGCTGGTGCGGCGGATCATTCGGGATTGAGCATCGGACGCGCGACCTGCGAAGCGCCTAGAGCCAGGCCCTGGGCACCCTGCACGCCGCACTGCGCAGGCCTTGCCGCATCCTTGGCAACAGACCGGAAACCGATACCTGCCCCAAGACACGCCTTCCCTATGCATACGCTCGTCATCGGCTACGGCAGCCCCATCCGCGGCGATGACGCCCTGGGCCCGCTGTTGGCCGATCTCGTCGCCGGGGCCGTCGCGGAGGGCACCTGGCCGGCGGGCACCCAGGTGCAGTCCCGCCACATCCTCACCGCCGAGCTAGTGGAAGACCTCCAACGCGCCGAGCGGGTGGTCTTCATCGATGCCGCCGCAGATGGCACCCCGGGTGAGGTATGCACCAGACGCCTCGAGCCGGACCCGAGCGCGCCGTCCACCATGGCCCATTTCCATGGCCCGCGAGAGCTGCTCGCTTGGTGCGAGGGGCTCTACGGCAGCGCGCCCCAGGCCTGGCTGGTCACCGTCTCCGGGGCCGCCTGGGACTACGGCCACTTCGACCTGAGCCCGGCCGCGCGGGCCGCGCTCCATCCTGCATTGGCGGCACTGCGGACGCTCTGCACGAGCAGCGACGCTGCCGGCGGTATCGCAGCCTCCTGAGGCGCCGGCAGCCCTCCCCGACCGGCGCGCCAGGCTGCGCGAGCGAGCTCCGACTTGCTCGCGAGCACCCGCAACGCACTGGTGCTCCCGCCGCAGCACCGGATCTGCGATCATCGGCATTTGCTTATCTACCCAAGCATGCAACTCGGGAGCTTGACCATGACGGCATCCACCGCCCAGGACCCACTCTTCGCCCCGCTCCAGGCCGGCGAGCTGCACCTGCCGAACCGTATCCTGCTGGCGCCGCTCACCCGCTCCCGCGCCGCGCAGCCGGGCAATGTGCCGACGTCGCTGAACGCCGAGTACTACGCCCAGCGTGCGAGCGCCGGGCTCATGGTCTCGGAGGCGACCAATATCTCGCCGGTGGCCATGGGCTATGCCCTCACGCCCGGCATCTACACAGACGAGCAGGTCGCTGGCTGGCGGCTCGTCACCGAGGCGGTGCATGCCGCCGGTGGGCAGATCGTCCTGCAGCTCTGGCACTGCGGGCACATGTCGCACGAGGCATTGCACCCCGGCATCCCGCCCATGGCGCCGTCCGCCATCCACTGCGCGAGCTGCCAGGTGTTCTATGTGGACGCCGACGGCAAGGGCGGCCTGCGACCCGTCTCGCCGCCCAAGGCCATGACCAAGGCGGACATCGACGCCACCGTCGCCGACTACGCCAGCGCCACCCGCAACGCCATGGCCGCCGGCTTCGACGGCGTTGAGGTGCACAGCGCCAATGGCTATCTGCTGCACGAGTTCCTCGCGAGCAACACCAACCAGCGCACCGACGCCTACGGCGGCAGCGTCGCCAACCGGGCGCGGTTCCTGTTGGAGGTGATGGAGGCCGTCATCGGTGAGGTGCCGGCCGGGCGCGTCGGCGTGCGCATCTCGCCGCTATTCACGCTGAACGGCATCGACGACGCCAATCCCGCCGAGACCTTCGGCTATGTCACTGAGCACCTGAGCCGGCACGACATCGCCTACCTGCATGTCGCGGACACCGAAGTCATGGGCGGCGCAGAGCCCAAGATGGAACAGATCCTGTCCTTCACCCGCGCGAGGTTCGACGGGGTAGTGATGCTCAACGGTGCCTACACGCCGGAGCGCGCCCGCCAGGCGCTAGCCCATGGCGACGGCGACTGCGTCGCCTTCGGCCGGCTCTACCTCGCCAATCCGGACCTGCCCGAGCGGATCAGGCAGAACGGACCCTACAATGCGCCGAACCCGGCCACCTTCTATGGCGGCGGCGCCGAGGGTTACACCGACTATCCGACGCTCGGCGGCTCGTGACGGGCGTGCCGGGCGCCCTGATGAGCGCACTGCTCGGGGCCGTCTTGGGGGGCTGTGTGTCGCTCCCGGCGAGCAAAGACACCGGGCTGCGGGTGGTGGTGGCGCTGCCGGTGCCGTTGCCGGCGGGCAGCGCGCACAGCATTTTTCAACAGGGGCGGGTGGTGCGGGCCGCAAGCCTGTTCGAGCCCTTCTGTGAGCTGGAGGTGAGCACCCTGGCCCCCGAGCCCAGCCAGCTGCCGGCGGGGCGCTACCGCGTCACGCGCGTCGCCCATCGGCTGTTGCAGGACCCCATCACCCGTATCCCGGCCGTACCACTGGGGCTCGACTGCACCGACGGGGTGTTCCAGGAGTCAATCTGGCGGCTCATGCCGGCGGACGCGGGCACCGATCCCGATGCGCGACAGCTGCGCTGCATCGCGCCCTATTTCGACTGCCGCTTCGGGCCGCCGCTCGCCGCGAGCCAGATACAGCTCGTGGTCGGCCACCATCTGGCCATCGAGGTCACCGGCCCCTGAACCACAGCGCGGCGGGATGATTCAGGCGCCTCAGCGCCCGGCCGTGCAGCTTATGCGATTGCAGCGCACCATGACGCTGCTGCCGTCCCGGCAGTGCACCTGGTGCAACTCCCCCGCGTCGCCGTCGCCAACGAGGACCGCACCCCGGTCGGCGAGCGCGCAACCGCGATCGGTGGCGAATGCCTCGGCGTAATAGGCCCAGACGCCCACCGCATCATCCGCCGGCGCCGGCTCGCGGTGCCCGCCGGCGCTCGGCACCGCGATAGGTGCAGGTGGTAGGGCGGTTGTACGGCGAACTGGCCTGGGAGCAGCCGTTGCATCGATCCTGGCCGCCGGTGGAAGGCGTCGCGCCGGCACCTCGGTGGGCGCCGATCGGCTGAGCCGTCGCGGCCAGCCCTCCGGCAGCAGCCGGAAGAGTCCCCGACGCCGCGATGCGGGCTCTGCGGCGCCCGCAGCAGGCGCCGCTTGGCTGGCTTGCCGTGATCCGGGCGCGCCCACGCCCGTCCGGCGTGGCGCGCGCCGCGGTGGCACCGCCGGTGCAATGCCTGCCCATTGCGCGCCCAGTGACTGCAGCGCATTCATCAGATTGGCGCGGTACTCGCTGGTGACGTCGTCGCGCCACTCGCGCGGCGTTCCCAGGTACCAGATCTCCTCGGCCCGCAGCTCGGTCATGACGCCGCTGTCGGCGGCCGTGAAGTCGGCCCGAATGCGCAACAGCGTCTGCCGTGGTGGCGCCAAGCGGCCCGCGGCGACATCGCTCGGCCCTGGACTGGCGGGGGTATCCAGCAGGGTCTCGAAGACCACCTGGTCCCATTCGCTCTCGGCTACACGCCAGCCCTTGAGCAGCGCCGCGTCCAGCGCCAACGCCTTGGCCCGCGGAATGCTGGCGCCGCCGAGGAAGATGCTCGGTGCCGCCGCGGCCGCCGCGCCGGTCTGTGCAACGGCGCCACGACTCAAGGCCACCCAGAGCAGCAACAGGAGCACACCGGCAACCCGGCCCCCGGCGCCCTTGCCGCCGGCCGTCCATGCATTCGTGCCAACGCGAGCCGGTCTCGTGAGCGTCGCGGTGCCCATGGGGTCAGCGCAGGGGCTCGCAGACGCCCCCGCGACACCTGACGAGCACATTCGCTGCGCCATCGCACTCCACCTCGTGCAGCTCGAAGCCGTCGCTCTGCTGGAGCAGCATCGCGCCGCGGTCGCCGATGGCGCAGCCGCGCAGGCGCGCGTAGTCCTCTGCATAGTAGGCCCACAGGCCCTTCCGTGCGTCCTGGCTCAGCACCAGCATGTCGTTACTGGCGGCTGTCTCCACGGGCACCGTCGGCGCGACGGGTGCCGGGGAGGGTACGCCGCCGTCGAGGCTTGGCCCTGGGCGCAAGACCGAGGGCGCCGCCTCGGCGGCCGTGGTCGGCGATGCCGGCGCTTCGATGGTCGGCGCCAGCAGCGCGCCGGAGGCCACCTGGGTCGAGCGCACCGGGGCGGTGCCGACCGGTGGCGTGCTTGCGATCACAGGCGCCGACAGGGGCGCCGCTGCACCTGATGCCGGCGGGGGCCTGTGCTCCACGATGCGTGTTGTGGGCGGCGGGATGGGTGCCGGCTCGATGCGCATGGGGTCGGGCGAGGACGGCGCTGCTGCCTCGGCGGTGCCGGCCCGCGCGGAGGGATCCACCGCCTGCCCCCCGACCGGGGCCGCGCCACTGGGACTCACGGTCTCGGCCACATCGCCGAGGCTGCCGCCGACGTCCGCCTCCGTCTCCTGCTCGCCCTGATATGCCGCCAGCGTCGGCACTTCGGAGCGCACCTTGTCGCGCGCCGCGAGCCAGGCGGACGACAGCGAGCTCAGCGAGATGAGGAGCTGGCTCTCATAGTCGGACGTGTAGTCGAGACGCTTCTCGTCCTTGGTGCCGGGGTTGGTCAGGATGAAGGCTCGGAGAGCAACGATGGCGCCGTCGCGACGCTCGACGATGTCGGTCTCCACCTGCATGCGCGGCGGCGCAAGCGGGCTGTTCAGGGCCTGTGCCTGCGGCAGGTCCGGCGGCAGCGGGCGTTCCAGCAACAGCCGGTTCGCATCCGCGGCGGTGATCTCCCAGCCCTTGGTGCGCGCCGCTGCCATCGCCACGGAGCGGGCCTCTGCCATGGTGGCCCCGGGCAGGTGCACTTGCGGCAGGTTCGAGATGCTGCCGATCGCGACCCTGCCGGACCCGGTTCCTAAGCCGGCACACCCGCCAAGGGTGAGCGCGAAGGAGACAAGCAAGAGCAGACGCATCAACTTCACGGGAGACTCCGACAAAGACGACGGGGCGCGCCGGACCTGCAGGGAATGGCGGCGGCAATCCGCGCCGCGCCGCTTACGCCTTCGGCAGGGCATCGTCAAAAGCGTCGAATGTTAGCACGACCCTCGCAGGTACAGGGCGTTACGGCAAGCATTGACCCGAGCGGTACACTGCTGCGACCGCGCCTGACCTACCCGAGGCCTGCGCGAGTGCTACGCGCCGAGGACGCGGCCAGCTCAATCCTCAGGCGGCTGCTCGATGAGCTCCACTGCATTGCCGTCGGGGTCACGGCAAAACATGGCGCGGCGACCGGAGCGGCTCAGGCTGTAGGGGATCCCGGCAGTGTCCAGCCGCGCGGCGAGGGTGTCCAGGTCGGTGATACTGAGCGCCACATGGCGGTCGCGACCGCCGTGCTCGGGACGGCCGCTGACTGGATCCGGATTCGGCAGTTCCAGCAGGTGCATCTGCTGCGACCCCAGCTGCAGCCAGGCGCCGCCATAGGACATGGCGGGGCGGTCCGGCGAGACGGGCAGGCCCAGAAGGTCCCGATAGAAGCCGAGCGCACGCTCTGTGTCGGCCACCAGCACACTGACGTGGTGCAGACCGCTAACCAATGCCATCTGCTTGACACCCCCGAGATGTCCGAGATGCCTGCCTCCGGTTTGGCGCCCGTTGACGCATCGCCTATACTCGCCGCTCCCGTTTCGCGTGGCCGCTTCAGCACGCGGCTCCCGCCGTCATGCTCGCCGCCGGAAAGCTCGCGGCGCCCCAAGCCCTTGTGCCACCAGAGGCCGCGCTCCCAAAGGCCGCGCCCCGAAGCTTGCGCTTAATGAACCCCCGACTCGACCAGCTGCAACCCTACCCGTTCGAGCGGCTCGGCGCGCTGCTGGCGGGTGCCACGCCGCCGCCGGCGCTCGCGCCAATCAAGCTCTCGATCGGCGAGCCCCAACACCCGACGCCGGGCTTCATCGGCGCGACCCTGACGGCGCATCTGAGCTGCCTCGCCAGCTATCCCGCCACGCGCGGCACACCGATGCTGCGCGAGGCCATTGCAGACTGGCTGACGCAGCGCTTCGCCCTGCGAGACGGGGCGCTCGACCCGGCCAGGCAGGTGCTGCCCGTCAATGGCACGCGCGAGGGACTCTTCGCCTTCGCGCAGGCTGTGGTGGATCCCGGCGACGACCCGCTGGTGCTGCTGCCGAACCCCTTCTACCAGATCTACGAGGGGGCTGCGCTGCTGGCCGGTGCGCAACCCCAGTACCTTTCCTGCACCGCGGAGACGGGCTTCCTGCCCGACCTCGACTCGGTGGACGACGCCACCTGGACCCGCTGCCAGCTCATCTTCACCTGCTCCCCGGGCAACCCCAGCGGCGCAGTGATGGACCAGGCGACGCTGTCGCGGCTGATCGAGCTGGCCGACCGACACGATTTCATCATCGCCGCCGACGAGTGCTACGCCGAGCTCTACCCCCAGGGCACGGGTCCGCCCGTCGGGCTGCTGCGGGCCGCCGCCGCCATGGGCCGCGACGACTTCCGCCGCTGCATCGTCTTCCACAGCCTGTCCAAGCGCTCCAGCGCGCCCGGGCTACGCTCGGGCTTCGTCGCCGGCGACGCCGAGGTCATCCAGCGCTTCCTCGCCTATCGCACCTACCATGGTTGCGCCATGGCCCTGCCGCAGCAGCACGCCAGCGCGACCGCCTGGCGCGACGAGTCGCACGTGGTGGAGAACCGGCGGCTGTATGACGATAAGCTCGATGCCGTGCTGGGAATCCTCGGCGACGTCTTGAACGTAGAGCGCCCGGCGGCCGGATTCTACCTCTGGCCGCGCACGCCCATCGACGACACCGAATTCGCCCGCCGGCTCTACGCCGAGCAGCACGTCACTGTGCTACCGGGGAGCTACCTGTCGCGGCCGACAGCCACAGGCGATCCGGGCAGCGGTCGCGTGCGCATGGCGCTCGTAGCGCCCCTGGCCGACTGCGTCGAGGCAGCCGAGCGTGTCGCCACATTCTGCCGGGGGCTCTAGGACTGCGCCGCGCCCGGGCGGGGCACGCACGCCGGCGCCAATGTCCTGCACCGAGCTCGCATGCCTCATTGAGGCGATTGCCGGAGAAAGACCTGCCCAATGGCGTAGGATCTTCGTTTGCATTCCAAAGATTGAGGAAGCCGTCATGTCCGATCCACAAGCCATCATCGACAAGGCCTTCGAGCACCGCGCCGAGATCACCCCCCGCAACGTCGGGACCCTGGTGCGCGACGCGGTGCTCGACACCCTGGACCGACTCGACCGCGGCGAGCTGCGCGTGGCGGAGAAGCAGGATGGCGACTGGGTGGTCAACGACTGGATCAAGAAGGCCGTGCTGCTCTCCTTCCGCATCGAGGACAACCAGTTCATCAAGGGTGGCTTCACCAACTACTACGACAAGGTGCCCTCCAAGTACGCCGACACCAGCTCGCGCGAGCTTCGGAACGGCGGCGTGCGCGTGGTGCCGCCGGCCACGGCGCGGCGCGGTGCCTACATCGCCCCTAGCTGCGTACTGATGCCGAGCTACGTCAACATCGGCGCCTATGTGGACTCAGGCACCATGGTGGACACCTGGGCCACGGTCGGCTCCTGCGCCCAAATCGGCAAGAAGGTGCACCTATCCGGCGGTGTGGGTATCGGCGGCGTGCTGGAGCCGGTGCAGGCCGCGCCCACCATCGTCGAGGACGAGTGCTTCATCGGCGCCCGCTCCGAGATCGTCGAGGGCGTCATCGTCGGTCAGGGCGCCGTCATCTCCATGGGCGTCTACATCGGCCAGAGCACCAAGATCTACAACCGCGAGACCGGCGAGATCCTCTACGGACGCGTTCCCCCCGGCGCCGTCGTCGTCCCCGGCAACCTGCCCGCCAAGGACGGCAGCCATAGCCTCTACTGCGCCGTCATCATCAAGCAGGTGGATGAGAAGACGCGAGGGAAGGTCGGGATCAACGAGCTACTTAGAGACATCTGAGCAGAGGGGCTGTAGTGCAGAGCGCGATGGTCCGGGCAGAAGGCTGCACTCTGCACGCTGCACTCTCATATCACGCGGCATAGGCACGACCCGGACAAACATCCATGACGCTCTACGGTATCCCCAATTGCGGCACCATGAAAAAGGCCCGTGCCTGGCTCGACGAGCGCGGCATCGCTTATGACTTCCACGACTACAAGAAGTCCGGGCTGGACGAGGCGCGGCTGCGCGCCTGGGTGAACGAGCTGGGCTGGGAGCCGCTGATCAACAAGCGCGGCCAAATGTGGCGCAAGCTGGACCCGGCAGTGCGCGACAACCTCGACGAGGAGCGGGCCATCCAGGTGATGCTCGAGACACCCACCATCATCCGCCGGCCGGTGCTGGATAGGGGCGACGAGCGCCATGTCGGCTTCGCGGAAGACCAGTACCAGGCCATCTTTTCATCATGATCAAGCCGCCATCCGCCACCGTGCAGCTCGCGTGCGACCTGATCACCCGGCCGTCCATCACCCCCCAGGACGCCGGCTGCCAGCCCTTGATGATGGAGCGCCTGGAGCGGCTCGGGTTCAGGGTGGAGCCCATGCGCTTCGGCCAGGTGGACAACTTCTGGGCCCGGCGCGGTACCGAGAGACCCCTGTTCTGCTTCGCCGGGCACACGGACGTCGTACCGCCAGGTCCCTTGGACCGCTGGGACACCAACCCGTTCGAGCCCAGCATCCGCGACGGCGTCTTATATGGTCGCGGCGCATGCGACATGAAAGGCTCGCTCGCGGCAATGATCACGGCCACCGAGGGCTTCCTCGCGGTGCATCCCGACCACCAGGGGTCGATTGCCTTCCTGATCACCAGCGACGAGGAAGGGGCGTCCGTCGACGGCACCCGCAAGGTGATGGAGACCCTGACCGCCCGCGGCGAGCGGATCGACTATGCGCTGGTCGGCGAGCCTTCAAGCAAAGATCGACTCGGCGACATCGTCAAGCACGGCCGACGCGGCAGCCTAACCGGGCGGCTCAGGGTGCAGGGCAAGCAGGGACATGTCGCCTACCCACTGCTCGCCGACAACCCCATCCACCGCGCCGTAGCGGCGATCGCGACCCTGACCGCCGAGCAATGGGACGCCGGCAACGAGCACTTCCCGCCCACCAGCCTCCAGTTCTCGAACATCCAATCCGGCACAGGTGCCGACAACGTCATCCCCGATGCATTGACGGCCATCTTCAACCTGCGCTTCTCCACCGAGCAGACGCCCGAGGCCCTCCAACAGCGCATCCATGCCATCCTCGACGCGGCCGAGCTGGACTACCAGCTGGACTGGAACCTGTCCGGCCTGCCCTTCCTCACGCCCCAGGGCGAGCTGTTGGACGCAGGTCGAGACGCTATCGAAGCCGTCACCGGCGTGCAGAGCACGCCGTCCACCATCGGCGGCACCTCCGACGGGCGCTTCATCGCCCCCACTGGTGCTCAGGTGCTGGAGATCGGCCCCATCAACGCCACCATCCACAAGATCAACGAGTGCGTCGCTTGTGCCGAGCTGGACCAGCTCGCGGCCATCTACGCGGAGGTGCTGCGGCGGCTGCTGACCTGAGCGGACCCCGCGGCGGACTTGCCCGACCCATGCGGACAGGATGCGGCACGCGGCAGCGGCCGAAGGAAGCACGCGACGAGCGCCGCGCCGCAACGCCGGCAGCATCTATCGGCGTTGGGTATCCCGGATGCTGAACAGCAGAGGCGACAGAGCTACCAATGCTCTCCGCCCCGAATCCGTTGCAGGCATTGCACCCAATTGCACCTGGGAGGGAGCAGGACACGCTGCCCCCGCCACCAGGGCGGGTGCCCTCAGGTCTCGGCTGTCACCAAGATTGGGCTCAGGACGGGGTGGGCTCAGAACGAGCGTATGCCGGAGAGAATACTACGCGCCGTCCAAACGACCTCATTAACGTCGTGGACCGTGTTCACGGCGCCTCGGCGCTTGACGCTCTCGGTGTAGGTGTTCCGTTCTTGAACACTTGCCTGCTTGTTGAATTGCTTGTACTCAGCGTCGGAGATTGCGCCGTCTCCATCGTAGTCCGCTGCCTGTTGCGCACTCATCGTGGCCGCGCAACCGGTTAAGACAACTGACAGGGCAAGCAAAGCGAAACTGTTCTTCATTAGGTACGCTCCCATGTATCGGCGCTCACATCTTAGGCGATTGCCGGAAACAAACATACCGAATGGCGCAGGATTCTCGTCCGCCTTCGCGAAGCGGCAGCGCGTGCATAGCGGTTCTCTGTGCGCGTTGCCGCGACAAAGAAGGCGGGCGAGAAGACAAGCCAAGCGGTATGTTTGTTGACAGAAATCACCTCAGGACATCACTACCGCTTGCGACGACGGTAGCAGCGTTCGTCTCCACACCACCCATAGTAATACCCTCGATAGGGACCATAATAGTATGCTGGGTGCCGATATGCGCCGCTCCCGTAGATCGCAGCACTAGCGGCGTTGGCAGCATCACTCGGGGGCGGAGTCACCGCAGATCCACGCTCCAACTGCTCGACGTTGGCCGTCCCCTGCACCGAGCCTCCGGGCCCTTGAAACCCTGGTGCTACACAGGACACCAGTCCCAACGCACTGCTCGAAATCAGCAAGACGGATAAGGCCCTAATCATTCTAGATCTTCCCGAGTCAATGAATTCCAAATAGGAGTCCCAAATATGAACCGACGCGGTGGCAGAGCCCCGTTTGCGAGTTGGAAGACGACGAGCAACGATACGTCGAAGACATATTCGGCTAGGTTCGAAACCGAGCTTGCGCAAGGGATCAGGCCGCCATACATCTCCGCGCTTGGGCCTCGTGACGCTCCGGCCCCGGGGCAGGCGCGCTCGGCTCATGACGGATTAATACAGCATGATAGTAGTCGCTTCGATGGCATGCCGCCACCGAAGCAATGCGGCCAAATCATGATCTAGATCAAGATTACCGATCACTGGGGGCCGAGGTTGCGGCCTAAAGGCCACTGGTACATGTTGGCAGCGACCGCGCGCTGCGCCAGCTCAACAATGGCCCTGGATCGGCTCACGCCGGAGCAGGCGCCGGACTTGTTGGGCCGCCGGGCCTTGGCGGGGCTGGAGGCGGCGCAGCAGCCGCTCGGGTGAAACCGCGCTCGGCTGAAACCGGTCGAACGGCTCGCGAGCCGGCCACTGAAGGGTTCCTAACCGGCTGCGCGCCCGCTACGCGGGCTTCTCCGCGACAAGCAGGGTGACGGGCATGGCCGGCCGCCAGGCGTCGAAGCGCCCGAGCGGCGCGGCATCCGCCACTTGCACACGGGTCAGCTCCCCGCCGATGCGCTCGCGCAGCGCCACCAACTCGGCTTCGCTTTGCAGCGTGACGGCGTTGGCGACGAGGCGCCCGGCGGGGCGCAGCGCCTCCCAGCAGCGCTCGGCAACGCCGTCCGCGGTCAAGCCCCCGCCGATGAACACCGCGTCCGGCACCGGCAGCCCGGCGAGCGCATCCGGCGCGCGGCCGGCGACCGTCTCAAGATCCGGGACGCCAAGGGCGACCGCGTTCTGGCGGATCATATCGCGGCGGCGGGCCTCCGGCTCGATGGCGATGGCGCGGCAACCGTCGTCGGCGCGCATCCATTCGATGCAGATACTGCCGCAGCCGGCACCCACGTCCCACAGCAGCTCGCCCGGTCGCGGCGCGAGACGGCTCAGCGTCAGGGCGCGCAGGTCGCGCTTGGTGAGCTGGCCGTCGTGCATGAAGGCGTCGTCCGGCAACGCGCAGCGGCGTGCCCTTGCCGCCGGCCGCATCGCCCGATCCGCCGGCCCCGACACCAGATCCGCGGCCCGGCAATGCACGGCAACCAGGTTCAGCGGGTCCATCTCCGGGTCGGACCAGGTGTCCGCGGTGCCATCGATGCGCCGCTCCGCCACCCCCCCGAGGCGCTCGAACACCGTCATGCGGCTCGGGCCATAGCCATCGCTGTGGAGCAGCGCCGCGAGCAGCCCCGGCGTCTCCCGGTCCGCCGAGAGTACGATGAGCCGCACCCCGTCGGCGAGATGCAGGCGCAGCCGCGCCAGCCCCGAGCTCCGGTCCGGCGCCACCGGCCGCAGCACCCGCACGTCCTGCAGCGGCCAGCCGAGCCGTGCCGCCGCCAGCGCCACCGAGGACACCACCGGCAATACCAAATACTCGCCGGGTTGCAGCCGCTCGGCCAGCGTGGCGCCGACCCCGAACCACATGGGGTCGCCGCTCGCCAGCACGCATACCGGCGTCCCGCGCAGGGCCAGCACCCGCCCGAAAGCGACATCGAAGGGCCGTGCCCAGGGCTCCCGGCGCTGTCCCGGCCGCGCGGCGCGGGCCGGCAGACCCGTCTCCAACAGGGCCAAATGCCGCTCAGCACCAAAGACCACCTCGGCCGCGGCGATGGCCCGGTGCGCGGCCGCACCGAGGCCGGCGAGCCCGTCCTCACCGATGCCGACGATGCTGAGCCAAGGCGGATCTCCGGTCGCAAGGGCACAAGGGTCGCCGGATTGAGAGTTCGTTGACATGGCTTCGGATGCCCCAGCGCCGGTGCGCTGGTGGAGACCGGCGCCAGCGGGTAGAGTTACGCGCTTGCTCGCTGCGGGGCAGGCCAGGCCCACCCCAAAGACCAGACGGACCGCCTCCGTCCCAGCCCAGATGCTGCCATACAATCGCGACGCCCACGACATCTACCGCCAATCCTTCGCCATCATCCGTGCGGAGGCGAATCTCGCCCGCATCCCGCAGGACCTGGAGCCGCTCGCGATCCGCGTTGCCCACGCCTGCGGCATGCCGGACGTCATCGACGATCTGCGCTTCTCCACAGGCGCCGGCGCCGCCGGCCGCGCGGCCTTACAGCACGGCGCAACCCTGCTCTGCGACGGGCGCATGTCCGCCGAGGGCATCACCCGCGCCCGCCTGCCGGCAGGCAACCGCGTCATCTGCAAGCTGGACGACCCGCGGCTGCCAGACCTGGCACGGAAGATCGGCAACACCCGCACCGCCGCGTCGCTGGAGCTCTGGCGCGAGCACCTCGCAGGCGCCGTGGTAGTCATCGGCAACGCGCCGACGGCGCTATTCCGGCTGCTGGAGCTGTTGGACGCGGGTGCAGCGCGGCCGGCGCTGATCCTAGGCTTTCCGGTGGGCTTCGTCGGCGCCGCGGAGAGCAAGGCGGCACTGGCCGAGGACAGCCGCGGCGTGCCCTATGTCACCTTGCGAGGTCGCCGCGGCGGCAGCGCTATGGCCGCCGCCGCAGTCAATGCGCTGGGACGCGAGCCCGGCGCCGGTCATCAGGCCGCATGAGCCCCTTCGACGCCTATGTGGGTACCGGCCGGCTGCCCGCCGGCCTGACCGACAGCAGCGATGCCCTGGTCGGCGCGACGGCTCAAGCCGTCGGCCGGCTCATCGGCATCGGCGTCGGCCCCGGCGACCCGGAGCTGCTGACCCTGAAGGCGCTCCGGCTGCTGCGCGCGGCGCCGGTCGTGGCCTACTACGCCGGGCCCAAGAAGCGCGGCAACGCGTTTACCACGGTGCAGGACTACCTGCGTGCCGAGCAGATCCTGGTGCCGCTGGTGTACCCCGTGACCGGCCGCATTCCGCCGCCGCCCTTCGACTACGAAGGCGTCATGCGCGCCTTCTACGACGCCGCGGCCGAGCACATCGCCGGCCACCTCGCCGCCGGCCGCGACGTGGTGACCCTGTGCGAAGGGGATCCATTCTTCTACGGCTCCTTCATGTACCTGCACGACCGCCTCGCCGGGCGCTTTCGCGCAGAGGTCGTCCCCGGCGTCTGCTCCGTCGTCGCCGGAGCCGCGGCGCTGGGCACGCCGCTGGTGTACCGCGACCAGAGCCTGTTGGTGCTGGCGGGCACCCTGCCCGAGGCGGAGCTGGAGCTTAGGCTCCGCGACGCGGACGCCGCGGCCATCATGAAGCTCGGCAGCAACTTCGAGAAGGTACGCCGCGTGCTGAACCGGCTCGGGGTCGCCGGGCGAGCGCAGTACGTCGAGCGGGCTACGATGGACGGCGAGCGCATCCGCCCGCTGGCCGAGGTCGAGCCCGCATCGGTGCCTTACTTCTCGATGGTGCTCGTGCCGGGTAGGCCGTGGACCGGCGGATGACGGCACAGAGCGCGGACAGCTGCGCGGGGAGCCTCACCGTCGTCGGCCTCGGCCCCGGCCATCCGGCACAGCGCACGCATGCCGTGACCGAGGCCCTGGCCGCTGCCACCGACATCGTCGGCTACCGCACCTACGTCGATTTCGCCGGTCCTTTCCGCACCGAGCAGCGGCTGCACGCCTCGGACAACCGCGTCGAGCTGGGCCGCGCGCGCCACGCCTTCGAGCTCGCCGCCGCCGGCGCACGCGTCGTCGTGGTCTCCTCCGGCGACCCCGGCGTCTTCGCCATGGCCACGGCGGTGCTGGAGGCCCTGGACCAGGCCGACGACCCCGCCTGGCCGAGCGTTCAGCTGCGCATTCTGCCCGGCGTCTCGGCCGCCCAGGCGGCCGCAGCGCTTGCGGGCGGGCCACTGGGCCACGACTTCTGCGCCCTGTCCCTGTCGGACAACCTCAAGCCCTGGTCCGAGATCGAGCGCCGACTCGCCCTGGTGTGCGAGGCGGACCTGGTGCTGGCACTCTACAACCCCCGCTCCCTGACCCGGCCGGACCAATTCGGCCAGGCGTTGACGCTGATCCGCGGGCACCGCGCGGCCGATACCGTCGTCGTTCTAGGCCATGACATCAGCCGGCCCGGCGAGCGGCTCACCATCACCAGCCTCGCCGCCCTCGACCCCGAGCAGGCGGACATGCGCACCCTGGTCATCGTCGGCTCGTCACGCACGCGCCGGATCGAGCGGCCCGATGGCGGGTGCTGGGTCTATACGCCAAGGTTCTACTAGTACCGCCGCGCCCAAGTAAGGCAAACATCAGACCTCCAAAGGTTTGCCCTTGAAGGTCCACTTGAAGGGCTTGGCCATGGTGTTGTTGAAGTAGTCGACGAAGTGGTTGATTTGATCGCACAAAGCTTCCTTGGAAGGGAA
>JANQFI010000036.1 GCA_028277905.1 Chromatiaceae bacterium | reverse complement strand
CAGCGCGTGCATAGTCGTTCTATGTGCGCGTTGCCGCGACAAAGCAGGCGGGCGAGAAGACAAGCCAGGCGGTATGTTTGTTGACAGAAATCGCCTTAGTGCACCACGACCACGCGGTTTCGGCCCTGACGCTTGGCGCTGTAGAGTGCCTGGTCCGCCGTCTTCAGTAGCTCATCGACGCTCGTCGCCTGAGCGGTCCCCGCCAAACCGATGCTCACCGTGAGCTTCGGCGCCCGTTCGCCGTCCGCCATCGGCAAGATCAAGGCTTCGACCCGACGGCGCAGGCGCTCCGCCACATCACGGGCCGTCGCCAGCGGCGTATGGGGCAGGAGAATGCCGAACTCTTCTCCGCCGAGACGGGCGATGGCGTCCGTGGCCCGGGTCGTATCGATGCAGAGATCGGCGAAGGCCATCAGGACGCGATCGCCGACGGGATGGCCCCAACCATCGTTGATCGACTTGAAATGGTCCAAGTCCAGCATCATCAGCGAGCTGGCGAAGTGGTGACGGTTCGCGCGACACAGCTCGCCGTCCAGTATTTCCAAAAAAGAGCGTCGGTTGAACAGACCGGTGAGGGGATCGTTGCGCGAGAGCTCCAGCAGATGGGCCTCGGACGCCTTGACGGTTGCCAAGGCGCGGGCCAGATCGTCGCGGGCGTGCACTAGCTGCCGCGTATTGCGCCGCAGCAGAACCAGGAACAGGAGCACAATGGCACCCATGATCGCGATGGCGATCGGCACCAGGAACCAAGCCGTGTCGGGGGCGGCGATCGCCGCTTTGGAGGCCGCCCCGAGCCGTAACCGCCACTCGCGACCGAGCACGAGCAGCCGCTCCTCCCGGTACCAGCCTGCGGCTTGGCTGCCGCGGCCGATCAGTCTGACCCAGTCCCCGTCCACGTCGGCCAAGGAGACCTGCAGCTTGGTCTGCTTTGGCGCGTCGAGATGGGGTGCAAGCAGCGCGGCGAGATCGTAGACGCCGGCCACATAACCCAACAGCGCCTTGCGGCGGGCCGCGCGGGTATCCGGTACCACGCCCGCGCGATAGACGGGAAGCGTGATGGCGATGCCCATGGGCGAGAAGTCCCCGCGCGGCCCGGTCACGACCCGAAAGAAGCCGGAGACCCTGGCACGTCCGCTGTCTCTAGCCTCCCATTTGGATCGCATGCGCTCCGGCGACCAGGCGAGGTCGAGCCCAGTCGTGTCCGTCGTCGGGTGGCGGGAGACCATGTACAACACCGGCACGTGCTCGGCACGCGCCTTTGCTGCAATGGGCCGGTCGTGGGCGTCCGGCTCCCACAGCCTGAAGTCGGGCCGACCCTGCGCCCGTACCTGTGCCACAAAGGCCGCACGCTCCGGACCGGGCACCACCGGCCGCCACTCCAAGAGCAGAAGCGACGGCTCCTCCTGCAGGAAGCCGGCCGCGAACCGCTCGAAGGCCTCCGGGCGCAGGTCGTCGAAGGCCATGAACAAGGATGCCACGGCGTGCAGGGCCTCGGTCGACCGGCTCAATGTGTCGGCGACGCGCAGCGCCAAGGTCGATGCGTGACTCTGCAGGGTCAGCTCGATCGCCGCCTCGCGCTGGCGCAGCGAGAACGGCCATGCCACCGCGAGCAGGGCAAGGAACGCAGCGGCAATGAACCACTGCGCGACGGTCCAACGGTCTTCGAGGCGCATGTGCGTCGCCTAGCGGGTCGTTCTTGTGTGCGGTCGAGTCGCCGCGAGCGCTGCACCATGCCGCACTTCTCCCCGGGGCGACCCCGGAGGCCCGCCGCCTGCGTTCCGGCCTCCGATGCAGAAGAGTGTAGCAAGTGCTCGGCAAGCGGTTGTAATCGCATCCTGGCCGGCAAACCGATGCCGATTGCGCTGGCTCGAGGCTCAGCCGATCAGACCAGGGCGGTCCTGGCTCGGGACGAGCAGAGATTGTCGGAGCTGTTGCTATCCATGCGGCGCTCGGCTGTCCAGCGTAAGTCCCATGCTAAGGCGATTTCTGTCAACAAACAGACCGCCTGTCTTGTCTTCTCGCCCGCCTTCTTTGTCGCGGCAACGCGCGCATAGAACGACTATGCACGCGCTGCCGCTTCGCGAAGGCGGACGAGAATCCTGCGCCATTCGGTATATTTGTTTCCGGCAATCGCCTAAGCTCAAAGGCGGGCTTGATCCGATCGCCGACCTGGAGCAGCGGCGTTCGATTTCCGAATCCAATCCGTAGAGACCAATCCGTAGCGTCCAATCGATAGCATTCAATCGATAGACCAGGGAACACCCGTATGCCCGGTTTCGAACCCCAGTCGAATCCCTTCGTGCGCTTCTTGCAGGGATCGGTTGCCGCCTTGGCCGCCCTGTTGCTCTGCGGTGCCGCTGGCGCGGTCTCCGCCGACCCCATCCGCCAGGCGCTGGCGCTCGCAGATGCAAGCCTTGTGGTGGTGGAGCGCGGGCGCACCGCCATCGCTGACAATCCGGACCGCGGCATGGTGCCGGCCTCGACGATGAAGCTCTTGACCGCGCTGGCGGCCATCGAGCGCTGGGGGGTCAGCCACCGCTTCACCACCGAGCTCCGGCAAGGCCGGGACGGACGCCTGTGGGTGGTGGGCCAAGGCGACCCCTACCTGGTCTCGGAAGAGCTGGATCAAGCGGTGCGGGCGCTGGAGCTCCAAGGCGTTGACAGCGTCGACGGCATCGGTCTGGACGACAGCCTGTTTGTCGCCGGCGACCGGATCCCCGGCCGTTCGTCCAGCCACAACCCCTATGACGCCCCCGTCACGGCACTGGCCGCGAACTTCAACACGGTGAATGTGATCGTCTCGGCCGGCCAGGTGCGGAGTGCGGAGGCGCAGACTCAGCTCACGCCCACCGCGCGGCGACTGGGTGCGGCCTTGGGCAGCGGTACGCATCGGGTCAACCTCAAGACCCGCGACAACGCGTTGCGCCACTTCGGTGAGCTGGCGGCAGCGAAGCTCGATGCCGGTGGCATCCGTGTGAACGGCGACCTGCGGCTCGGCCGCGTGCCGGCGGGCGCGAAGCTGCTGCTGGCCCACGAGAACAGCCGGCCGCTGTCGACTGTGGTGAAGAACATGCTGGAGTACTCGACGAACTTCGTCGCCAACGACCTGTTCCTGCTGCTCGGCGCGCGCGGGGGCCAGAGCAGCATGGCGCAGTCGCAGCGGGTCATGGAGGACTGGGCGCGGCGCAGGTTTGGCTGGCGCGATTTCGCCATCGAGGACGGTGCCGGACTGTCCCGCGGCAACCGCATTAGCGGTCGCCAGATGATCGACCTGCTGGATGCCATGGCGCCGTACCTTGACCTGGTGCCGACACAGGACGGCAACCCCGATGTGCGTGCGAAGACCGGCACCCTGCGCGGGGTCAGCTGCTACGCCGGCTGGGTGCGACGCGACGGCGACTGGGCGCCCTTCAGCCTGCTCATCAACCAGCCGGTGGCCCACGGCTTCCGCAACCAGGTGGCGAGCGCACTGGCCGCGGCGCCGACGCTGGCGCGGTACTGAGCGCGTGCTCTGGCCGCCGAGCCCTCCAGACCGGGATGACGCGCCGACCCTTGCCGACCAGGGATCAATCGCTTACATGCCTGCGGTCGGCAGATTGGCTTCGCGTATCCGCCCTACGCCGGATCCATGCCCGGCTTCTCCGGCCGCGCTGCCGTCGCCTGGTCCGGCCGGCAGGACGGGCGCCCTGCCGGCGCTGGCCGTGCCGATGGGGGCTGCGCCCGTGGCTAGCCGTGCTGGCGACGGCCGTGCTCGCGGGCTGTGCCCCCCTGCCGCCGGTGTCGCCAAGCGTGCCGGCGGCCGACGCGGCGGGCCGCGGCAGCACCCCACTGTACGTGAAGGCCAAGGGCGGCTATCCGTCCCTTGCACCCTTGCTGAAGCGGGTGACACCGGCCGTGGTCAACGTCGCCGTGATCTCGGAGGTGAGTCTGGAAGACCACCCGTACCTGACGGACCCGGTCTTTCGCCGCTTCCTCGAGCAGCTGGATATCGAGCCGCCCGACCCCGCGGAGCTGCGCCGGCGCCAGAGCGTCGGCTCCGGGGTCATCGTGGACGGACGCCGCGGGTTGGTGCTCACCAATGCTCACGTCATCGAGGACGCCCGCGACATCACCGTGACACTGAAGGATCGGCGCAGCTTCAAGGCGCGGCTCATCGGCCGGGACCTCGGCACCGACATCGCGGTCTTGCAGATGATGCCGGTGGACAGCCCGCGCGTGTCCTTCGCCAACTCGAACGAGTTGGAGGTGGGCGACTTCGTCCTCGCCATCGGCAATCCCTTCGGGCTTGGACAGACGGTCACCTCCGGGATCGTCAGCGCGGTCGGCCGCACCGGCATCGCCGACGATATCCTCGGGGACCTGATTCAGACCGACGCCTCCATCAACCCCGGCAACTCCGGCGGCCCGCTGATCGACCTCGCGGGGCGCATCGTCGGCATCAATACCGCCCTCATCGGGCCGTCCGGCGGCAATGTCGGGATCGGCTTCTCGGTGCCAGGAAACCGGGTGCAGCGGGCGATGCAGCGGATCGTGGACGGGAATTAGGGTGGCCTGCACCGCGGAGCCTAGGGGCGTAGAGCCCTGTGCGGTGTCTATGGACATCCCTGTTCGGCGGAGCTTGGCTGCCCCGAAACGGGGCGCTTGGGGGACGCCTAGACAGCAAGACGCCTGCCAAAGCCTGGCAGGCGTCAGATGCTTCACAGGTCCTCAGCCGACGCGAGCGGGCACGCCGGCCATGGACCTGGCCGTCAGGCTAACCTAGGACTACTCCCATGACTTCGGAGCCGCTGCGTCGACTGCCCCGCAGGCTCCCGAGAGTGTGTAGGTCCCTGAAAGCCAGAAGAACGGCGGGCTGAAGGTATCCCAAAAGACGTTGAACCAAGTGCCATTCCCAGTGTTGAACGAATAGGTGCCTGCTAGGCCGAGGGCAGACTCGATGCCGACGTTCATGGTCGCCTTTGCGCCCATGACCGCCTGGGGGAAGGTCCCATCGCAGAAGAGATCCCACCAACCGTAGAGCGTGTTGATGCTGGGATCGTAGCTCGCATCGACTTGGTCGCAGAAACCGTCGAAAGTGATACAGAAGGCGTTTGCCTGTCCAGGCAGGAGCGCGCCTGCAGAGATAACGAAGGCGGCGACGACGGACGTCAAGGTTTTCTTCATTGCTTGTCTCCAACTTGCCGTGAATGACACCAAGTACCAGCGATGGTACCAATGATGCGATCTGCCAGTCGGGCCGATCACAGGTCCAGGCGTCCTGGGTAGAGGCCGCGATGGTGTTGAAGCCGCGCTGGCGCACGGCTAGGTCCAGCCAACGGCCTCGCTCCCAAGCACCCCTATTTTTTCGCACATCGATTGGCGGCTGTCAATGGTGCATATTGTGGTGAATCCGGCGTGCATATTGCCGTTTCCAGCAGTGGCGCGAGCGCCGCGTAGGCATCGGCGGCATCGAGCTCGTAGTTGTCGAGATCGTCCAGCCAGCGGTTATTGGCGACGCGTCTGGCGCCGGGGACGTCCCGCACCAGCGCTGGATCCAGATAGGTGGGCGGGATCTGCGGCGCGCGCGCCATCAGCGCCGGTTCCCAGAGCAGCTGTGTGGTCAGGACCAGGCGGTTGCCATGCACCAGCCCAGGGCAGTCGCCGAGCCAGCCGATCTTGTGCTGCAGGCTGCCGTGGTGGGCGAAATAGCAATCCGCGATCTCGGCGAAGACCACGGCCTCGAACAGCGGCCGGCCGACCAGGCTCAGCACGGTCAGGTCGCCGGCCAGTGCGCTGACGATAGCCTGCGCGGCCTGTGCTTCGCCGGCGATGAGCCGCCTGTGCTCGGGTCCGGGCGCATTCGCCGGACCGAAGGGGATGGAAAATCCGTCCAGGATCAGCGCCGCGTCCCGGTGGTCCGTCGCGAGCCGGCGACCGATGACGATGAGCCCGGGCACCTGTGAGACCCAGGTGCGGTTTTCCAGCCTTAGGGTGACCCAGAGGATGGGTCGATGCCGGCGGCGTAGCACGGCGGCATGGGCGCGCACCGCGTGGGGCACGTGCCCGGCGGCCACGCGGCGTACGCGTTGGATCAGGTCCGTGCCGATGCGGGTGCCCCCGACGCGGATCAGGAGCCGATGCGAGGTCATGGCCCGGTCCCTAGGCGCCGGGAAGCGCTCCCGCTGAATGGGCGTGTCGCCCAGCTCCGGGAAGAGTGCTTCGACAGGTCCCCAGGGCTCGGCGCAGGCGCTAATGCCGGTGCTGCGCAGGGTGCTTGCCCCGGTCGCCAGACGCTGAAGGCCGCTCAGGGCGTTCCACAGGTGATGGGCAAATTGGCGGTTGTCCACCAGCACCCAGGGCCGGGGCGGATCCGCGCGCCTGAGATAGCGATGCAGCAGGCGGTGCTCCGCGACGAGGTAGGCGCGCAATTCGTCGATCTCGTCGCGGCCGTGCCACCGCATCGGATCCGCCAGCAGCAGCGCGGTGCGCAGGGCCGGCAAGAACAGATAGAGCTTGATCCAGCCGCGGCCCTCGCGCCCCGTGGCGAGCAGCATCGCCGGGGCATCGCCCTCGGCCGGGAACCAGTAGAACATGGGCTGGTTCTGCGCCGCCAGCAGGCCGTGGATGGCGCGCCGCAGCCGCCCCGTGACCGGGCACACCGCCTCGACGGCGGCTTGGTCCAGGGCCTCGAGCTGGAAGCCGGTTCGATCCGGGTCCGCATCGAGGCCCAGCTCCAGGCGCCGCTGCACGCGGCCGGGCGACAGACAGGCCGGCGGGATGAGGCCGCGGTTGGCGATGATGTGGTCGGCGCTGAGCCGGTGTCGTGCAACGAAAGCGGCGTCCTCATCGCTCGGCGCGGCGAGGTCGACCAGCCGATAGCCGGGGCCAGTGGCGAGTGCCTGGCGGATGACGGGCGCGGGCGGTAGCGGCAGCCGAGTAGACCTATGTGCCCTTAGGCCGCCGCTGCCAAGGCCCAGCAGGCACGCCTCGCGGGCTTCGTAATGCGCTCGCTCGCGCGCGGCGACGCCAGGCAGCCGGCGGGCCTGTTCGAGCAGCTTGCCCCACAGCTTGCGGGCCAGTTGGCGGGGTAGCGGATGAGGGTCTGCGTAAGGCGGAGACACGCGGTGGCGGCCGATTGCTCTGCGGCTTCGGGGCAGGACCGGCCTAGTGCAGAGGCGCGGAGGGCTCGGTGCGGCGCCCGGAGTCGTACACCGAGTCTATCCAGGTCGCGCCGGCACAAGAACGGAATCGGAACAACCGCATCGCTCGGCTAGCCGCCGGTGACGGGCGGGAAGAAGGCGAGCTCGTCGCCATCCGCCACCTGGGTGTCCGGCCTGGCCATGCGCTGGTTCACTGCCGCAAGCACCCGGCGCTGCTCGCCCAGCGCCTCCGACCAGGCGCCGCCGCGCGCGCGCAGTCGCGCCCGGATCTCGCTCACCTTGCCGGCCTGCGCCGCCGGCAAGGCTTCGACATCGGTGCCGACCGCCTCCCGCAGGCTCGCGAAATAGTGGACTTGAATCATGGCATCAGCTCGCTGAACGGAATGAAGCTCACCATCTGGCCGGTGCGGAAGCCCTGCCGCTCCGTCAGCTCCACCAGGCCGTCGGCCCAGGTGAGGGAGGACAGGTTCGCCGACGAGCGGCTGCGGAACACCTCGACCCTAGGTGCGCCATCATCGCCCACTATGAGCCGCGCGCGCTGATACTCGCGGCGCGAGTCCGGCTTCGCCCAGTCGAAGCCGGCGGCGGCCTGGATGCGGCGGGGTGCAGGTACTGGGTCCTGACCCTGCATGCGCCGGATGAACGGAGCTGCGAACAGACAGAAGGTCACGAACAGCGACACCGGATTGCCGGGGCTGCCGATGAAGGGCGTCTCGCCGATGCGACCGAAGGCCAAGGGCCGACCCGGGCGCATGGCCACTCTCCAGAGGTCCAGGCGGCCCAATCGCTGGACGGCTGGGCGCACGTGGTCTTCCTCGCCGACGGAGACGCCGCCGCTGGCCAACACCAGATCCGCCTGGGCGGCACCCTCGGCGAGCGCGGTGGTCGTCGCCTCCAGCGTGTCGGCGACGATGCCGAGGTCGCCAACCTCGCAGCCGAGCCCCGCCAGCAGGGCGCGGAACAGGGCGCGGTTGGAGTTGTAGAT
The DNA here is from genome assembly GCA_028277905.1 of Chromatiaceae bacterium. Lineage (GTDB taxonomy): Bacteria > Pseudomonadota > Gammaproteobacteria > Chromatiales > Chromatiaceae > Thiohalocapsa. Next base: position 8,831 of record JANQFI010000036.1, on the reverse strand, counting down.
CTGGCCCTCGCCCAGCGCGGTGCCCGGCTCCACCAGCTCGTTCCCGCTGGCGAGGATGGCCACCCTGAGCCGGCGCCGTACGGCTAGCTCCGCCGCGCCGACGGAGGCGGCCAGGGCGAGGTGCTGCGGGCCGAGCCGGACGCCGGCCGGCAGCACCTGGTCGCTGGCGCGGAGCTGCTCGCCCCGGTAGCGGATGTTGCGCCCTGCCTCGATCTCCGCCGGCAGGCGCACGCGCCCGTCCGCCAGTGCCTTGCAGGCTTCCTGGACCACCACGGTGTCTGCGCCGGCTGGCACGCGGGCGCCGGTGAAGATGCGCGCCGCGGTGCCCGGCGCCAGCGGCTCGGCGCGGTCGCCGGCGGCGATACGTTGCGATACCGGCAACAGGACGCCACCGCCTGCTTCTGCCGCGCGTACCGCGTAGCCATCCATCGAGCTGTTGTCCCAGGCCGGTTGGTCGATGGGGCTCGCGAGCGGCTCGGCAAGCACGCGGTCCAAGGCGTCGTCCAGGGCGACGGTCTCGGCGGTCTGCACTGGTCGAGCTTGCCCCAGCAGTACTGCCAGCGCGGCCTCGACCGAGAGCGGCGCACTGGGCTCGTCGCTGCGGTTGTGCGTCCCGGCCATGGTCAGCGCTCCGTGAAGCGCGCGATGAGCTGCGCGAAGTTGCAGGGGCGGGTGCGGCTGTCCAGCTGGCCTTGCAGAATGCCCTCCCAAGCGGTGCGGCAGGCACCGGTGGAGCCGGGCAAGCAGAAGATCAGGGTGCCGTTGGCGATGCCGGCGAAGGCCCGCGACTGCACGGTGGAGGCGCCGATCTCCTGGTAGGAGATCTGCCGGAACAGCTCGCCGAAGCCGTCCACGGTCTTGTCGAATAGCGGCAGCACGGCCTCCGGCGTGCTGTCGCGGCCGGTGATGCCGGTCCCGCCGGTGCTGATGACCACCCGCACTTGGTCGTCCGCGATCCAGCGCGAGAACAGCGCCCGCAGTTGGTAGACGTCGTCCGGGCAGATGACCGTCTCGCGCAGGTGGTGCCCGGCGGCAACGGCCTGCTTGCGCAGGTATTCGCCGGAGGTATCGTCGGCCTCGGTGCGGCTGTCGGAGACGGTGAGCACCGCGATGGAGAGCGGCAGGAAGGGGGCGTCGGCGGGGGTGTGGCTCATGGGACCAGTGTGACGTGCAATGTGTGAAGTGTGAAATGAAAATCGCGACGTGCAAGGTGCGTGCGTACGGGCGTGTCCTATCCTTTTAGAGCCACTTGGGCACCAGGATCAAGAGCCAGATCACCGCCGCGAACAGGATGCTGGTGAGCACAGCCGCGGAGGCGAAGTCCTTGGCCAGCGCCGACAGCTCGTGGCGCTCCGGGCCGATGCGGTCGACATTGGCCTCGATGGCGGAGTTCAACAGCTCGACGATGGGCACCATCAGCAGGCTGCCGACGAGCATGGCACGCTCCACCGGCGTCTCGCCGAGCCAGAGCCCAAGCGGAAGCAGCGGGATCAGCACGAAGACCTCCTGCCGGAATGCCTCTTCGCCCAGGTAGCAGGCTCTGAGCCCCTTCATCGAGTAGCCGAAGGCGTAGATGACCCGCTTCCAGCCACGGACGTTGTCGTGGGCCATGGTGGCCTAATCGCCGCCGCAGCCTCGCCGGAGCACCTTCCTGGCCGCGACCTGCCCTCGTCGTTGCGCCATCAGGTCTCCTGCTGCCTCAGTAACGAGGTTGTCGACATCGGCAGTCATGCGAGGCTTCTCCCGCGCTTGGCGATGCGGCCAGGGATGACTAATCTTGCACCTGATTCGGCCGCCAAGCCAGGTCGAGCTGCCGCGCGGCGCGTATCTCATCCAGGCGGCGCACCGGGAGGCTGTGCGGGGCCTGCTTGAGCAGGCCGGGGTCTTGCTGCGCCTCGGCACGGATCTTGACCAGCGCGTCCACGAAGCCGTCCAGCGCCTCCTTGGACTCGGTCTCCGTGGGCTCGATGAGCAGGCACTCGGGCACGAGCAGCGGAAAATAGGTCGTTGGCGCGTGGAAGCCGTAGTCCAGCAGGCGCTTCGCGAAGTCCATGGCGTTGGTGCCATGCTCCTTCGCCTCTCTCTTCAGCGTGACGATGAGCTCGTGGCTCGCGCGCCGTTCCGGGTAGGCGGCAGTGAAGCCAGCGTCCCGCAGGCGCGCGAGCAGGTAATTGGCGTTCAGCGTCGCGTATTCGGACACACGACGCATGCCCTCGGCGCCCAGCAACCGGGCGTAGATGTAGGCGCGCAGCAGTATGCCCATGTTGCCGCCAAAGGCGGTCATCCGGCCAATGGACTCTGGGCGGTCGCGCTCCAGCTGCCAATGGTAGAGGTCGCCGTCTGTCACGACCAGCGGCACCGGCAGGTAGGGCTCCAGGCGCTTGGCCACGCCCACCGGACCTGCGCCAGGACCGCCACCGCCATGGGGCGTCGAGAAGGTCTTGTGCAGGTTCATGTGGATGACGTCGAAGCCCATGTCACCCGGCCGGACCTTACCCAGGATGGCGTTCAGATTCGCGCCATCGTAGTAGAGCAGCCCGCCGGCGTCGTGCACCGTCTCGGCGATGGCCTGGACACTGCGGTCGAAGACGCCGACCGTGCTCGGGTTGGTGAGCATGATGCCGGCGGTCTGTGGTCCGACGGCGTCCCGTAGTGCGGCAATGTCGACGTCGCCGTCGCTGCCGGTGGGGACCTCGCGCACCTCGAACCCCCCCATGATGGCCGAGGCCGGGTTGGTGCCATGGGCTGCATCCGGCACCAGGATCTCGCACCTTTCGTGGTCACCGCGGGCGTCGTGGTAGGCGCGGATCATCATCACGCCGGCGAGCTCGCCCTGCGCGCCGGCGGCGGGCGCCAGCGACACCGCGTGCATGCCCGTGACGATCTTGAGCATGTCTTGCAGCTCGAAGAGGCAGGCCATGATGCCCTGGCTGTGCGACTCCGGTGCCGCCGGGTGGCGGGCCAGGAAGCCGGGCAGCGACGCCAGACTGTTGCAGGCGCGCGGGTTGTACTTCATCGTGCACGAGCCGAGCGGATAGAAGTGCGTGTCGATGGAGAAGTTCTTCTGCGAGAGCCGCGTGTAGTGGCGCACCGCCTGTAGCTCCGAGACCTCCGGCAGCGCCGCACGCGTCTTGCGGCGCAGATGGGCCGGCAGCTCGGACACCTCGGCCATGTCCCGCGGGGCCTGGGCGGTGGCTGTGCGGCCGCGACGGGATTGTTCGTGGATCAGCATGACTTCTGTTGTGCGTCCCAGAGTCGGTTCAAGCGATGAGTCGGTTCAAGCGATGAATGGGCTCAAGCGATGAAGACGTCACGCGGCGTCCGATAGGGTTTCGACGACGCGCTTTCCGGCCTCTTGCGGTGAGGCTTGATCTCGTGCAAGCGCATAGCCTGCCGCCTGCAGCGCAGGATTTCGGCCTATCGCTTTTGGCCTATCGCCTTCAGTCCAGCGCTCCGAGCGCCGCGTCGTAATCCGGCTCCGCGCCGATCTCCGGCACCAGCTGCGTGTAGCGCACCTTGCCGTCCGCGTCGATGACGACGATGGCACGCGCCGTGATGCCGGCGAGCGGGCCATCCTCGATGAGCACGCCGTAGTCCTTGGCGAAGCTCCGCGAGCGCATCATGGACAGCGGGTGCACATGGTCGATGCCCTCGAGGCTGCAGAAGCGGCCCATCGCGAAGGGCAGGTCGGCGGAGACCACGACGCATACCGCGTCATCACGCTCCGCGAAGGACTCATTGAATCGACGCGTGGAGTTGGCGCACACGGGGGTATCCAGGCTCGGCACGATGTTCAGCAGCAGCTTCTTGCCGATGAAGTCTGCGAGGGTCTTGTCTCCAAGGTCCTTGTCGACGAGCTTGAAGTCGGGTGCCGCAGTACCGACGCCGGGCAGATTGCCGGCGAGCTTGACAGGATTGCCTTCGAGCGCGGTTTGGGCCATGGTCTTCTCCGTTGTCAGGTCTGTTCTAGGAGGGGGAGCCTAGGAGGGGGAGCGGTTGGCGTCGAGTCATGGTATCGCTCAGGGGTGAGGCGATCGCCGGAGCAGAGCATACCGAATGGCGCAGGACTTTCGCTCGCCTTCTTGAGGCGATTTCTGTCAACAAACAGACCGCCTGGCTTGTCTTCTCGCCCGCCTGCTTTGTCGCGGCAACGCGCACATAGAACGACTTGGCACGCGCTGGCGCTTCGCGAAGGCGGACGAGAATCCTGCGCCATTCGGTATGTTTGTTTCCGGCAATCGCCTAAGGAGCGGGGGCGGGAGCGGGAAGCGGCGCATAGTCGCACTATGGGCACGCTGCCGCGATGCAAGACGAGGGCGAGAAGACAAGCCGCGCGCTGTGCGTCTCGACAGAGATCGCCGTCGATGCCAGGGGCCTCTGTCGCACCGCGATTCAAAGGGTCACTCGGCCCGGCTGCGGGTGGCGATGACTCGCGCAAGCTTGTCGCGGAAGGCGGCCATTTCCTCCTCGGTGCGGAGCTCCGTGGCGCAGACCAGCAGTGCCGAGGCCAGCTCCGGATACTCGTTCCCGAGGTCGTAGCCGCCGAGGATGTCTTGTGCCGCCAACGCGCTCAGCAGGTCGGCGGCCGGGGCAGGGAGTCGCAGCGCCCGCTCGTGGAACACCGGGGCATCGAACAGCGGCTCGACGCCCGGGATCTCGCACAGCAGCTCGGTGAGCCTGCGTGTGTTGGCGTGACAGGCGGCGGCGACGCGCTCCAAGCCTGCCGCACCCAGTATCGCCATGTGGATTGTGGCGGCTGTCACCAGCAGGCCCTGATTCGTGCAGATGTTGGACGTCGCCTTGGAGCGGCGGATATGCTGCTCGCGGGCCTGTAGCGTCAGCGTGTAGCCCGGCTTGCCGTCGGTATCCAGTGTCCGGCCGACGATGCGCCCAGGGATCTGGCGCAAGAAGTCCTGCTTGCAGGTGAGAAAGCCGAGGTAGGGGCCGCCAGACGCCAGCGGCATGCCGAGCGGCTGGGCCTCGCCACAGGCGATGTCCGCGCCGGTCTCGCCCCAGTCCCCGGGCGGGGCGAGCAGCGCCAAGGCCACCGGGTTGACGACGCCGATCACCAGCAGGTTGCGGGCATGAGCCCAATCGGTGAGGGCATGGACCTCTTCCAACACGCCGAAGAAGTTGGGCAGCGGCAGCACCATGGCCGCGCAGTCGCCGTCGCCCGCGGCGGCCTCGAACCCTGCCACCGGGGTCTGGCCGGTCTCGCGCTCGAAGCGCACTTCCGTCAGCTCAATGCCCTGATTGCCCACCAGGGCGCTGGCGGTGCGCCGGTAGGACGGGTGCAGGCTCTCGGGCACCAGCACGCGCTTGCCGGTGGCTTTGCGATTGGCGCGCACCGCCATCAGGACGGCCTCCGCCAGCGCTGAGGCACCGTCGTAGAGCGAGCCATTGGAAACGTCCATGGCCGTCAGCGCGGTCATCATGGACTGGAACTCGTAGAGCAGCTGTAGCGTGCCCTGGCTTGCCTCCGCCTGGTAGGGGGTGTAGGCGCTGTAGAGCTCGCCGCGGGTGGCAATCTGCCAGACGGCGGCGGGGATATGGTGGTCGTAGGCGCCGGCGCCGATGAAGCAGAGCGGTTCACCGTCGGCCCGGGCGCGGCTCTGCATCAAGCGCGTGACCTCCATTTCGGACAGGCCGGCGGGGATGCCGTCCAGCCCTGTGGCGCGCAGCCTGGACGGGATCTCGTCGAACAGGTCATCGATCTTGTCGGCGCCGATGACGGCGAGCATCTCGGCCTCGTCGGCGTCGGTGTGGGGAATGTACGGCATCTTGGCAGCGTCGCTGGGTTGTTGGGTCGGCGGCTGAGTCATGGCCCGGCCGCGGCCCGGCCCGCTCTGGGCATGGCGTGCCGGCGGCTTGGCGGGGGCGGGACTAGGCCTCGTCCTCCAGCACTCGCTCGTACGCGTCGGCATCGAGCAGGACCTGCGCCGCATCGTCGCCGGAGCGCTTGAGCTGGAAGATCCAACCCTCGCCGTAGGGGTCGGCGTTGATTGTCTCGGGGGCGCTGTCGAGGGCCCTGTTGACCTCCACGACCTCGCCCGCCAAGGGCGCGTAGATATCGGAGGCCGCCTTCACCGATTCAACCACGGCGCAGGCGTCCTTGGCGGCGAATTGCTTGCCTACCTCGGGGAGCTCAACGAACACCAGGTCGCCGAGGGCGTCCTGGGCGTGGTCGGTGATGCCGACGGTGACTGTACCGTCGCCGTCGTCGCGAATCCATTCGTGGCTGTCCGTGTATTTCAGGTCGGTTGGGATATCGCTCATGATCAACTCCTGCTGGCACTTCGCTGGTGTGTGAGGCTCGATGATCGGGTCGGCCGTCATTGCCCGCAGCGACGGCCGGCCTGGGACCTCAGAACCACTCGGGATTACAGCTCGATTCTGGGCCGGCCGTTGCGCACGAACGGTGGCTTCACGACCCGTGCCGCAACGGCCTTGCCGCGGATGTCCACCGCGACCTCGGTGGCTTCGGTGATCTCGGGGACTGCGGCGGGCGCCAGCCGCGCCAGTGCGATAGAGCGCCCCAGCGTTGGCGAGAATCCGCCGGAGGTGACTTCCCCGGCTGGCTCGCCGCCCAGCAGCACCCGCTGGTGCGCCCGCAGCACGCCGCGGCCCGTCAGCAGCAGCCCGACGAAGCGCGGCAGCTCCGGCGCGGTGCGGCGGGCTTCGAGTGCCGTGCGGCCGATGAAGTTGCGCTCCGGGGGCGCCCAGGCAATGGTCCAGCCGAGACCGGCGGCGAGCGGATCTGTGTTCTCGTCCATGTCCTGGCCGTAGAGGTTCATGCCGGCCTCCAGCCGCAGCGTGTCCCGGGCGCCGAGACCGCAGGGCGTCACGCCGGCGTCCAGCAGCCCATCCCAGAGTGCGCGGGCCTCGAAGGCCGGCAGCATGATCTCGAATCCGTCTTCACCCGTATATCCGGTGCGGCCCAGGAGCCAGTCTTTGCCCGCCACGGCGTGGAAGGGCTTGAGCGCCATCGCGGCGGTGCGGATGAATTCGGGCAGCAGCGCCTCCGCCTTGCTGCGGGCGGCCGGCCCCTGGACCGCGAGCATGGCGAGGTCGTCGCGGCGGGTGATAGTCACGTCGAAGCCCGCGGCATTGTCCTGCATCCAGGCGAGGTCCTTGTCCGCGGTGGCGGCGTTCGTCACTGGACGATAGTGGCCAGGCGCCAGGTAGTAGCAGATCAGGTCGTCCACCACGCCGGCCTGCTCGTTCAGCATGCAGCTGTACAGCGCGCGGCCGGGCTGGGCGAGCTTGTCGACGTCGTTGGCGAGTAGATATTGGAGATAGGGTTTGGCGGCCGGACCTGAGATGTCCACCGGCTGCATGTGGGACACGTCGAAGACACCGGCAGCGCGGCGCACCGCGTGGTGCTCGTCGAGTTGCGAGCCGTAGTGTAGCGGCATGTCCCAGCCACCGAAGGGGACGACTTTGGCGCCGAGGGCGATCTGTGCATCGTAGAGCGGTGTCTTGAAACCCATGCGGGCCTCCCAGTGGTTGGACACGCGGCGGCACGCGAGCTCCAGGAGCCGCGCGCCGCCCCGCTGTCCTGCACCTGAGAGTTTGCAGCGGTTGTGCCCTGAAGATCACGCCGAGGAACGGGACCCTGGCACTCCGTTTCTATCATCGACCGCTGCTGCCTCAGCGACAGCGCCGGGCGGCGGCCGCAAGCTTCTCGTCGTAGCGGTTGGCGTGATAGCCGGCGCCATTATAGCCCTTGGCGAATGCGGCCCAGCGCCCGGCGCGCAGTGCGGCCATGAGCCCGTTCTTGTCGATGAAGCTCAGCATGTGGTCGAACTGCTGCTTTTCGCCGGTGAAGTTCTCGACGACGAACTGCTGAATCGTCGCGCAACCGGCGAGGCTGTAGTTGAAGCCCATCACCTGGCCCAGGCCCCAGCTGGCGGCCTTGAGCCCCTGGATCTCGTCGAATTCCATGGCGTCGTGAAGCCGCCCCCACTCGGCGCTGCCACCCTTGTAGAGGCTTCGATTCCAGGTGGGGGAGGACAGGTCTGGGCGGGTCTGGCTGACCGGTTTCGAGGTGAGCCTGTAGAACCAGTGCGCTTCGAAGAGGATCTTCGGCCGCGCGGGTGGCGGTTCCTGCAGCAGGAACCCGCTGCTGGCGGATTCCACGGCGAGCACCGCGCGCAGATGGCAAGGATCGACCTTCCAGGTGTCGGCGAGCTCGGCGATCTCATCCGCGGAGATGGCCGGCTGTCCGGGAATGGTCCCGGTCCAGGAGACGGGCACGAAGCGGCCATCGGCTGTCTTATTGGGATAGTCGTAGAAGAAGGGTGGCTCATGGTCTGCCTCCACCCTTGGGGGGTGGCTCGGGGTCTCGCCTGCATCGGAGTCGCCGTGGCTGCTCGGGGCGGCGTCATCCGTGGCGGTCGCCGTGGAGGCCGTCACCGGGGCGTCGGGGCCTGGGGTGCCCGCCGCCTTGTCGGTCGGAGCGGAGGCGGCGCGTTGTGCTTCCGCGCGCACCGCCGCGAGCAACTCTTCCCGGGCATCCTCCAAGATCCGGTCCACTTGTGCTTCGATGTCTAGGGCCATGAGGCTTCTCCGCAGGTGCGTTCGGACAGCGTGGCGAGCCGGACACTCGGGATGCAGCGCGATGCGGCCGCGACCCAGTCGCAACCGCGATCGCCTCCATTCGATCGCCTTCATCGAGGTTGCGAGTATAGCCGCAGGTTTTCGTCGGATTCAGACCCTGGGGGGAGTCGCCGGCTTAAGGCGATTTCTGTCAACAAACATACCGCCTGGCTTGTCTTTTCGCCCGCCTTCTGCGTCGCGGCAGCGGGCACAGAGCTCGACTATGCGCCCGC
>JANQFI010000025.1 GCA_028277905.1 Chromatiaceae bacterium | reverse complement strand
GCGGCGCGGCGCCGAAACGCCGTCTTTCCTCCACCCTGTCTTATCATCCCTTTTGGGGCGCCTTGGCGCCACCGAAAAGTTATCCCCGGCCAGGACGCGACTCAGCTACAGATATTGTTTTGCCTCAATATATTGGACGGAATTCTTCTTAGAATAACTGAGAGGCTACCAAATCTCCGACCCCAATGAGACCGACGACAGGGCCGGGGAAAGAGAGGCTTGGCCAGGGACTCCGACAGGCAGTAGACTTCGCCCGCTCGGAGTCGGGGTGGGGCAACCAAAGGATAGCGACGAAGATCGCAGCAGGAGTGACGGGGCCCATGCGCAGTTTCATCTTCTATACCACTTTGGTGCTGATGATCTTCTGGACCGCCGTGTTCATCATGGAGTTGACCTACGTCTACCACGGCAGCACGGCGATCGCCGCCATGGCCGGCACCGAGGGCAGCTTGGGCGACTTCGGCGCGCTCTACGACACCATCCGCGAGGGCTTTTGGGGACCGCAGGCGGCGGCCCGGGTCGCGGTCTGGGGCCTGCCTATGGTGGTGCTCTGCATCATCACCGCCGTCACCCAGCCGGCGCCGCGCTGACCCCCGACGCACCTCGGCGGCCTTTGGGCGCCGCTTTTCCCAGATTTCCACAGATTTCGATTGCCCTGGGGCCGGCAAAGGCTATATACCCGAGCGCCGTAACTGGAGGCTTGGCGCCTCCCGATTTCTCGATGCGGCTGTGGCGGAATTGGTAGACGCGCAGCGTTGAGGGCGCTGTGGGGGAGACCCCGTGGAGGTTCAAGTCCTCTCTGCCGCACCAACCCGCCACCCAGCGAAGAGCGGGGCATCGAAACGGACGGCCGGCTCCGATCAGGTCCCACCGTGTAGGATATCGTCTTGGGGCCTCGCCCGCGGCTGTGGCGGAATTGGTAGACGCGCTAGCTTCAGGTGCTAGTTCTCGCAAGGGAGTGGAGGTTCGAGTCCTCTCAGCCGCACCAACTTTTCTTCGATATATCAATCTATTCCCCGGCCTTCCTAAACCTCCGCTGGATTTCGGCGCGCGAGGGAGCGGCTTGGTTTCAAGCGGCCATCGCCGGGGCTTCCGAGCGCGCGAGCGCCAGGATATAGGCGCTGAACTGGTCGTCCTCGCCTTCGAGCAGCTCGGGAAGAACTGTCTGGAAATCCTTCCTGCGGCACCATTCCCGCATGTCGTCCTCCCAGGACAGCCAACGCCGCCGGGCGTCCCGTCCCATGCCCTCGTCGTAGAGGATGATGTAGGCCTTCTCGAACAAGGACAGCAGCATGCGGAAGATGATCTCGCGCCGCTCCAGCTGCTCGTCGCTGAGCTCGGGCGCCGCGCCGGCGCGCCGCAGCAGGAGCAGGTCGGCGTTGTCCAGGACCAGCCGCAGGAAGTTGTCGTACTCCTCCGAGAGGTTTCGGTGGATTTCGTTCTCCTCGTTGGCCAGGCGCTGCCGGTGCTCGTAGACGAAAACGCCGATGGCCGCCGGAAAGCCCAGGATGGTCACCGCGTAGCTCAAGGCTTCAAGCCAGTCCATTGCCCCCTCCCTCGGTCGTTCGGACCGGAACAGGACAGCAAATCGCCTTCAGACCTTCAAGTGGGGGGCTGTGTGAGGTCCCGCCGGGGCGCGAGCGCCCGCTCCTCGGTGCGGATGCGGTCGGCCAGCAGCGCCGCGTTGACGAGCGAGAAGCCGAGGGCCAATTCCCAGGCGCCGAAGGCGAGCGGCAGGACCGCGATCTCCGCCACCACCACCAGGTAGTTGGGATGCTTCACCCAGCGATAGGGTCCGTGCCGCACCAGGGGCGCGTCGGGCAGGGTGACGACCCGGGTGGTCCAGTAGCGGCCGAGGCTGGCGATCACCCAGAGCCGCGCCGCCTGCAAGAGCACGAAGACGGCGATCAGCGGCCAGGAAACCGCCGCCTTCGCCGGCACCAGCAGGAACAGGGCAACGAGCCAGGCGGCGTGCAGCCCCACCAGCAGGGGATAGCGGCCGGCGCCGTGCTCGACCGCGCCCTCGGCCAGAAGCCGCCGGGTGTTGGCTTGGGCGTAGACCAGCTCCGCCAGGCGCTGGGCCGCCACCAGCAGGACGATGACCTGCGGCCAGCCGAGCTCCAGGCTCACGGCAGGTCCATGAGCGCGAAGGCGGCGGTGAAGCCGGGTCCCAGGGAGGAGATCAGGTGACGCCCCTTGGGTTGCTCCGCCAGCACCCGCTCCAGCACGAAGAGCACCGAGGCCGCCGACATGTTGCCGTGGTCGCGCAGCACCGCCCGGGCGTGGGTCATGGCGCCGGGCTCGAGGCACAGCACCTCCTCGAAGGCGCTCACCACCTTCTCGCCGCCGGGGTGGCAGACCGTGCCGTCGAGCGCCGCCCGGTCCAGGCCGCAGCGGGCGAGGAAGGCGTCCAGCGCCGGCAGGAAGTCGGCCCGGATCAAGGTCGGGATATCCCTGGAGAACAGCACGCCGAAGCCGTCCGGCTCGATGCGCCAGCCCATGACGTTCTGGGAGTCCGGCCAGCGGTGCTCGCCCCAATGGGTGAGGGCCGGATAGCCGTCCA
>JANQFI010000704.1 GCA_028277905.1 Chromatiaceae bacterium | reverse complement strand
GCCAGCGAAATGGACTCCAACAGGACGCGCAGCACCTGATCGGCCCGCTGCCAGAGGCTGCGGATCGCGCAATCCGTCGACCGAACGCACTCGCGCCTCTGGCCCGGATGACACTCGCAGAAGTCCTCAGGAAAGAAGGGTCCGCCGAGCGCCAGGATCGCCTCCCAGACCGAGATCTGATCGGCCGGGCGCGCCAGACGGTAACCGCCGCCGGCACCGCGGGTGGCCGAAACCAGGCCCGCACTCTTGAGCGGGGCCATGAGGCGCGCCACGTACTCGTGGGAGATGCCCTCGCGCTCGGCGATGAGCGCGACGCTGACGGGCCCGCCGACGCCGCCCTCGGCCACTCGCAGCAGGCAGCGAAGCCCGTACTCCTCCTGGGCAGAGAGCTGCATGGCCCACAGGTTGCCAAATCAATACTGAAAAGTCACTATTGAATGCCTTGGCCGCATGAGAGGCCGCAGGGCAGGCCCCGGGTCGCCTCCCCCCAGCGGCCCGGGGCGAGGGCAGCGGGGTGACCACAGCGCAGATCTCAGGAGCGGGGCCGCTCTCGCTCGACAACAGCTACGTCCGCTTGCCGGAGGAGTTCTTCGCACGCGTGGGCCCGACACCGGTCGCGGGGCCCCAGCTGATCCGGATCAACCGGCCCCTGGCCGAGGGCCTGGGCCTGGCCCCGGACGCGCTGGCCAGCCCCGAGGGTGTCGACGTGTTAGCCGGCAACCGTGTACCCGAAGGCGCCGAGCCGCTGGCGATGGCGTACGCGGGGCACCAGTTTGGCCAATGGGTGCCGAGCCTCGGCGACGGCCGCGCCGTCCTGCTGGGCGAGGTGATCGACTGCCAGGGCGTGCGCCGGGACATCCAGCTCAAGGGCGCAGGCCGTACACCCTTCTCGCGCATGGGCGACGGCCGTGCCGTGCTCGGGCCCGTCCTGCGCGAGTACATCGTCAGCGAGGCCATGGCCGGGCTGGGCATCCCGACGACGCGGGCGCTGGCCATGGTGGCCACGGGCGAGG
>JANQFI010000674.1 GCA_028277905.1 Chromatiaceae bacterium | reverse complement strand
CCTCGCCGAGCAGGGGATATACTAACCGTCCGTTTCGGGCAACTGACGGTAGAGGGACTTCCACCCTCCTAGATTCGCAGCCTTGCCGGCTGCTCCCCTGAACACGTCGGCCGGGGTCGTGCGCGCGACGCCGCGCACGCAACAGCACCAATCCCAATGACAACAGCAGCGCGCCGGTCAAGACCGCCAGCGCCAGCCCGTAGGCCGCCGGCCAGCCGCCGGGGCCGTCCAGGAGATGCCGTTGCCGCTCGTAGTCGAAGTCCTTGAGCCAGGCGTGCCAGAGGAACTCGGCCATCTCGGCGACATAGGCGAGAGACAGGCTCGATCCTGAGGGCTCGGGAGGCCCGCCATCGGCGCCCTCCTCCGGCCCCGTCCCCTCCGCCGCCGCAGAGGCCTGGCGCGGACGCAGGAACCGGCGCAGCTCCTCCACCCCCGTACGCCGCGCCAGCACTCGCTCATTGAAGGCGCTCGGCTGACCGTTGACGGGGTCCCGCGCGAAGACCCGCTCGGCCGGGATCACGCCGGTCGGGTCGACGCGCAGCCAGCCGTAGGTTTGCGTCCAAGCCTCGAGCCAGGCGTGGGCGTGCTTCTGGCGGACGACCAGCACCCCCCTTGCGCGGTCCCATTCCCCGCCGCGATAGCCCATGATCATCCTGGCCGGAACCTCGGCCGCCCGGAGCATCAGGGTCGTGGCCGCCGCGTAATGGGTGCAATAGCCTCTGCGGTCCTCGAACAGGAACTCGTCGATGGGGTTCGTGACATACTCGGGGACGTCGTGCGCATAGGTGAAGGGCCCTTCCGCGAACAAGGTCAAGACGCGCTGAATGATCTTCCGGGCCGCATCCGGGTCCTCCGCATACTCGGCCTTGAGCGCCGCCCCCATCAAACGCGCCTGCCGCGCCATGCGGGGCTTGTAGGGCAGTTGCAACGCCTTGAGGTAGACCGCCTCCGAGTCCGGGGGCGTCTGGATGCTCAGCGCCGAGGTCATGCGGTAGGAACGCCCGCCGCCGCGCCGCCGTGGCACCAGCTGATAGTCCTCCGTCAGCCGGCCCGACCCCGTTTCCACGATCGGCAGGTCCAGCGCGACCAGCCAGTGTCTGGAGCCATCGGCCTGGCTGATTTGGTAGCCGATGGTCTCCTCCGCCCGGGCGGTCAGTGACGCGGTCGCGTCGCGATCCAGCCGCTCTGGCGCCATTGGCGTGACCAGGTAATAGTCGCTGTCCCAGACACGGCCGTCGGTGAAGTAGTAGACCGGGCCACGCCAGTAGAGACTGGGGACATCCGGCACCGCGCCCTCGAACTGCACCTCGAAGGCGGTCTCCTCGGACTCGACCAGAGCACTCAAGGTATGCAGCTCCACCTCATCGGGCAGCCCCGTCACCGTCCTTTCCACCTCGCCGCCCCATTGCCACAGCGGCTCCGGGAGCCTGGGAAAGAGATAGAAGAGAACCAGGGCCGGCGGCAGCGCCTGGGCGAGCAGCCGGAAGGCATCCTTGAGCGCCGGCGCCGTCTCGATCTGAGGAAGCTCGACCGTCAGCAGGAAGCCGGTCAGGCCAACGAGATAGAGCGCGTAATAGGGCAGCCACAGATCGCTCGACTCCTGGAAGAAGAAGATCAGTGCGCCGAAGTAGCACAGCAGAGCGAAGCGGCGGCGCTCACGCCGATCGTGGGTCTCCAAGGGCTTGAGCGCGATCACCAGACAGACCAGGGCGAGCCCCAGATCGACCTCGCCCGACCGCGCGACACCGGCCCAGAGCGCCGCGAGCACGGCCACGACCAGTCCGATCTTGGCCACGCGCGGGAGCCGTGCGCGCCGCCCGATCAGCACCAGATCGACCGACCAGGCCAAGCCGCAGAGCACCGCGATCGCTGGCGGCAGATAGACCAGATGCGGCAGCACGACCAGGACCGACAGGAGGAGCACCCAGGCATCCTTCGCGGGCGGGGCAAGCCAGCGGCGGGTGACCGGGCTCATCCGCTCAGCTCCCCGGCCAGTGCCGCCAGGCAACGCTGGTAGTGCTGGGCCCCGGAGCCAGGCTCGATCACGGCACCGGGCAGCCGCAACCCGCAGCGCGCCTGGTTGCGCCGGCTCTCGACGACCCAATGGCAGAGCTGCGAGCGCTTCTGCTCGTCCGTCAGCCCCGGGAGCTGGTGCCAGTCGAAGCTGACATCCCGGGACGTCGCGGAAGCGAGGAAATGCTTACGCATCCGCTTGCCGGTGCGCGCATAGGTCTTCCAGCACAGGCCGGACAGGGATTGACCCGCTTGCCAGGGCGCCAGCTCACCGAAGTCCCCGCTCTCCGCCGACCCTTGGCACGGACCCTCCGGGCCGAGCTGGGTCAGATGGTCGATCGGGGCGGGATAGATCAGCGCGGTCGTCGCGAGGCCGTCGAGACGCATCGACCAGGTCAGCAGACCGGCCGGGTAGTGGCTGCTGACGGTGAGCGACTTCAGGCGCAGTCGCCCCCGCGGCTGCCGCGGCAGCAACAGCTGGAAGCCTCCGTCCGCGCCCATCACCGAGCCCTCGGCCTGGCCGGAGGCCGTCGTACAGCTCAGCTCGAGACTGGCGGGGTGTGGATGACCGCACAGTCCGAGCGCACCCCGCACGGGCACGCGGTGGTCGGCGAAGGTGTTCTCGGCGTCCAGGTGCACGAGTCGCACGGGAAGCAGGTCTAGGCCGCCTCGAATGAAGGAGACGACGAAGAGGCTCAGCAGGAGGAAGACCAGCAGGTAGGCAAAGCTGTTGTTCTCGTTCGAGGCACCGGCGAGCGTGACGAGCAGCAGCACCAGGAAACCAGCGCCTAACCCGGTGATCCTGACCGAGAACGAGCGGTGCGCCCCAGTACCCCGTTTCGCCTTATTTTGCATGCTCAGAACCCCCCAAAGGCGCCAAGGCAAGGCACCGCTGAGAATGCAAAATAAGGCGAAACGGGGTACGAGTCGTCGCGATCGCGCGGCCGAGAGGAGGCCGGCGCCTTTGAATCAAGATGCATGGCATGGGGATTCACCACCAGCCTGGACCCTGCCGTAGACCTCGCGAGGCAGAGCCTCTTCTCGCGGTCGACGCAGCTCGAATCGCGTCACTGGAGGGCCTGGGAACGATTCAGAAACAAGTGGTGCAACTTGAGCCGCCCTTGTTGGGCACGCTCCGCTTTGCCCAACGGTGTGTAGGTTGTTTCTGAATCATTACCTGG
>JANQFI010000650.1 GCA_028277905.1 Chromatiaceae bacterium | reverse complement strand
AGGCGATTGCCGGAAACAAACAGACCGAATGGCGCAGGATTCTCGTCCGCCTTCGCGAAGCGGCAGCGCGTGCACAGTCGTGCTATGTGCGCGTTGCCGCGACAAAGAAGGCGGGCGAAAAGACAAGCCAGGCGGTCTGTTTGTTGACAGAAATCGCCTTAGTTGGGCTGGAGGGCGGGCGTGCCTCGGTATAGCGCTGGCGGTCCGAGCCCTTGGTTGGCGCAGGTATTTGTACAGTGCAGCCCTAGAAGGGCAGGCCATGGCTCGCGGCAACCATGAACATCAACATTGGCAGAGAGAGGATGGCGTTGATACGCGCGAATTTGGCGACGACCCGTTTCGCCCGCCTGAGCTCCGCGTCTCCCTGGACCTGCGTGAGGCCAAGGATCTTTTTCTGGTTCGGCCAGATCACCAGCCAGACGTTGATCAATAGGACGGTACCCAGCCAGGCGCCGATCCCCATGCGCAGGCCGTAGCCAGCATCGCCCGAGCCAAGCAGCCCGAGGCTGAAGCTGTTCAGCAATTGACCCTGCGTCGCCAATATCGCTGCCCCGGCGAGCCAGGTCAGGATCGACGCCCAGCGGAACCATAGCAAGGCCCGTGGCGCCACGTACCTCGCGATGGCCGCCGGCCCCGGACCGCTGGCATCGGCCACTGCCGCCGCGACGGCGGGCATTTGGACGAAGTTGAAGTAATAGAGCAGCCCGACCCAGATGATGCCGGCGACGACGTGCGCCCAACGCAGTAGCGCGCTGAGATCGAATGCGACCGGAGCGGGACCCAGGACCAGATTGACGCATAGCGCAAGCATGATCGAGAGCGCGCCGCCCGCGATCCACACACCTGCGATCGAGTTGAGTGGGTTCATGCAGGTCCTCCGGTGAGTCCATAGCGGGGTTTTCGACTTAGGCGATTGCCGGAAACAAACAGACCGAATGGCGCAGGATTCTCGCTCGCCTTCAAGGAGCGGCAGCGGGCGCATAGTCGAGCTCTGTGTCCGCTGCCGC
>JANQFI010000618.1 GCA_028277905.1 Chromatiaceae bacterium | reverse complement strand
TGTAGGCAGTAAGCCCACCTGCCTGCCTTCCTCCTTTTCGATTTTTAATCAGCAGGTTATGCGCGAATCTGCCGGCGCTCCGTCTGGAAGATCCGTCTGAACGCCAACTAAGGGTGATCGTCAACAGGCCCCAAGGGCGGTCCCGCCTGCCGTCAATCGCGGACCAGGCAATGCAGGCTGAATAGCTCGTCCGGGTCGGTCCAGACCTGCTCGGCGCTGAAGCCTGCTGCGGCGGCCAGGGCGTGGAAGCCGTCGACGCGGTACTTGTAAGAGGATTCCGTGTGTATGGTCTCGCCCTCGATGAGGTCGCAGCTCCGGCCTGCGACCTGCACCTGCTGCGGGCGGATGCTCACCAGGTGCATCTCGATACGGCCTTGCTCGACGTTGAAGAAGGCGTCGTGGCGGAAGGCATCGAGGTCGAAGTCGGCGTCGAGCTCGCGGTTGATGCGCGCGAGCAGGTTCAGGTTGAAGGCGGCGGTGACACCCTCGGCGTCGTTATAGGCGGCTTCCAGGCGTCGGGTATCCTTGACCAGGTCGACGCCGATCAGCAGCCGGCCGCCCGCGCCAAGCACCTGCCCCACCCGTTGCAGAAACCGCGCCGCGTCCGGCGGCTCGAAGTTGCCGATGGACGAGCCGGGGAAGAAGGCGGCGCGCTGGTGCCCCCAATGGTCCAAGGGGCGGCTCACAGGGTCGTCCAAGGGCAGCACGAGGGCGCTGGAATAGTCGGCGCAGACGGCGTGGATGACCAGCTCCGGGAAGGCGGCGGCGAGGTCATGCACCGAGCGCAGCAGATGCTCGCGGGAAATGTCCACTGGCATATAGATGGCTGGCTCGAGTGCGGCCAGCAGGGTGCGGATCTTCAGGCTGGAGCCGCTGCCCAGCTCGATGAGCAGCACATCGCGGCCGAGCCGAGCGGCCATCGCGGCGCCATGGCGGCGCAGGATGCCGATCTCGGTGCGGGTGGGGTAATACTCGGGTAGCTCGCAGATGGCATCGAACAGCCGCGAGCCCGCGTCGTCGTAGAAGTACTTCGGCGACAAGCGCTTCTGCGGTAGTGCCAGCCCGGCCAGCACCTCGGCGCGCATGTCGGCTGGGGTGGGGTGCAGGTCGTGGAAGTGCACCCGTCCCGCGGTATCCGGTCGGTCCGGCCTCAGGGTGCTCATGACAGGTCCTCCGCCAGCCGCCTTCGCCAGCCAAATGCCCTGAAACTGCCAGCACTCGCGGGGGTTGGGACAGGCTGCGCGCGGTTCTCGGGCCTGATGGCGTGTATCGCGGGCGGAACGCGCATAAGGTCACGCGAGCGCGGGCATTCGCCTGCTGGATGAGCATGGCGCGGGGCGGTGGGATTTCAAGCCACGGCGGGGCAAGGCTGGGCCGGTATGCCGACCGGCGCCACGCCGCCTGGACGCGAGCCCTTTAGGCGATTGCCGGAAGCAAACATACCGAATGGCGCAGGATTTTCGCTCGCCTTCAAGGAGCGGCAGCGGGCGCATAGTCGAGCTCTGTGCCTGCTGCCGCGACGCAGAAGGCGGGCGAAAAGACAAGCCAGGCGGTCTGTTTGTTGACAGA
>JANQFI010000595.1 GCA_028277905.1 Chromatiaceae bacterium | reverse complement strand
GACCGCGCCCTGGCGCAGGGCCTGCCGATCGCCACCGGCGTCATCGACGGGGCGTGCCGGCACCTGGTCAAGGATCGGATGGCCATCACCGGCGCGCGGTGGGGCTTGGACCGGGCCGAGGCCATCCTGAAGCTGCGCTCACTGCAGCTCAGTGGCGACCTGCCAGCCGACCTGGCGTTTCCCGTCGAGCAGGCGCGCCAACGCAACGACCCCGGGCCGCCGATTCTGTTGACCGAGCGTGCGGCCGCATGACATGGACCACAGGGCCACTACGCGAAAGCAACCGCCCGTAACTGCCAGATGACCTGAGGGAGGACCGTCGTTCCAAAAGAGCCGCACCCAAAGGAGATGGAGAAGGGGCAGGAAGAACATGGAGGACGCGATCCTCCGCAACTTCAAGCCGGCCGGATGCCTACAATTTCAGCTCGGCGCTGACAGCTTGGAGATGTCCCAGCTCCAGCAGGCATGGGGCCGATCGGCGATGAGGTGCGGGACGGCGTGCTGGCCGGGTGCGCGTTGCGCGCGGCGCTCGCCGTCGGCGCGCAGGACGCGGTAGCAAGTGGACAACGAGGCGATGACCCGCCCGGCGTTGAGCTCCGTGGCGTGGATAGCTGGCAGGCTTGCCCGACCTTCCTGCTGGAATCGCCCTGTTTTTCCCCGCCATCCCGCGCGGTTGCTGGCTTTCGGTACGCGGATCATTTTCATGATGTAGCCATGCATGTGAAATATTGATTCTTGCCAAATGGGTCGCTATGGTCTATTTCTTAGCCATGCAGACAGCGCATGGCAACTTGCATCTCGAGATCCAGACCTCGCGCAAGAGCCCGGTCGGGATCTTGCGCACGACGTTTCGCGAGAACGGCAAGATGCGCCATACCCAGCACGGACGCATCACCGGCTGCTCGCTGGAGCAGCTCAAGCTCCTGCAGCTCGCCTTCCGCGAGCGCGTCCTGCCCGTCGACGACCCGCAAGCGTTCCGCATCCTCGACAGCCGGGAGTACGGCGCCAGCTACGCGATCCTGACCATCGCCAAGCAGCTGGGGCTGCAGCGGGTCCTGTATTCGCGCCCGGAGCCTTGGGTGAACAGCGCGCTGGCGATGATCGTCGGACGGCTGGTCCATGCCGGCAGCAAGCGCGCCTTGTGCAACCACCATCCCAACACCTGCCTGTGGGGGCTCTGCGGCATCGCCGAGGTGCCCGATGTCGATACCCACTGTTACGAGCCGATGGATCGGCTCCTGCGGCGTCAGACAGCGATTCAGCGCCAGCTGACCCGCCGCCACCGCACAGGCGGCCATCTGGTGCTCTACGACATCACCAGCGTCTGGTTCGAGGGCGAATACGAGGCCAGCGCGTTGGTGCGGTTCGGCGACAATCGCGACGGCAAGCAGGGCCGCAAACAGATTTTGGTCGGGCTGATCTGCACCGCGCAGGGTTGCCCGCTCGGCGTGGAAGTCGCTGCGGGCAATACCAAGGACGAAGCCACGGTCATCGACAAGGTCCATGCAATCAAGGCCGACTACGGCATCGACAAGGTTGTCTTCGTCGGTGACCGCGGGATGCTCACGCATAGCAACATCGAAGCCCGCAAGGACGAGCAGGATTTGCAGACCATCAGCGCCTTGACCCACGGCGAGATGATGGCCTTGCGCAAGCGCAAGGTGATTGCCCGCGACCTGTTCGACGAGCGCAGCATTCACGAGGTCACCGACCCCGCCGAGCCGACGCGGCGCTATTGCCTGTGCCGCAATCCGCAGACCGCACAGCGCGAGCGCAAGACGCGTGAGCGCCTGCTGGAGCTGACGATGGACGCCCTGGCCGGGATCGCCGCCGACAAACGTGCCGTGACCGTCGAGACCCTCGGCGCACGTGTCGGCGAGGTCCTGGCCAAATACAAGATGGGCCAGTTCGTCCAGTGGTCGATCGACGCCGATCCCGACCGGGCGAAATCCTTAGAGCATCGACTCATCTGGTCGATCGACGCGGACAAGGTCGCCCGGGAACAGCGCTTCGACGGCTGCTACATCATCACGAGCGATGTCGCGCAGGACGCAATGAATACCATGGAGGTCGTCAACGCGTACAAGAGTTTGACGTTTGTCGAGCGCGCCTTCCGCGATCTCAAGACCGTGCAACTGGACATACGCCCGGTTGACCATCAGACGGACGAACGCATTCGCAGCCATGTTTTTCTCTGCATGCTGTCCTATTACCTGCAATGGCATCTGGAACAGCGCCTGGCACCGCTGTCTGCAGCGGACGGAGACGGCCCCCAGCGGCGTTGGGCATTTCGCGACGTCATCCATTGCTTGGCTCAGATCACCCGCAACAGAATCGCCGTCAAGGGTGCGGAGTTTCATCAGAACAGCACGCCGACACCAGAGCAGGAGGAGATCCTGAGCTTATTGCAGGTCTCGATGTAGCCATCCGCGTGACATTCAGAATCGCCGTTTAACGTAGTGCGATCAAGCGGTTATGCGGCGCCTGGAGAGGAAGATCGGGCGATAGTCCAACCAGCAGGCCGCGCCAGCCGCTCTGAGGCTGCCTACTCGGCGTGTTGCTGGGTGGAGAGCCGGCCGTTCCGCAATGACCTCGGCCGAAGGCAGCCGGAATAGTGCCTCTGTGAGTCCGGGGATGGGCGGCGCACAGGGCCTTAAGGCGATTTCTGTCAACAAACATACCGCCTGGCTTGTCTTTTCGCCCGCCTTCTGCGTCGCGGCAGCGGGCACAGAGCTCGACTATGCGCCCGCTG
>JANQFI010000582.1 GCA_028277905.1 Chromatiaceae bacterium | reverse complement strand
AGAAATCGCCTGAAGGCTTGGTTGGCTGCGCATCCGGTGCTGCGCCCGCCTTGGCGCGCGGGGAAGTCCTGGCTTGCGCCGGATTTCCGCCCGTCGCGTGGTGGATGGATCTGGCGAAATCGAAATCGGGATTGCACCCGATCCCGATCCCGAGCAGGTTCCCGCATGCCGGCGCAGATCTGAGCGGTGCATGTATCCGGGACAGTGGCGACCTGCTCGCCGCGCGTCAGGAACCCCGCGTCAGGAACCCCGCGTCAGGAACATGGCGTCGCCGTAGGAGAAGAAGCGGTAGCGCGCGGCCACCGCATGCCTGTAGGCGGCCATCACCGGCTCGTAGCCGGCGAAGGCGCACACCAGCATCAACAGCGTCGACTCCGGCAGGTGGAAGTTGGTCAACAGCGCATCCACCACCCGGAAGCGGTAGCCGGGGCGAATGAACAGCCGGCTGTCGCCGCGGAAGGGCTCGAGCTTCCCGGTTGCCGCAGCAGTCTCGAGGCTGCGCACCGATGTCGTGCCAACGGCGACTATGCGCCCGCCGCGGGCATGTGTGGCCGCGACCTGCTCGCACACCGGCGCGCTCACCTCCAGCCATTCCGCATGCATCTGGTGCTTGTCGAGATCGTCCTCGCGGACCGGCTGGAAGGTTCCGGAACCCACGTGCAGGGTTACATGCGCGAATTCCACACCTCTGGCCTGCAGCAGTGCCAGCATCGCCTTGTCGAAATGCAGACCGGCGGTGGGCGCCGCGACCGCGCCGGCGCGCCGACTGTAAACGGTCTGGTAACGCTCGCGGTCTGCGCCATCATCGGCGCGCTCGATGTAGTGCGGCAGCGGCATGTGCCCGTGCCGGTCCAGCAGCTCGGCGAAGTCCAGACCCTCGCTCTCGAGCGTGAACAGCCCCTCATCACGGCCTGTCACCCACAGTCGCTCGCCACCGGGCAGCAGCAGCGGGTTGGTCGGGCGCGGTGTCCGACTGGCGCGCAACTGCGCGACGACGCGACCGGGCGCGAGCACGCGCTCCACCAGGATTTCCACCCGCCCGCCGGTTTCCTTGCGGGCATGCAGCCGCGCCGGCAGTACCCTTGTGTCGTTGAGCACCAGGAGATCTCCGGGTGCCAGCAAGCTCGGCAGATCCCGGAACAGTCGGTCACCGCGAGTGCCGCTCGGCCCATCGAGCACCAGCAGGCGGCTGGCGGCGCGCTCCGGCAGGGGGCGCTGCGCGATGAGCTCGGACGGCAGATGGTAACGGAAATCGCTGCGTTGCATGGACTTCAGGCGATTGCCGGAGAAAAACACGCTTGGCGACGGATATTCGTTCGCCTTCAAGGAGCGGGAGCGGGCGCATAGTCGCATACCGTGCCCGCTGCCGCGACCCAGACGGCGAGCGACCGCGGCCGGCCGCGGGCGTTCCGCTGCCGTCGGTCGTGCTGGAGTCAGTCGTCTTGGGAGCTCCATCGCGTGCCGGCGTCGGGTTACTATGACAACTCGACTGCCGGGGTGGCGGAATTGGTAGACGCAGTGGACTCAAAATCCACCGGTGGCAACACCTTACGAGTTCGAGTCTCGTCCCCGGTACCACCTGACGCACAAGCACCGGCCGCACGAGCGGCCGGCGAGTCGGGGCTGATGACGGATCGGGGCTGACGCTTCGGGCAGCACGCATCCGCCCAGCCACCCGATTGTCTCCTGCTACCAGGACATCTCGAACACGCAGGCCGGCGCGCCCTGTGCTTGGCAGGCGACCTCGCGCACCTTGGCGCGCCGGCTTACCAGCGTGCGGAACAGGCGCTCGAAGGCGCCGGTATAGAAGTCGCAGAGCGGCTCCGTCGCCTGAGCACCGCGGCAGATCGGGCAGCCACTGATGCTGACCCGCACCGGACGCCCAGGGGTGAAGCGGAACTGCCCGCTGCCGGCGAAGGTCCAGGCATGCTTGCCGACGGCCTTGAGCAGCATCCCGCTGGCCGGCCCTGGGGGCAGCAGCCGCAGCACGCGCTGGGCGGGCTGCGGAATACGATGCGCCAACAGGTAGTCACCGGTGCGCAGCCCTGCGTCGAACGACACCGCCCGCGCGTCGGTCAGACCCAGCCGCAGGCGCAATGCCTGCTGCAACGCGATGACGTCCCGCTCCTCCACCATCCTGGTCGGCGGCGAGGCGAGGTGATGGGCGAGTCCGGCGTCGGCAAAGACCTCTGCGGCACCGCCGCGGCGGACCTCGAGGGCCTCGGCGACGCGAATGATGGCATTCGGGCCGATGCGGGGCACTTGGGCACCGGCGTCGTCCTGCTGGTAATGGGATTCGCTCAAGGGTGCCGGCGCCGGACCCGACAGCACGACATCCATGCGACGCCCTCGGCCTCACGCAATGGCTGCGCTCGATACCGGCGCCGTCTATTGCGTCTTACCCGGGAGGAGAGAAATGCCACCGCGCGCGATCCCAGTGAAAATAGGCGTCGTGGTCGGTGCAGAGCTCGCGCAGAAAGAAGCGGCCCGCCTCGGTGACACGCAGCCGATCGGGTAGCGCCTCCACTAAGCCGTCGCCGGCATAGGCAGCGAGGCGCCGGTACTCGTCGTCGAGGCAATCGTCCGCCAAGTGCCGCGGTAGCACGAGGTTGCAGATGAGGTGCGAGATGGCGTCGCGCCGGCGCCGGTCCTGCTCGCTCAGCTTGTGACCGCGATTCACCGGGATGCGCCCCGCCAAGACGGTCTGCTGCCAGCGGTGCAGATCCGGCTCGTTCTGTACACAAGCTCCCCGTAGCTCGCCGATGGCACCGGCACCGAGACCGGCCAGGTGCGCGCTCGGCGTAGCCGTATAGCCGATGCAGTTGCGGTGCAGTCGGCCCTCAGCCTGGGCCAAGGCCAGATCGTCGGTCTCCAGCGCGAAGGAATCGAGGCCGATCCAGGCGTAGCCGGCTCCGGTGAAGCTCGCCACGGCGTTGCGGAACAAGCGGTCGCGGTCGGCGCTGGTGGGTAGCTCGTGCACGTCGATGGCATGTTGATGCGGGCCGTCGATGGTCCTGCGGGCATAGCCGAAGCAGGCCACCCGGTCCGGCGCGAGCTCCACCACGGTGTCGATGGTGCGGGCGAAGGTGGCCTGGGTCTGCAACGGCAGCCCATAGATGAGGTCGAAGCCGATGCTGTCGAAGCCGATCTCACGCGCCAGCCAGTAGACGTCGCGGATCAGCTCCTCGGACTGGATGCGGCCGATGGCGCGCTGGACGTCCGGATCGAGATCCTGCACGCCGAAGCCGACGTTGCGGAACCCAAGTGCATGCAACAGCTCCAACTGACCGGCAGAGGCCCGACGGGGATCGCACTCGATGGAGCGCTCGGTCTCGGGCACGAGGTGGAAGCGCCGCTCCAACATCTCGGTAAGACGGGTCAGCTGCGCCTCGCTCAGATAATTCGGCGTGCCGCCGGCGAGGTGCACCTGCAGCAGGTCGCGGTCGCCGTTGATACGCTCGGCCACCATGGCCATTTCGCGATCCAGGGTGTCCAGATAGCTGTCCATGCGCTCGCTGTCGTGGGTCACCGTCGTGCTGCAGCCACAGTACAAGCAGCGCCCGGCGCAGAAGGGAATGTGCACATAGAGCGACAGGGTCTCCATGGGACGCTGCGCCACCTCGGCCAGTGCGCGGGAATAGTCCTCGGCGCCGTAGTGGTCGTGACGGTCCAGGCAGTGGATTGCCCCTTGCAACCTGCGTCCGCGTCCAGTCAGCCGTTGAGCCAGTTCGGGGGATAACTCGACGGGAGCGGCAGTGGACATGGATGAGCGGCCTCTGTGGTTTCCGGTGAGCGCAGTCCGGCCCTCCGTGACCCAAAGTAGACTCGCCGACGGACTCCGAGAACCCACGGCCATGGCCCGGCGCCGGTACGAGGGCACCTGCCTAGGGGACTGGCATCGGAGCTTGAAGCCGGTTGTCTGAATCCTGTCGCTTCCATCCTTGGCTTTGCGCTGCCGCCGCGGCCGCCACCGACACCCCGGACCCGGCCATCGCCACCGGCCGGTTGGAGATCAGGGCGTCGGATCAGCCCGGTGACCTATCGCCGACTCCGGCGAAGCGCTGAATGTTCTTGTTTGCACCAAACCCCCGCACCGGCTGTGCCGCTGCGGTGATCGGGCCGCCGGGGCTCTGCTGAGCCCTGGCGACCCGATAAAGTTAGACAAGCCGGGACAGAGCGTCGTTGATGCACATCAAGCCGTTTCGGAACAGTGTCCCTGACAACCTCCAAGGGGACGGCATCGGACCTGATCAGCGCCCGCGACGCGCCACCAGCAGGCCCTTCTCGCGCAACATGCGCACCGGAATGCGATGCACGACGGCCGCCGGTCTCGCGCCACGCTCTGCTGCATCGCCCCTCACCGGGACGGCCTCTGGGCCAATGTCATCCGGCGCGGGCGTCTCCCCGATGCGCGTCTCGGTGGTGCGCATCTCGGTGCGCGCCGCCGAGGCTACCGGCTCACTGACTCCGGTAGGCCCGCCGTCCGCTTCCGATGCGGCCAGTGCCCAGCGCCAGAGCGCCCCGTCGGCGAGCGGCAGCACCAGGAACCAATGCTCCAGAATGGCCAGCGCCAGCAAGGTCGCGGCCAGCATCAGCGCCACGTTGGCGAAGCCCACCACCGGCAGCTCCACGGCGCGATCCACCAGCAAGCACATGATGACGGTCGCGACGCTGACGGATACCGGAAAGAGCAGGTTCATGGGCCGCTTTGCAAGGTAGGTCGTGAGGAAGCGGATACGCTCTGGCAGCCAATCCTCATTCAGATTCGGCACCCCCAAGAAGAGGTTCAGCTTGGCGCTCCAGCGCATCAGCCAGAGGATGACATAGGTCCAAGTGCCCAGGGCATTAGGCGCACCCCAGGTCATCCAGATCATCAGACAGGCCGCGGCGACTATGGCCAACTCGTGGTAGATGCTCGTCGCGAGCGCCAGGACGAAGCGCCGCCCGCCGCTGCAATCCTCGGGGCAGGGCGCCTTGCGCGGGCCCGTGATGAAGCCCATGAAATAACTCATCTCCATCCAGCCCCAGATGACGACCCCTGCGGTGAAGGACGCATAGGCGCCGAGCACCGTGACCTCCGTACGCGTGAAGCCCAGCACCGCAAATGCCACCAACATGGCGGCCGTCGCACCAAGCATGCTCCACGGATAGGTGCGCGCCGGGCGCTTGTCCAAATACAGGACCACGCCGGTGCTGAACCACCAAAGGAACAGGGCATAGGCGACCGCGAGCGCGTAGCTCAGCATCATCGGCGATGTCCTAGCAGGCAGGGGACGGGCGGTGCGTCGCGAGCATAGGGCGCCGGGTAGGCAGCACGGGTAGCCACCGCGGGTCTCGCGCACCTATCGCCGCGGCACCGGCAAGCGGGCGCGCCAGCGTGCGGTGCTGCGCCATCACCGAGACTCTGGCTGAAACAGAGGCCGCGCCTGGGACCGCGGTGGGGGGTCCGCGCGCAGGAGGCGGGCGAACGCAGCGGTGTTGGTGGGACCGAAGGCGCGCAGGTCGATGCGGCGGCTCGTCAGCGGATCCTCGAACAGCAAGAGGCCGCCTTCGCGCAGGGAGAGCAGATAGGGGGCATCCAGCGGCGCGTCTTGGGCCCTGCGCTCGCGCACCATGCCCCGCATGACGCCAAGCACGAAGTCGTCCGCATAGGACTTCAGCTCCGCCAGCGTGCCATTATTGCCGGCGATGCGCACCGTGGTCGTGCCGTCGCCGTTGTCCAGGAATACCAACTCGCGGCTCTCCAGGACCGGCGGCAGCGGTGTCTGCGTGCCGCCGACGCCCGTGACCCGCACAAGGACGGCTGCGAGTATCACGAAGCCCATCAACAGGGCCGCGCCGATCAGCACGGCGCGCGGGAAGGGCCGCCCCTCGAAGGGGTCACTCACCGCGATTCGAGCCTGCTCAACCGCCGGTAGCAGGGGCGGCGCCCAGGTGCGAGGAGCCCTGGCCCGGCGGATCGGCACGATCGCTGTGCAGGGGTGTTCCGACCACGTCGCCCGGCTCACCGGCGGTGGCCGCACGCAGGGCACCGGCCAGGATCTCGGCCACACGCTCGACGTCCGGCACGGCACGCAACATCGGCTGTGCATCGAACACCCGCCATGGCCGCACGTTCGGCCAGAGGACGAGGTAGTTGAAGCAATGCTCGTCCCATAGCGCCATCGGGATGTCACCGACGCCGCCGGCATACCGCCTCAGCCCTGCGCTCTGCACGGCCTTGAGCGGGATGTTGACCGCCATCGGCAGGGCTAGGCCAAAGCGGATCACCACGCGCCGGTTGGTGATGCTGTAGTTGGTCGACCGGGCGAGCGCATAGGCCGTCAGGGCCAGGATGACGACCGCCGCGAGACAGAGCAGCACCAACCCCAACCCGAACAGCAGCGCGAACTCAACCGATTGACCCGCGGACAGCAGGTAACCGACGTGCAGCGCAATCAGCGCGCCAAAATAGATGGCAACCGTGCGGACGTGCAACGCCCGCACGGCGAGAGCGCCCCACTCGGGGGCGCCCTGCCAGCGGAGCTGCTCCCCCTTGGGGAGCTGCTCCGGCAAGCCGGGAACCGGCTCGATCTGGCACTCACTCACAAGAAGGGCTCCGCCCGGTCCGGCGTCGCGTACAGTGAGCCGCCACCCATGTAGGCGGACACCCTGTCCTCCTCGGCGAAGGTGATCTGCTCGTTGCTCTTCAGCTTCGGCGCATCCTTGAACTGGGCACCTGTGATGCTGTCGATCTCGACGACGCCCTTCTTGCCGCGCACGTTGCAGAGCGCTATCGGCGCGAGGGCCTTCTTACCTCCAGCATCGATCTCAAGGTAACGTACCTGGGGCTCCATGCGGTCCACCCAGAGCTCCTTGCAGACACCGCCCTGCTGGCCGTCACAGCCGATCACCGGCCAGCCGCGGGGATCGGGATCACCCTCGGCGATGCTGAAATCCTTGACAAGGCGCATGGGCACGATGCGCGGCTGGTCGTTCTCGTCGAGATCCGGGGTTTCGGCGCGCAGCGCGTAGGCACCAGGGCCGACGCCCGCCAGCATCGGGTTGCCCTTGGGCGCCAGCGGTGCGCCTTCGAACCCCGCAATAGGCTCGGCGTTGAGCTTGTACTGGGCCTTTTCGGGACCGGGCTTCACGACCTCCTTGCCGTCGCGCAGCTTGAAGGTCTTGGGCGCGGGCATCGACGGGAAGCCTTCCATCATCTCCGTCTTCTTCATCCGTCGCGACTCGGCCGGATAGCCCTCGCGCTTGTCTTCCCGGCGGATGTAGAAGACCAAGGCGATGAAGAAGAACCAGAATGCATACAACACCACGAAAGCGGCATCGAAATGGGTAGTGGCACCGTCAGGCATGGGATACCTCCATTGGCCGGATGACTAGGGCAGCTCGGCGATACCGAACCGCGAGGATGACCGCGCACCATTGCCACCGCCATGACTGACGAGCGGCCCGATTGCGATCAGGGTAGCGAAGAGTAAAAGGATCTCCAGTTGATAGACCGCGGCGTAACCCACGGCTGGACCCGTGAGCACGGGTCCGAAAGCCCCTTCGGCGGCGAAGACCGTGATGACGTCGCGCAACGCCCCGCCGAACGCGATGGCAACGCCGTAAGCGGTGGCCTGCACCGCGCCCCAAGCGCCCAGTGCCAGGCCGCGGTGGGTGCCCTCGCCGGCCATGTTCATGGCCGCCGTCAAGGTCCCGACGGCGAATAGGCCGCCGCCGAAGCCGATCAGCATCGCGCCCGCACGAAACAGCCAGGGCGACTCGACCGGCGCCGAGAACACCACGGCGGTGAAGGCGCAGATGCCGATCAGCACGCCAGTGCCCGAGAGCCTGTAGGTGTCGGCGCCCCGGGTCAGTGCGCGCGCCGCAAGCCCGAAGGCGGCGAGCGTGCCGAAGGCCCAGATGGCCGTGAGTCGCGTCGTCTCGGCGACGCTCAAGCCCAGCACCTGCGCGCCATAGGGCTCCAGCAGGATCTCCTGCATCGTGAAGCCCGCCGTGCCGAGGCCCAGCGCGACCAGCAGCCGCTTGGAGCGACCCGCCTCGATGAAGGCGTGCCAGGTCTCGCGGAACTTGGGCTGCGGCTTGCCGGATTCGCGCTCGCGGCGCATCTGCGCGGCGCGCTTGCGGTCCCAGAGCTCCTGCTTCCAGAGCGCGACGACGTTCAGCACGATGGCCGCCACCGCGGCGCCCTGGATCACCTGGATGAGCCGCATGTTGCTGAAGTCCGTCAGCAACAGGCCAAACAAGAGGGCGCTGCCCAGCATGCTGAGCTGCAGGGCCACGAACAGCAGTGCGACCACGCGCGGCCGGCTCGCCTTGGGCGCGATATCTGTCGCCAGCGCGAGCCCCGCGGTCTGCGTGGTGTGCAGGCCGGCTCCCGCCAGCAGGAAGGCCATCGCGGCGCCGAGCTGCCCGACGATGGGCGGCGCGTTGCCGCCCTGGGCGAGCAGCAGCAACGCAAAGGGCATGAAGGCGAGGCCACCGAACTGCATCAGGCTGCCAAACCAGATGTACGGAACACGGCGCAGACCGAAGGCGGAGCGGTGGATATCGGACTTGAAGCCGATCAACGCGCGCATGGGTGCGAACAGCACCGGCAGCGCCACCATCAGCGACACCAGCGACACCGGGACGCCCATCTCCACCACCATGACCCGGTTCAGGGTGCCGTAGAGCAGCACCATGGTCATGCCGACCGAGCCCTGGAACAGCGACAGGCGCAACAGCCGTGGCAGGGGCAGATCCTGGGTGGCGGCATCCGCGAACGGCAGCACCCGCGGCAGCAGATCCTGCGTCAGATAGCGCCGGAGCTCGGCCGGGTAGAGGCTCATGGGACGGCCGACTCTCCTGGGACGATCAGTGGGGGGGCGATCAGCTCCATCGCCTGCGAGGTGTAGAAGCCGCGCTGGACGCAGCGCGTGCGGCCGAGCTGCCAGCCCCCGAGCCGCGGCTCCACGGCGATACGGCGCCTTAGCGTGCGCTCGGCAACAGGCACGATGGCCGGCGAGCGGTCGCCGCGCGGGAAGAACTGGCCGACGGCGTGCATCAACGCCAGCAGCAAGGTGCGCGGCGCAAAGGTAAAGAGCACGCGCTCGCGCGCGCGCTCCGCGAGCCCGGCGATGACGTTCAAGGCGTCATCGCGCTCGTAATGGATCAGGCTGTCCATGGAGACAATATAGTCGAAAGCACCCCCTTCGCCACTTGCGCGCGGGGCCAGCATGTCGCCCACCGCAAACTCGACCCGCCCAACCAGCTCCGCCGGCAACCGCTCCCGGGCGTTCTCGATCAGGGTGGGCGAGAGATCCACAGCGTAGACCTGGGCGCCGCGGTGGCCGGCCTCCAGCGCCAGCATTCCGGTGCCACAGCCGGCGTCCAGGAGCCGCTTGCCGCTGAGGTCTTCCGGCAGCCAGCCGAGCAGGGTCGCGCGCATCTCGTCCCGGCCTGCGCGCACGGTGGCGCGGATGCCGCTCACCGGCGCGTCCGAGGTCAAGCGCTTCCAGGTCTCGGCCGCAGTGCGGTCGAAATAGGCCTCGACTTGGCTACGGCGCTCTTGGTAGGAGGTGCTCGGCATGGACGCGTGGCTCTGTGATCGGGATCGCCGATGGTCGCTCGGGATGGTCAACTGGGGATGGTCAACGGGGGATGGTCATTGGGGAGTGGTCACTCAAGTGCATTGCTTGACGGGTGCATTGCTCGAAGCCGTCAATCGAACCCGAGAAAGTCGAACAGGGCGCGGTCGCGCATCGGGTTGACCGACAGCGAATCTGTACCCGCCAGCAGCGCCGCGGCCAGTCGCAGATACTGCTGCCGCGCCAGCTCCACGTCCGGCGACGGCTCCATCTCGAACAGCGTGGCCTTCCTGAGCCGCGAGCGGCGGATGACGTCCAGGTTGGGCAGATGGGCCAAGGTCTTGAGGCCGACGGCCTCGTTGAAGCGATCGATCTGGTCCGTTTCCTGGCTCCGATTGGCGATGACGCCGCCGATCCGCACCTTGTAGTTCTTCGCCTTGGCCAGTATCGCCGTGGCGATGCGGTTCATCGCAAAGATGGAATCGAAGTCGTTGGCGGTAACGATAAGCGCCCGATCCGCGTGCTGCAGCGGTGCAGCGAAGCCGCCGCAGACCACGTCGCCCAAGACGTCGAAGACCACGACATCGGTGTCCTCCAGCAGGTGATGCTGCTTCAAGAGCTTCACCGTCTGGCCCACCACGTAGCCACCGCAACCGGTGCCGGCGGGCGGGCCGCCGGCCTCGACGCACATGACGCCGTTGTAGCCCTCGTGTACGAAGTCGTCGAGGCGAAGCTCCTCCGGGTGAAAGCTCACCGACTCCAGCACGTCGATGACCGTGGGCACCAGGTGCTTCGTCAGGGTAAAGGTGCTGTCGTGCTTGGGGTCGCAGCCGATCTGAACGACCCGCTGGCCGAGCTTCGAGAAGGCCACGGACAGGTTGGAGCTGGTGGTGCTCTTGCCGATACCGCCCTTGCCGTAGACGGCGAAGACCTTGGCCTTGCCGATGCTCACATTCGGGTCGAGCCGCACCTGCAGGCTGCCCGCGCCATCCAGGCGCGGGTCGACCTTGGGCCCTGCCTCGGCACGTCTCGTCACGGACACACCGCCACCGCCCCCGAAGATGGTGGTCGGGAGATCGTCCAGGGTCATGCCGCCACCCCCTCGGTGATGCCCTCGAGCCGGTCCTCGAGCTCTTCGCCGGCGCGTCTGAGGGCCTCCAGCGTCGCGGCGTCCGGCTGCCAGTAGTTGCGCTCGTGGGCCTCGAGCAAGCGGTTGGCGACCTTCGCGGAGGCGGTCGGGTTCAGCGCGGCCAGGCGCTCGCGCATCTCCTCGTCCAGCACGAAGGTCTCGGTCATGCGCTGGTAGACCCAGGGCGCCACCTGGCCCGTGGTGGCCGACCAGCCCATGGTGTTGGTGATATGGACCTCGATCTCGCGCACACCCTCATAGCCGTGCTTGAGCATGCCCTCGTACCACTTGGGGTTCAGCATGCGGGTGCGGGTCTCCAACGCCACCTGCTCGGCGAGCGTGCGCACCTTGCCGTCGCCGCGGGTCTGGTCCCCGATATAGACCGGCACGTCCTTGCCCCGGGAGCTGCTCACCGCACGGCTGATGCCGCCCAGGGTGTCGAAGTAATGGTCGACCGTCGTGACGCCGAGCTCCACGGAGTCCAGGTTCTGGTACGCCAGTTGCACATCACCCAGCACGGACTTGAGTAGCTCGGACTGCTTCACCGGCACGCCGGAGCGCCCGTAGGCGAAGCACTTGCGGCGCGTGTAGGTCTCCGCCAGCTCGTCCTCGTCGTCCCAGCCGCTGTTGTCAATCAGGTGGTTGACGTTGGAGCCGTAGGCACCGTCTGCGTTGCTGAAGACGCGCAGGGCCGCCGTCTCCATATCGCAGCCGTTCGCCTGCTGATAGGCCAGCGCATGCTTGCGCACATAGTTCAGTTCCTCCGGCTCGTCGGCGGTGGCGGCGAGGTAGGACGCCTCGGCGAGCATCTTGGTCTGCAACGGCAAGAGGTCGCGGAAGATGCCCGAGAGGGTCATCACCACGTCGACGCGCGGGCGACCGAGGTCGTTCAGCGACATGAGCTCCGCACCGCAGACGCGCCCGTAGCTGTCCAGCCGCGGCTTGGCGCCGATGAGTGCCAGGGCCTGGGCGATGGGGCCGCCCTCGGTCTTCAGGTTGTCGGTGCCCCAGAGCACCATGGCGATGGACTCGGGCAGCGGGTTGCCGTCCTGGGTATGGCGATCCAGCAGCAGCTGGGCCTGCTTGGCCCCTTCCTTCACCGCGAAGACGCTCGGCAGTCGGAAGGGATCGAAGCCGTGCAGATTCCGCCCGGTGGGCAGGATCTCCGGCGTACGTAGCAGGTCGCCGCCGGGCGCCGGACGCACGAAGCGGCCCTCGAGCGCACGCAGGATCGCGGGGATCTCGTGGTCCTCGCGCATCAGCTTGTCGTATTGCGCGAGGTCGGTCATGAGCTTGAGGTTATCCTCGGTGACGGGCATGCCGCCCCTCTGCAGCGCCAGTACCGGCGCGCCGCCATTGACCAGAGCGGCCACGGCATCGCGGCTCACCTGCCGGGCCTCGCAGCCATCGGTGCTGCCCTCGGCCACCGCCAGCAGCAGGTCCACGCGCTCCTCGACGCTCGGCGGCTCGCCCACGACGTGCAGGCCGTGCGGGATCAGGGTGTACTCCAGCTCCAGGAGCTCGTCGTTGAGCCGGGCGATGCGCTCCTCGGACTCCGCGCTCCATGCCGGCTCGCGGTCCGAGGGCAGCTCGGCCAGGTCCACCTCGGCCGCCTGTGCCTGAATCAGCGCGGCCAGCTCGTTGCGCTCGTCCGCGGGTGCTTCTGGAGCCATGCCGCGCCAGCGCTCGATGGACGCCTTGAGGTCCGACAGCCCGCGATAGAGTCCGGCGTTGGCAACGGGCGGCGTCAGGTAGCTCACCAGGGTCGCCGCGGCGCGCCGCTTGGCGATGGTGCCTTCGGACGGGTTGTTTGACGCGTACAGGTACATGTTCGGCAGGTCGGCGATGAGCCGGTCCGGCCAACAGGCCGCGGACAGGCCCGCCTGCTTGCCGGGCATGAACTCGAGCGCCCCGTGGGTACCGAAGTGCAGCACGGCATTGGCGCCGAAGTCCTCGCGCAGGAAGCGGTAGAAGGCGCTGAAGGCGTGCGTCGGTGTGAAGCCCTTGTCGAACAGGAGCCGCATCGGATCGCCCTCGTAGCCAAAGCTCGGCTGCACGCCGACGAAGACGTTGCCGAACTGCTCGCCGAGCACGAAGAGCGACGCGCCATCGGAGAGCTGCTTGCCAGGCGCCGGCCCCCACTGGCCCTCGATCTCGGCAAGGTAGGGCTCGCGCTGCACATGGTCGTCCGTCTGGATGCGGGTGAAGACGTTCGCATGGGCGCCGAATTGGGCGCCATTGCCGTTGACGATGCGCTCACGCAGCTCGTCGGCGTCCTTGGGCAGGTCGACTCGGTAACCTTCCGCCCGCATCGCCTTCAGTGTGTTGTAGACCGACGCGAAGACGGCGAGGTAGGCCGCGGTGCCGGTGTTACCGGCGTTGGGCGGAAAGTTGAACAGCACCAGCGCCAACTTGCGCTCCGCCACCGGCGTACTGCGCAGCGTGATGAGGCGGTCGACGCGGGCGGCCAGTGCGTTGGCGCGCTCCGGATGCGACTGCATGTCGCGGGAGCGATCCGCCGGGGCCTCCGCGGAGCGACCGCCGAACACCATGGGGCCGGTGGAGCCGTCCAGCTCCGGGATGGCGACCATCATGGTCGCTTCCACAGGCATGAGACCCCGATCGGACGCCTGCCACTGCTCCAGGGTCTGGAACTCGACGGGATGCGCGGCGAGATAAGGCACGTCCAGGTCCGCCAGCACCTCCTGCGCCGCGGCGGCGTCGTTATAGGCCGGGCCGCCCACCAGCGAGAAGCCCGTCAGCGAGACCACGGCGTCCACGCAGGGCTTGCCGCTCTTGAAGAAGAACCGCTCCACCGCCGGGCGGGCATCCAGGCCGCTCGCGAAGGTCGGAATGACCTTGAACCCTCTGAGCTCCAGCGCTTCGATGACCCCGTCGTAATGACCGGTGTTGCCGGCCAGCACATAGGAGCGCATCACCAGGAGGCCGACGGTGGCCTTGGCGTTCTTCTTCGCCGGCAGCTTGGCTGTCTGGTCGGCGAGACGGCCCTTCATGCGCGGGTGGAAGACACCCACCTCCGGATACTCGGCAGGCAGCTCGGCCTTGATGCTGCCGCGCAGCCCAGCACGCGGGCCGGCCGCGAAGCGGCTGACCACGTGGCGCACCAGGTTGGCGATGTTCTCGTCGGAGCCGGCGAGCCAGTACTGCAGCACCAGGAAGTAGGAGCGCACGTCCTGGGCGGTGCCGGGAATGAAGCGCAGGATCTTCGGGATGCGCCGCAGCATGGCCATCTGCCGAGCGCCGTCGCTGGCGTTCTTCTCGGTGAGCTTCTTGCTCCCGCCCTTGCTCCCCCCCTTGCTCCCCCGGAGGCGCTTCAGGATCGCCATCGGCCCGCTCTGGGAGCCGTCCATGGTGAACTTGCCCATGCGCGTCAGGCGCATGACCTCGCCGGCGGACATGCAGCCGATCATGGCATCGCAATGGTCGCGGCGCGCCTGCAGGGCCGGCAGCACGGCCTTGATGTGGTCGTCCATGAACAGCATGCTCGCGACGATGATGTCGCCTCGGGCGATATCCGCCTTGCATTCCTCCAGCAGCCTCGGGTCGTCGTCCCATTCCGCCGCCGCGTGCAGCCTCAAGCTCAGACCCGGCATCTCGCGGCAAAGCAGGGGACGCGCGCGCTCAACGGCACCGGCCAGGTGGCTGTCCAAGGTAACGATGACAACGTTGACGGGGGTTCTGTCAGCGGCCGAAGTGGGCTTTGGCATCGTACAGTGTCTCTATCGTTATGGTCGCCACACCCTGCTCCCGGGCGTAACGCTCTGTGTTTCGGCGGGCCTTGCCGCGGACGAAAAAGGGGATCTTGCGGAGCTCATGCTCCGCATCCGTCTCCCAGGTCGGCTTGTCATCGCTTGCATCCGCCGACGCATCATCCGCCGGCGCTTCGGCCCCGATTTCAGCACCGCCCCGCCTTGGGGCGGGCCCCAGATGCGACGGTGCCGCCTCGTCGTGGAACTCGATGTCCTCGCGGAACATGGTGACCAGGTGCTCCTCCAGGCCCATCATCAGCGGATGGACCCAGGTGTCGAAGAGCACATTGGCGCCCTCGAAGCCCATCTGGGGGGCATAGCGCGCCGGGAAGTCCTGCACATGCACGGGCGCCGAGATCACGGCACAGGGGATGCCGGCGCGCTTGGCGATGTGGCGCTCCATCTGGGTGCCGAGCACCAATTCGGGTGCCAGCTCCAGCACCTTGGCCTCGACCTCCAGGTAGTCGTCGCTCAGCAAGGCCTCCAAGCCGTACTTCTCCGCCGCCGCGCGCACCTCGCGGGCGAATTCGCGGGTATAGCTGCCGAGGCCGACGATATCGAAGCCCAGCTCCTCGGTGGCGACGCGCGCGGCCGCAATGGCGTGGGTGGCGTCGCCGAAGATGAACACCCGCTTGCCGGTCAGATAGGTCGAATCCACGGAGCGCGAGTACCAAGGCAGCCGCGTTTGCGCGGCGGCGATGGCCGGGCCGACGTCGATACCGGCGAGCTCGCCCACCTCACGGAGAAAGTCCACCGTCGCCCCAACGCCGATGGGCACGGTGCGGGTGAAGGGCTGCTGGAACATGCGCTCCAGCCAAGCACAGGTGTGCTGAGCGACCTCCGGGTACAGGCAGACGTTGAAGGTCGCATCCGGGATACGCAGCAGGTCCGCCGGCGATGCGCCGGCGGGTGCCACCAGGTTGACCTCGACGCCGGCGGTCTCCAGCAGCTTGGTGACCTCGGCGATGTCGTCGCGGCAGCGGAAGCCGAGCGCGGTTGGGCCCAACAGGTTGGCACGCGGCGCCTGCCCGGCACCCTGCGCACGCTCCGGTAGGGGGCGCCCGCGCAATAGCCCGCGTACCAGGGTCAAGAAGGTCTCGGCAGCGCCCCAGTTCTCCTTGCGGGTATAGGCCGGCAGCTCCAGCGGAATGACCGGGATGCCGAGCCCCATGCCGCTCGCGAGCGCGCCGGGCTGGTCCTGCAGCAGCTCTGCGGTACAGGCCTCGCCGACCAACAGGGCGCGGGGCCGGAAGCGCTCCACCGTGTCCTTGAGGGTCTTCTGCACCAGTTCTGCCGTGTCGCCGCCGAGGTCACGAGCCTGGAAGCTGGTGTAGGTCACGGGCGGGCGCTTCGCGTTGCGCGCGATCATCGTAAACAGCAGATCCGCGTAGGTATCCCCCTGGGGTGCGTGCAGCACGCAGTGCAGATCGCGCATGGAGGCGGCGATGCGCATCGCGCCCATGTGCGGTGGTCCTTCGTAGGTCCAGACGGTGAGCTGCATGACCGGGCCTCAGAAGGCCAGCCGCG
>JANQFI010000560.1 GCA_028277905.1 Chromatiaceae bacterium | reverse complement strand
ACGGTGCTGATGGTGCTGCGCAAGCGCACCGGCGCGGAGACCGCCTTCCTGGACGAGCTGGTGCCGCTGGTGGAGACGGAGGTGCAGGCGCAGCTGCGCGCCATGCTGGGGCTGGACGACGCCGAGGACCCCAACTTCTCGGACGCGGACTACCAGCTCGCGGCCTACGCGGCGGCGCTGCGGGTGCTGACCGGCTACGCCAATATCGAGGACCTGGACGTGGCCTACGAGCTGGCCCGCGAGCGCACCGACCGGGACAAGTCCCCCATCGTCGGCATCATCGAGGACGCGGTGCGCACGGCGAGTAATTCTCTGATCCCGCCCGGCCTGGAGGGCGAGGTCTGGCGCCGCCTCTCCCCTGAGGAACGGCTGTACCTCAAGTGCCCGGAGGTGGAGTCCCACGGCGACTACCGCAGCGGCGTGTTCATGGAATTCGCCCGCGGCCTGGGCGTGCGCGACTACCGCTACATGCTGCACAGCGGCCGCGCCAACCAGACCCGGCTCAACACCGCGAGCGAGCTCAAGCGCCGGGAATGGGGCGGCGCGGGCTTCGGCGCCAGCACGCTGCGCCACTGCCTGTATGCGGTCTACCAGACCGCCGCCGAGGACGACCCGGCCGTGGGCCGCACCTACCTCAAGACCGAGCTCGCGGACTATTGGGGCCAGCGCCGCCAGCTCATCGCGCTGGCGGAGTACCTGTCGCGGCTACCGATGACGCACTGGCGCGCCGATGCCGAGGCCGCCCAGGTGCTGGCCGGGCTGCTGCGGCAGGATGGGGTCTGACCTGCCCCCAAGGCCATGGGAGTCCCGCGGATCGTCATCGATACCAACGTCATCGTCGCGGCCTTGGGCTCGCGGCGCGGGTGGTCGCATGCAGTGCTCTCGCGCATCCACACCGGCGCTTTCGTCAGCGTCGTGTCCGTGCCCCTGGTGTTGGAGTACGAGCGCGCAATCCTGGGGCAGCGAGAGGCCATCGGGCTCACCGCGACCGAGATCGGCGCCGTGCTGGACTACGTCTGCGCGGTGTCGGAACATCGCCGCATCCACTACCTGTGGCGACCGTTCCTTCCGGACCCGGGCGACGACATGGTGTTGGAGTTGGCGTTCGAGGCGGGCTGCGACTATATCCTGACCTTCAACACGCGGGATTTCCGAGGCTCCGAGCAACTGGGCGTCAGCGCGGTACAACCCGGAGCATTCCTGCACATGCTCGGAGAATGACCATGAGCACCCTCCGCATCCAACTACCGGACTCACTGCGCGCTGCGGCCGAGGCGCTGGCCCACGAAGACCGGATCTCGCTGGACCAACTGGTCTCCAGCGCGTTGGCCGAGAAGATCGCGGCCCTGGAAACCGAGCGCTACCTGCAACGGCGTGCTGCGCGGGGTGATCGGGCCGCCTTTGAAGCCGCGTGGGCCAAGGTGGCCGATGTCGAGCCCGACCTGGCGGAAGACCGGGTGCCGAGGTCCTAGCCTGTCTTTCACGCTTTCGGATGCGGGTGTGCTGTCGGTGACTGATGTGTCAGTAGCGACAGCGCGCGGGCAGTCGGCTACGACAACGGGCGAGGCAAGGGCGAGACGAGATCGATCTGCGGGTACCGCTGGCGGCCTGAGCTCGTGCGCGGGTAACCCCCGCCTCGTGACCCGACCGGGCATGTGCTGCGCCCGGGAGAACCGATGATCACCCGCTTCACCTCCCGCCTCCAGCAGCTCGACCACCACTTTCTAGACGCCCGCCTCAAGGGCGCCCTGGCCTACGACCGCATCGCTGGGTTCTTCTCGTCGTCCATCCTGGAGGTGGCGGGCGAGGCGCTGGAGGGCATGGCCGGGCCGGTGCGCGTGGTGTGCAACTCCGTCGTGGACGCGCCCGCGACCTGGAGACCGCACAGCGCGCGGCGCAAGCGGCCGTGCGTCGTGAATGGTGTGCGAGCGAGCCGGAGCGGCTGGCGGACACGGCCAAGCCCCGCTTCGCACGCCTGCACGACTTCCTCGTCACGGGCCGGCTCCAGGTGCGGGTGCTGCCGGACGCGCATTTCGGCCTGATCCATGGCAAGGCGGGTGTCATCACCCGAGCCGACGGCGCCCAGAGCGCCTTCCTCGGCAGCGTCAACGAGTCCAAGACCGCCTGGCGGCTCAACTACGAGCTGCTGTGGGAGGACGACGAGCCGGCGGCCATCGCTTGGGTGCAGCGGGAGCTCGACGCCCTCTGGCACTCGCCCTTTGCGCTGGAACTGAGCGAGGCGGTGGTGCAGGACATCGGGCGGATCGCCGCGCGGGTGCTGGTGCCGGACCTGGATGCCTGGCGGGCGGAGCAGGAGCCCGCCGCGCCCATCATCGAGGCCCCCACCTACCGCCGCGAGGACGGGCTCTGGGCGCATCAGAAGCACTTCGTGAAGCTCGCCTTCGACGCCCACCGGGGGCCGCACGGCGCGCGGCTGGTGCTCGCGGACCAGGTCGGTCTCGGCAAGACCATCCAGCTGGCCCTGGCGGCGCAGCTGATGGCGCTGGTGGGGGACAAGCCGGTGCTGATCCTGGCACCGAAGCCGCTCATCTGGCAATGGCAGCGGGAGATGGCGACCCTGCTGGACATGCCCTCGGCGGTCTGGACGGGCAACGGCTGGTGTGACGAGCAGGGCATCGAGCACCCGGCGGCAGACATGGATGCGGTGCGGCGCTGCCCGCGGCGCGCGGGCATTGTGTCCACGGGACTCATCACCGCGGGCTCGGCGGTGGCGGATCGGCTGCGGCAGATGCGTTTTGAGTGCGTGATCCTGGACGAGGCGCACCGGGCGCGGCGGCGCAACCCGTCGCCGCAGACCGTCTACCGGCCGGCGCAGCCGAACAACCTGCTGCGGTTTCTGTGGGACATTGCGCCGCGGACCAGGAGCCTGCTGCTCGCCACCGCAACGCCGGTGCAGCTGCACCCGGTCGAGGCCTGGGACCTGCTGGACGCCCTCGGGCGCGGTTGCGACGCCGTGCTCGGCAGCGTCAGCAGCCCCTGGCGCAAGCCGCGGCAGGCCCATCGAGCTGTTGCTGGGCCGCGCGCAGCCGCCCGCGGACGACCTCGCCATGTGGGCCTGGATGCGCAACCCGCTGCTGCCG
This sequence comes from Chromatiaceae bacterium, assembly GCA_028277905.1. Classification (GTDB taxonomy): domain Bacteria; phylum Pseudomonadota; class Gammaproteobacteria; order Chromatiales; family Chromatiaceae; genus Thiohalocapsa. The sequence continues at coordinate 1,722 of JANQFI010000560.1, read as the reverse complement.
AGCGCGGAGGGGCCCGACTTCACGGCGCTGCGCCGGTCGCTGCGCCTGTCCGACGACCAATGCGCGGCCGACGGCGAGAGCTTTCAACGCCTGAGCGCTCCGGACCGGGCACGGGTCCGGCGGGGCTTTGCGCGTTTCCTGGCGGGATCGAATCCGTTCATCCGCCACATGGTGCTGCGCACCCGCGAGTATCTGGAGCAAAGCACCGACCGGGAGACCGGGGAGCCGCTGCTGCGACCCGTGCGCGTGCGCCTGCACGGCGAGGGCGACGACGAGGCGATCCGCTTGCCGCCCTTCCTGGAGGACGCCTATGGGCTCGCCGAGGACTTCTGCCGGCTGCTCGCCGAGCGGGCCAACAGCGGCCTGTTCCGCACCATGCTGCTGCGCCGCGTCGGCAGCACCATGGAGGCCGGGCGTCTCACGGTAGAACGGCTGCTGGACGACTGGCGCGACGTCAATGACGAGGAGGAGGACGAGGAGCCGCCGGCCGACCTGAAGACGCTGACCGAAGCGGAACGGGCGCTGCTCACGAGCTTCCTCAAGGCGCTGGCCGCCAATCGGGAGCAGGACCCGAAGCTGGCCGCGGTGCGCCGCCTGCTGTTGGAGCAGGGCTGGCTGGAGCTGGGCTGTATCGTCTTCAGCCAGTTCTACGACTCCGCGTTCTGGCTCGCAACACGGCTCGGCGCCGCGCTTCCGACGGAGCCCATCGGCCTCTATGCCGGTGCGAGCCGATCTGGCCTGGTGCAGGGCGGCGAGCTCCGGCGCATGCCGCGCGAGACGATCAAGGAGCAGGTGCGAGACGGCGAACTGCGGCTGCTCGTCGGCACGGATGCGGCGTCCGAGGGGCTGAACCTCCAGCGTCTGGGCACCTTGATCAGCATCGACCTGCCCTGGAACCCGTCGCGGCTGGAGCAACGCAAGGGCCGCATCCAGCGCATCGGCCAGCGGCGCGAGACCGTCGACATCTGCAACCTGCGCTACGCGGGCTCGGTGGAGGACCGGGTGCATGCCCTGCTGTCGGACCGACTGGAGCAGATCGCCACCCTGTTCGGGCAACTGCCGGACGTGCTGGAGGCGGTCTGGATCGACACCGCACTCGGCGAGCTTGCGCGCGCAAGGGCCACCATCGACGCGGTGCCGTCACAACATCCGTTCAAGCTGCGCTACACGCGGGTGCAGCCGGTGGCTTGGGAAGCTTGCAGCCGCGTGTTGGCGTCCGATGCCCGCTTGGCGTGTCTGCGGGGTGGGTGGGCCGGCAAGGGCGGGCGGAGCGCGACCTGCTGGGCGCGCTGACCTCGGTGGCAGCGAACATCGAAGCTGGTCCAGATCCGTGCTCGCCACCATCGCATGCACCAGGTGCTGTCCGAACAAGCCAAGATTCTGCTCGCTCCCCGCCTGGATGCCTCGATCCGCAATCAGTGCCAAGCGAGCGCGAACCACGGCCGCGCCCCTATCGCCAAGCAAGGCTTGGGACGGGACGGCGAGCTGCCGCAGTACCCGAAGACGCCATTGGCCCTTGGCGTCCAGCCCGATCAGGGCGCGCGCGATCCTCCCGACATGTTCCTGCAGCGCCGGCTGCGCACGCCTGTCGGTCAAAGTAATTCCGAGGAGGGGGTAGTCGGTTAAGGTGATTTCCGCTTTGGTTCATACCACACCAGCAGGCTTGATGAGGATGTCCCATTTTGGCAATTCTGGATTGCGCTGAAGCCGCACTTCGACGTC
>JANQFI010000558.1 GCA_028277905.1 Chromatiaceae bacterium | reverse complement strand
TCGAGACAGCGGCATCGTCCCGGATAACGCTGCGTTACGACAGCCTAGGTGACGAGCGCGTTTATAAGGGCCTGTACCGGCAGGTGTTTGCGAATCGATGCACGACCGAGTGAGGCGCCGCGATCCTGCTGCAAAGCAGAAGTCGGGTTAAGTGGCGTTAACCGACTACCCCTTTTTCTCAATTTCTTCCGGCAGACCTGCCGCCCTTTGCCATCACGAAGGGGGGCAGAGCGAATGCCGGGCAAGAGGCGTCCAATGCGCAAGATCACCGCAGTGTTGCGGCTGAAGCTCGCCGCGGGTCTCAGTCACGAGCAGATCGCCAGAGCCGTGGGGCTCTCGAAGGGGGCGGTCAACAAGTACGTCAGCCTGGCCGAAGCGCAGGGGCTGTCCTGGCCGCTGCCGGAGGGGTTGGACGAGGCGGCGCTGGAAGTGCGGCTGTATCCATCGCGGGGCGGCGTGCGGGACCGGGTCGAGCCCGACTACGGGGCGATGCACACCGAGCTCAGACGCAAGGGCGTCACCTGGCAGTTGCTCTGGGCCGAGTACGTCGCCGAGGTCGGCGACGGGGCGTACCGCGACAGCCAACCACCGCCCGCCGGGGCCGAGGATGGCGACGCCTCGCCCTGAGCGGCGAGTCCATGCGCAAGAGCGCCGAGCCCCCGGCGCAGTAGCCCGACTGAGCCCCGCGGCGATCGCCGAACGCGTGATCGCCACCTCCTCGCTGCGGCGCCGCACCACCGCGGTGCTGCGCAGCCCAACCCCTTCGATCGCCTCCACGCATCCACGCATCCACGCTTGATTGATCGTGACCGATCGGTCTCAAATGCAGGCGCCAGCGCTGCCGGGATCGGCACACCGGTCACGATCCCCGGAATGACCGGTCAGGTTCGGCGGAATAGGCACGCGAGTTGGCTCAGCGCGAAGAGCACGCCGAACATCTCGCTACCGACCGCCTAGGTAGTTCAGTTTGCGCGACATCCGCCCTTTTTCGTTCATGCAGAACAGATACTTGGCAGGCAAAGCGTATGCTCGACTTGAAGAGTAGATCA
>JANQFI010000516.1 GCA_028277905.1 Chromatiaceae bacterium | reverse complement strand
GCTCGCCTTCAAGGAGCGGCAGCGGGCGCATAGTCGAGCTCTGTGTCCGCTGCCGCGACGCAGAAGGCGGGCGAAAAGACAAGCCAGGCGGTATGTTTGCTGACAGAAATCGCCTAAGCCTCCAGCAGGACCCCGAGCCTGCTCTTGATGCGCTCGTGCTCCTCACCGACCGGCGACATGATCTCCAGGCTCCCGTCGATATCGGTCAGACGCACCGCGCGCCTGTCGCCGAAGCAGGCGCCCAGTTGCTCATAGCGCGCCCAGGGCACAGCCTCCACCAGCACGCGACGCTCTTCCCCGCGGGGCCTAGCTGTCGTCTGGGTGATTATCTGGGTGATTACCGACATGCGGACCTCCGGCGAGCCTGCGAGTAACCCGAGAGGAGCACCGGGGCGGAGCACCGCAGGGCCCCGGGAGCGATATTGCCGGAAGCGCTAGCGCCAGATAGCTCGGGCATCAATGCGGAGGCTGCGGATGAATCGGCCCGGCTGCTGATCCGGGCTGTCGCGGCGATGAGGCAGTAGCGACGGGTTGGAAACGGCCAAGCAGAACGCCGACTCGGCGACCCGGCCGGCGTCTTTCGACTAACTTCAGCCGAGCAGCTGCAGCCGAGTAGCTGCAGCAGCTTGCAAAATTGGTCGGGGTGAAAGGATTTGAACCTTCGACCCCTGCCTCCCGAAGACAGTGCTCTACCAGGCTGAGCTACACCCCGATGGTTGTTGGTGGGCTGCGTCTTGCCCGCGCGTCCATCGCTGCTCTCCGCGGTACGGCGATTTGCCTTTCGCTGGCACTCGAAGGCGGCCGGGAACCGCCTCCGTCGTCGTCGCCATAGCTTCTGGCGCTCGCCTCTCGCGAGCCGGGCCTCCCTCCGTCGTGCCTGCAGGTGGCGGCCCGATGTCCGGTGACTCCAGGCCGCCGGCCCTGCCTGCTGCGCCCCCTAGGAAAGGCACCCGTCAGTAGCGCCGGGCCACGGCGAACTCGGCCGTGGCGAGCAGCGAGCGCTTCGCGTCAGACTCGGGCAGGCCTTGCAGGGCCTCGCAGGCCCATGCCGCATGCTGCTTGGCGAGCTGTGCAGTGTATGACAATGCGTCGGTTTCGACAATGGCTGCGACCACCTTGTCGATTCGCCCGCGTCCCCCTTCTTCGATGGCCTTGTGCAACATGCTGCGCTGCTGCTCACTGCCGACGGCCATGGCGCGGATCAGCGGCAAGGTCGGCTTGCCCTCTTCGAGGTCGTCGCCGATGTGCTTGCCGATGGTGTCGCTGTCGGAGTCATAGTCCAGCGCATCGTCCACCAACTGAAAGGCGATGCCGAGATGCAGACCATAGGCAGCGAGCTGGTCCTCCACCTCTCGCGGCACCTGGGACAGCACGGCGCCGAGCTGAGTGCCGGCCTCGAACAAGGTCGCCGTCTTGCGCTCGATGACCTCCATGTAGCGCGTCTCGTCGGTATCCGGGTCGTGCGTGTTCAGCAGCTGCAGCACCTCGCCCTCGGCGATGCGGTTGGTGGCATGCGACAGCACATCCATGACGCGCATGAGCCCCAGGTCCACCATCATCTCGAAGGCCCGCGAGTACAGAAAGTCACCCACCAGCACGCTTGCCTCATTGCCCCAGACGGCGTTGGCGGTGTCGCGGTTCCGGCGCAACTCGGAGCCGTCCACGACGTCGTCGTGCAACAGCGTCGCCGTGTGGATGAACTCGACGATGGCGGCCATGTCGATGTGCCGCTTGCCGCGGTAGCCACAGGCGCGCGCCGCGAGGAGCACCAGCAACGGGCGCAGCCGCTTGCCGCCACTACCCACGATGTAGTGGCCAATCTGGTTGATAAGCACCACGTTGGACTGCAGGCGCTTGAGGATCAGCTCGTCGACTGCCTGGAGATCGTCGGAAACAGGTGCCCGAAGTGCGGAAAGATCCATGGGGCATCACGTACGGTCAAGAGCCGGCGATGGTAGGTGCGGGGTGCAGGCACAGTCAAGCTGATGCCGCGACGGCATCGCCGGCAAGCGGCGATGTCGCTCCTTGCCATTTCCCGGAAGAAGATCCAGCGCCGAGGGCGCCGCGCTTAGGCCAGGTGCGTCAAACCTCGGCGTCGCTGAGCGCCGCCTTTGGCGTACCGGCGGGAAGCTTAGGCGATTGCCGGAAACAAACATACCGAATGGCGCAGGATTCTCGTCCGCCTTCGCGAAGCGGCAGCGCGTGCATAGTCGTTCTATGCGCGCGTTGC
>JANQFI010000515.1 GCA_028277905.1 Chromatiaceae bacterium | reverse complement strand
GCTCGCCTTCAAGGAGCGGCAGCGGGCGCATCGTCGAGCTCTGTGCCCGCTGCCGCGACGCAGAAGGCGGGCGAAAAGACAAGCCAGGCGGTATGTTTGCTGACAGAAATCGCCTTAGTCCATTCCCCGACGTCTGTCCGGAGAAGGCGCGATTCAACCGACGGCCGAGCGGCTACGGTTGCGGTTGGCGGCACCAGCCGCGCCGGCACCAGGCCCGCGAATTCCGCTAGGCTATGCCCCCGCTGCGAAGGTCAGCCGGCCGTGCCCGCCACCGGGAAGCCGCGATCCGATTGCCCAACCGGATGCGGCCGCAACGGACAACGGAGCCTCTTGCCCCGCAGCACCCGTCTCGCCAACGCCGGAGCCCCGCCAGATGAGCGCCAACCCTGCCCTCGATGTTCACGTCGCCTTCTGCACCTGCCCGGATGCGACCACCGCGGAATCCCTGGCCCGCGATCTGGTCGAAGCGGGGCTGGCCGCATGCGTCAACGTCCTGCCCGGCGTGCGCTCTATCTATAGGTGGCAAGGCAAGCTGGAGCACGACGACGAGGCGCTGATGATGATCAAGACCACGGGCGGCCGGCTGGACGCGCTGGTGGCACGCATCCGCGCGCGGCATCCCTACGACGTGCCGGAGGTGATCTGCCACCGCATTACCGCCGGTCACGACCCCTATCTCGACTGGGTTCGACAATGCACGAAAACACCCGCTCGATAGCCGCCGCACCTGGGCCAAGGCTAGGCTGTCGCGCCGGCATAGGAACAGGGCGCTGCATCGCCCGCGCGCTGGCAGGGCTCCTGCTGGCGCTGCTCGTGCTGCTGCCGGCCGCGGCGGCCGCCGACGAGGATTTCCTGCCACCGGAGCAGGCGTTTCGGATCTCCAGCGCCGCGGCCGGGCCAGACGCCGTGACCGTGCGCTGGGACATCGAGCCCGGGTACTACATGTACCGGAGCAAGTTCCGCTTCGCGAGCGAGAGCCCAGGCGTCGTGCTCGGTAGCCCGGAGCTGCCGCCGGCGGAGACCAGGCAGGACCAATTCTTCGGCGAGGTCGAGATCTACCGCGGCCAGGTGGAGGCCCGGGTGCCGGTGCAGCGCGGTGCAGGCGTTGGTGACGTGCTGGCCATCGAGGCCAAGTCCCAGGGCTGCGCCGACGCCGGACTCTGCTATCCGCCCCAGAAGCAGCGCATCCTGGTGGAGCTGCCGAAGCCCGACGCCGCCCGGCTCGCCGGCCCACAGCTCGCCGTCACAGACGCGGCGGCCGCGCCGGAGACCCGGCCCCAACCGGCCGAGCCACCGCCGCCGGCGCAGTCCATGGCACAGGCCCTCGCCAGCGCAGGCGTCGGAAGCGGCGGCATCGCCCAGTCCCTGGGGCTCGGCGTCGAGGACGACATCCTGCCCGCCGAGGAGGCTTTCCGCTTCCGCGCGGAGGTGACGGGTCCGGACGCGCTGCGGCTGACCTGGGATATCGCCCCGGGAACCTACCTGTACCAGGAGAAGATTGCGCTGGCGCTCGAGGGCGCCACGGGCGTGCAGCTTGGCGCGTACGAGCTGCCGGAGGCGGAGATCAAGGCCGGCACGGTACGCCCGGATGGCAGTATTGGCGACGTGGCCATCTACCAGGGCACCCTGGACCTGGACCTGCCTCTCGAGCGCGGCGCCGCCGAGCCCACCAGGGTGTCTCTGGTGGCCAAGTTCCAAGGCTGCGCGGAGCGCGGCATCTGCTACCCGCCGGTGACCGAGCGGGTCGCGCTGTCGCTGCCGGTGGCGACGGAGACCGTCGTCCTCACGGCGGCCAGCCGGGACACGGGTCCGGAGACCGGTCCGGCAAGGGCCCGGGCGGACAGCGGTGGCGGCGATGGTCCTGCCGATGGCGACGGCGCGGCATTCGCCAGCGCAGCATCCACCAGCGGCGGGCGCGTCTCGGAGCAGGACCAGATCGCCGCCCGCCTCGCCGACACCGGCATCCCGGGCGCCATGGCCATCTTCTTCGGCCTCGGCCTGCTGCTGGCCTTCACGCCCTGCGTGTTTCCAATGATCCCGATCCTCTCCGGCATCATCGCCGGCCAGGGCGAGACCATCACCACCCGTAAGGCCTTCTTCCTGTCGCTGGCCTATGTCCTCGCGATGGCGCTCACCTATGCCGTCATCGGCGTCATCGCCGGACTCTTCGGCGCCAACCTCCAGGCGACCTTCCAGAACGTCTGGGTGCTGACCGCCTTCGCGGCGGTGTTCGTGGCCCTGGCCCTGTCCATGTTCGGCTTCTATGACCTGCAGTTGCCGAGCAGCTGGCAGAGCAAGCTCACCGCAATCAGCAACAAGCAGGAGGGTGGCACCCTGGCCGGCGCCGCCATCATGGGCGCGCTATCGGCGGTCATCGTCGGTCCCTGTGTAGCGCCGCCGCTGATGGGCGCGCTCATCTTCATTGGCAAGACGGGCGATGCGGTGCTCGGCTTCTTCGCGCTGCTCGGGCTCGGTCTCGGCATGGGCGCGCCGCTGCTGGCCATCGGCACCTCCGCCGGCGAGCTGCTACCGCGCGCTGGCGCCTGGATGGACGCCGTCAAGGCGGTCTTCGGCGTACTGCTGCTGGCGGTGGCCATACTGCTGCTGGAGCGTGTGCTGCCGGCGGCAGTGGCCATGATCCTCTGGGGCCTGTTGCTCATCGCCTCCGGCGTTTACATGGGCGCGCTCACCGCGCTCACGCCGGGCGCCCGCGGCTGGCCCAAGCTCTGGAAGGCGCTGGGGCTGGCGCTCTTGACCTACGGCGTGCTCATGCTGGTGGGCGCCGCCGCCGGCGGCAAGGACAGCCTCCAGCCGCTGCGCGGCCTCGCGCCGGCCGGCGCCGGCAGCGCCGCCGCGCACGCGCAATTCGAGCGCATCAAGACGGTCTCCGACCTGGAGCGGGAGCTCGCGGCCGCCAGCGCCGCCGGCAAGCCGGTAATGCTCGACTTCTATGCCGACTGGTGCGTGGCCTGTAAGGAGCTGGAGCGCTACACCTTCCCCGACCCGCGCGTCGTCGCCGCCATGGAGAGGTTCGTGCTGCTGCAGGCGGATGTCACCGCCAACGATGCCGACGACAAGGCGCTGATGCAGGAGCGCTTCGGTATCCCGGGGCCACCGGCGATACTCTTCTTCGACTCCAGCGGCACCGAGCTGCGCGGCTATCGCCTCGTCGGCTTCCTTTCGGCGCCCGAGCTCGCGGCCCACTTGAATGAGATCGCCCAATGAACCCAGCCAAGGTCCTGGTGGTCACCATCCTCGCCGGCACACTGAGCATCGGTGCCGCGCTGATCGGCGAGCGTTGGTTTGCGCAACAGGACGTCGAGCTCGGCAGCGGACGCCAGCACGACGGCCGCCTCGCCACGCTGCCCGATCTGCGCCTGCCGGACGTCGCGGGCCGGGAGGTCGCCAGTAACGCCTGGGCCGGCAAGGTCGTGGTGCTGAACTTCTGGGCGACTTGGTGCACGCCCTGCCTGACCGAGATGCCGATGCTGGACGCGCTCCAGCGGGGTCTCGATCCACGCCGGTTGCAGGTGGTGGGTGTAGCCATCGACGCGCCGGACGCCGTGCAGCACTTCCTGCGGGAGAACCAGGTCGGCTATCAGATCCTGCTCGGCAATGCCGACACGGTGGAGCTGTCGCGGCGACTCGGCAACCGCACCAGCGGCCTGCCCTTCACGGTCGTCTTCGATGCCCTGGGCCGGCGCGTGTACATCCACAGGGGCGAGATCACGCCAGCAGAGGTGCGCGAGCACATTCTGCCCTTGCTGCAGGCCGAAGCCGGCTGATCTGGCGCAAACCCGAGGCGATCTACCCCGTCCCCCGAGTGCGTCGGTCTTTGTAATCGCGCCCCGGTTGCCTTAGAGTGTGCCGCGCGTCAGCCTGGGGCAATTGCCGGATGATCAATGCAGTTCAAGCCCAAGGTGCCCGCTTTTTCCGGCTGTTGTTGTGCAGGCCGGATTGCGCAGACTGGATCGCGCGGGTTGGCGGCATGGCCGGAATCCGGGGAGGCGCGGCGCGGACGCACGACCAATGCACGCGGGCGCCTGCGGCGACGCTACCCCGGCAAGCACCTCAGCGACAACGGCCGGTGCAGCAACCCCGGCCCAAGATCCCCGGCACAAGCCACAGCGGCAGACTCCAGCGACACCCCCAAGCATGTCCAAGATCCTGTGCCTCAACGGCCCCAACCTGAACCTGCTCGGCACCCGCGAGCCGGACCAGTACGGCCGTGAGACACTGGCGGATATCGGCGCACGGCTCGGGGCGATGGCCGCGGCGGCCGGACACGAGCTACTGCTGGAGCAGAGCAACGCCGAGCATGAGCTGATCGACAGCCTGCACCGGGCGGCCGCGGCGGGCGTCGCCTTCGTGCTGCTGAATCCGGCGGGCTTCACCCATACCAGCGTCGCGCTCCGGGATGCGCTGCTGGCCGTGCGGCTGCCCTTCATCGAGGTGCACCTGTCCAACATCTATGCCCGCGAGCCGTTTCGGGCACATTCGTATTTCTCCGACATCGCTGCAGGCACCATCAGCGGCCTCGGCGCCATCGGCTACGAGCTGGCGCTCACCGTCGCCCTGCGGCGCCTGGACGCGTGCCGGGGCTTGGGCACCGCTTAAGGAGCGGCCCAGCTGGGCGCCCGCCCCCTGCAGAACCAAGGCCCAAAACCGGAACAACCGCCCCATGGACATCCGCAAGGTCAAGAAGCTCATCGAGCTGCTCGAAGAATCCAACGTCGCCGAGATCGAGATTCACGAAGGCGAGGAGTCCGTACGCATCAGCCGCCACGGGAGCGCTCCCGTGCCCTTGCTGATGCAGGCACCCGCCGCGGCACCGGCATCCGCGCTGGCACCGGGGGCCGCAGCTCCAACAGCGGCGACCCCGGCGGACCCCGACGAGCCAGAGCCGGACGAGGGAGCGCTGGTACGCTCACCCATGGTGGGCACCTTTTACCGGGCGCCCTCGCCCGGCAGCAAGTCGTTCGTCGAGGAAGACCAAGAGGTCAAGCTCGGTGACACCCTGTGCATCATCGAGGCGATGAAGATCCTGAACCAGATCGAGTGCGAGAAGGCCGGAGTGGTGCGCCGCATCCTGGTAGAAAACGGCCAGCCCGTGGAGTACAACCAGCCGCTGTTCGTCATCGAATGATCGAGAAGATCCTCATCGCCAACCGCGGCGAGATCGCGCTGCGCATCCAGCGTGCCTGCCGCGAGCTCGCCATCAAGACCGTCGCGGTGCACTCGGAGGCAGACCGCGAGCTCAAGCATGTGCTGCTCGCCGACGAGTCCGTCTGCATCGGCCCCGCACCGTCGCGGGATAGCTATCTGCACATCCCTTCCATCATCAGCGCCGCGGAGGTGACCGACACCGTCGCCATCCACCCCGGATACGGTTTCTTGTCGGAGAACGCCGACTTCGCCGAGCGCGTCGAGCGCTCCGGCTTCGTGTTCATCGGCCCCAGACCCGAGACCATCCGGCTGATGGGCGATAAGGTCTCCGCCATCAAGGCCATGAATCAAGCCGGCGTGCCCTGTGTGCCGGGCTCCGACGGGCCGCTCGACAGCAATAACAAGCGCACCCTCGAGCTGGCTCGCGACATCGGCTACCCGGTCATCATCAAGGCCGCCGGTGGTGGCGGTGGTCGCGGCATGCGCGTGGTGCACTCCGACGCGACCCTGCTGAACGCCATCTCGCTCACCAAGGCGGAGGCGGCCGCGGCCTTCGGCAACGACACTGTGTACATGGAGAAGTACCTGGAGAACCCCCGGCACGTCGAGTTCCAAGTGCTGGCGGACCAGTACGGCAATGCGATCCATCTCGGCGAGCGCGACTGCTCCATGCAGCGCCGCCACCAGAAGGTCGTCGAGGAGGCGCCGGCGCCCGGCATCACGCCGGAGCAGCGTGCCTTCATCGGCGGGCGCTGCGCCGAGGCCTGCCACAGCATCGGCTATCGCGGCCTGGGCACATTCGAGTTCCTGTACCAGGACGGCGAGTTCTATTTCATCGAGATGAACACCCGCGTCCAGGTGGAGCACCCCGTGACCGAGATGATCACCGGCCTTGACGTCGTCAAGGAGCAGATCCTCGTGGCCTCCGGCGAGCAGTTGCGCTACCGTCAGGACGACATCGGCTGGCGGGGTCACGCCATCGAGTGCCGGCTCAACGCCGAGCACCCCGAGACCTTCCGGCCAAGTCCCGGGCGCATCGAGGAGTTCCACGCCCCCGGCGGCCCCGGTGTCCGCATGGATACGCACATCTACGCCGGCTATGTCGTACCGCCCTACTACGACTCCATGATCGGCAAGCTCATCGCCCACGGCGAGGATCGTGATGCGGCGCTGGCACGCATGTGCAATGCCCTGCGCGAGACCATCATCGAGGGCATAGACACCAACATCCCCCTACAGCGCCAGATCATGAAGGACGCGGCCTTTCAGCAGGGCGGGGCCAATATCCATTACCTGGAGAAGAAGCTGGGCCTCTGACGCGATTCCCGGGCATTTTCAACCCAGATTGCAGCGGATTGCGCTGCAACGGCTGCGGCCGTGGCAATCGGGATAGGAATCGATCCCGATCCCGATTGCCATCCCGCTCGCATGCCCGCTAGCATGCATTTGTCGCGTTACGGCGCAGACGTTCTAGTGCTTTGCTGCAGAAGTTCCGAGACCGGGTGCCCTTCGTTGTCCTTGTCGTAAACGCGATCGTAATCGAATATCCGCAGGGTCGAGACCGTGATCACGACCACGATCACGACCACGACGACGAGCACGACAACGACAACGACAACGACAACAACTTGAGATGGTCTCGGGACATTCGCACTGCTGCACTAGCCCCTGATCCATGCCCTGGCTACAGCTCAGGCTGATCGTCGATTGCGACCAGGCCGACTCGGTGGAGTCGATGCTGGAGGATGCCGGCGCGCTGGCGGTCACCATCGATGGCGCCGCCGATGAGCCGGCCGCCGAGACGACCCCGGCCGAGACGATCGTGGAGCCGCTGGCGGGCGGTCTATGGGAGCCCGCCCCGGCTACCCAGCCGCTTTGGCGGCAGCTGCGGATCACGGCGCTGTTCGATGACGACGACTCAGGCGCTAGGGCGGCACGGCAGGCCGCCGAGCAGCTCACCGCCCTGGCCCTGGCTCCGCCCAGCATCGCCGGACTGGAGGATCGCCCCTGGGAGCAGCTCTGGCTGGAGGAATTCCGTCCCACCCGCTTCGGGCGGCGGCTATGGGTCTGCCCAAGGGATCGGCGCCCCGCCGCCGATGCACCCGACTGGACGGGCGTCGTTGTCGAGCTCGACCCGGGTCTCGCCTTCGGCACCGGCCATCACCCGACCACGGCCCTCTGTCTCACCTGGCTGGACGGGCTGGACCTAGCGGATAAGCGGGTGCTCGACTACGGCTGCGGCTCAGGCATACTGGCCATCGCCGCGCTCAAGCTCGGCGCGGCGGCGGCCATCGCCGTGGACCACGACCCCCAGGCCCTCGAGGCCACGCTGGACAACGCCATCGGCAACGGGGTGCTGGAGCACTTGAGCCTGTACCGCCCAGAGCAGGTGCCTGCCGCTCCGGCCCATGTCCTGGTCGCCAACATCCTCGCCGGTCCGCTGCTGGCGCTAGCACCGACCCTGACGGCGCTCGCGGCGCCCGGCGCCATGCTCGGGCTCTCCGGCATCCTCTCGCACCAGGCCAGGCGCGTCGCCGATGCTTACGCCGAGTCCTTCCTGATGCAGCCCGCGGAGACCTGCGACGACTGGGCGCTGCTCGCCGGGCGGCGCCGCGGAGCCTCGACCCAAGGTTGACAGACAAGCCAGTGCGACGCGAGACGAGGTAGAGGGCTCAAGGCCCTTCGGCGCGCTAATGCACGTTTCGTGAATTCGTCCGGGGATCAACCGCAAGGGCATCGATGGATAGCGCTGTCGCGGACCGTGACTTTGGCTAGAATCTCGGATTCGAGCACCGCCCCCAGGTGACCCCCTCGGTGACCCATGCCAGCGCTGCCGACGAGCCCCAACCCAGATGGCGACCCGCCTGCCGCCCTGCGGCTTGGTGCCCGGCACAACGGCCGCAGCAGCGCGGTCGGGCTTGGCCCCTGCGCAGCGATCCAAGGGTCCCAAGACCTCTATGACCGGCCGCACCCAGGACCGGCGCGGCCATCGGGCACGCCGTTGCGCATCGGCGACGTCAGGCTCGACAACCGCCTGATCCTGGCGCCCATGGCCGGCATCACCGACCGCCCTTTCCGCAGCCTTTGCCGGCGCCTGGGCGCCGGGCTCGCGGTGTCCGAGATGCTCGTGGCCAACCCGGCATTCAGGGGCTCGCGCAAGAGCCGCGAGCGCACCGACCATGACGGAGAGCCCGGGCCCATCGCGATGCAGATCGCCGGCAACGATCCCGCCTGGATGGCCGAGGCCGCGCGCATCAGCGTCGACCTCGGTGCCGACCTCATCGACATCAACCTGGGCTGCCCGGCCAAGAAGGTCTGCAAGGTCGCCGCCGGCGCCGCGCTGCTGCGCGACGAGCCGCTGGTGGGCCGCATCCTCGCGGCCGTGGTGGACGCGGTGGCCGTGCCGGTGACGCTCAAGACCCGCACCGGCTGGTCGCCCGAGACCCGCAACCTGGGCCGCATCGCCCGTATCGCCGTCGAGTCCGGCATCAGGCTGCTGGCCGTGCACGGCCGCACCCGCGCCTGCGGCTACGGCGGCCGCGCCGAATTCGATAGCCTGCGGATGCTGCGTGCCGAGATCGATCTGCCGCTCGTGGCCAATGGCGACATCGACAGCCCCGAGCGGGCACAATGGGCGCTGCGGCACACCGGCGCCGACGCGGTGATGATCGGCCGCGGCGCCCGGGGTCGCCCCTGGCTCTTCCGCGAGATCGGCCATTATCTGGCTACCGGCGAGCGCCTGCCGGCGCCGGCGCCTGCATGGGTCTGCGCCACTCTGCTCGACCACCTGGACGCCCTGTATGGCTTCTATGGCACCGCCCGCGGTCTGCGCATCGCCCGCAAGCACATCGGCTGGTACCTGCACGCACAGTGGCCGGATGCTGGCGCACAGGGCGACACACTGCTGGCCCGCATCAACCGGGCCGAGACCACAGAACAACAAACCGAACTGGTCCGCAGCCTGTTCGCCGGGCGGCCGGCCCTGGAGGATGCAGCATGAGCGGCGCCACGGCTGCGGAGCTCGCGCAAATGGATGATCGGGGGGGACATCGGGAAGGATTGACCGTGATCCAGATGCATCGGGGTGAGCCCCTGCGGGAATGCGTCCGCACCGCGGTGCGCGCCTACCTGCGCAACATGGCAGGGCACGAGGTGCAGGGCCTGTTCCGTCTGGTGATGGACGAGGTCGAGCGCCCGCTGATCGAGACCGTGCTGGAGAGCACCAACAATAATCAGTCCGTCGCGGCAAGGATCCTCGGCATCAGCCGCAGCACGCTACGGAAGAAGCTCGCCGCCTATGCCGGGGCGCAGCGGGACGCGCCGGAGTAGCACCGCTGCTCCGACATGCGACCAGGGATGTGGACGGAATCGGAATCGAAATCGAAATCGGGATTTACATCGAATCCGATCGCGGTCCCGACCCCGATCCCGATTTCGACGGATCCGTAGCGGCCACTGGCTCCCGCCATGGGAGCCCGGCGCAAGGGTGCCAGGGCGCACCCCCCTCGGCCGACTCGCCCGCCCATGGCTGCGCTGCAACCACTGGCTCCGCCGTCGATGCCGGTGGCGCTCTGCGGGACCGAGCTCGTGGTGGCATAATCGCGGTAGCGCGGCGCTCGGCCGGCCCAGGCGTCGGCCCAGGCGTCGGTCGGGGTGCACCCGGGTTGCAGCCCGCAGTCACCCGCTCGCGCCCTGTCCAGCCGGACCGAGCGCAATCCGGCGTGCCAGCCGGGGCCGCCAACCGCACCGGACCGCGCGCCCTAGCGCATCACCTTCGCGAGGCCCCGCATGCATCCCGTCCGCCGTGCCCTGATCAGCGTCTCCGACAAGACCGGTGTCGCCGACTTCGCCCGTACCCTGGCCGAGCAGGGCGTCGAGATCCTCTCCACCGGCGGTACCGCCAGGCTGCTCACCGACGCCGACATCCCGGTCAAAGAGGTCTCGGACCACACCGGATTCCCGGAGATCATGGGCGGTCGGGTCAAGACTCTGCACCCGCGGATCCACGGCGGCATCCTCGGCCGCCGCGGCATAGACGACGCGGTGATGTACGAGAACGAGATCAAGCCCATCGACCTGGTGGTCGTGAACCTCTACCCCTTCGAGATCATCACGGCCCGCCCCGACTGCGACCTCGCGACCGCCATCGAGAACATCGACATCGGCGGACCGGCGCTGCTGCGTGCGGCGGCGAAGAACCACGCCGCCGTGGTCGTCGTCGTCGACGCCGCCGACTATGCCCGCGTGCTGGCCGAAATGGCCGACCAGGACGGGGCCGTCGGCGACGCCACCCGCTTCGACCTGGCCGTCAAGGCCTTCGAGCACACCGCCGCCTACGACGGCGCCATTGCCAACTACTTCGGCAGCGTCATCGAGCACCCCGAGCAGAGGCCGGAGGCCTGGCCGCGCACCTTCAACCTGCAGTTCACCAAGCGCCAGCCGATGCGCTATGGCGAGAACCCACACCAGCAGGCGGCGTTCTACACCGCGCGCAAGGTGCCGCCGGCCTCCATTGCGGGCGCCGAGCAGCTGCAGGGCAAGGCGCTCAGCTACAACAACATCGCCGATGCCGATACGGCGCTGGCATGCGTGAAACAGTTCAGCGACGGCCCGGCCTGCGTCATCGTCAAGCACGCCAACCCCTGTGGCGTGGCCTACGGCGAGACCCTCAAGCACGCCTACGAGCGGGCCTTCACCACCGACCCGGAGTCCGCATTCGGCGGCATCATCGCTTGCAACCGCGAGCTCGATGTGGACACCACCGAGGCCATCGCGCAGCGCCAGTTCGTGGAGGTCATCGTCGCGCCTGGGGCCACGGCCCAAGCCGCAACGGCCGTGGCGGCCAAGAAGAACCTGCGCCTCCTCGCCTGCGGCGCCTTGGACGCCGCGCCCGCCCCCTACCTGGACTTCAAGCGTGTCCTCGGCGGGCTCCTGTTGCAGGACGCCGACCTGGCCCTCACCGGCGAGCTCAAGGTGGTCACCCGCCGCGCGCCGACCGAGCAGGAGATGCGCGACCTCTTGTTCGGCTGGCGCGTGGCCAAGTTCGTCAAATCCAACGCCATCGTCTACGCCCGCGACCGGCAGACCATCGGCGTCGGCGCCGGGCAGATGAGCCGCGTCAACGCGGCGCGCATAGCCAGCCTCAAGGCGGAGCAGGCGGGGCTTGCGGTGCAGGACGCCGTGATGGCTTCGGACGCCTTTTTCCCATTCCGCGACGGCATCGACCAAGCCGCCGCCAACGGCATCGCCGCGGTGATCCAGCCCGGCGGCTCCATGCGCGATCAGGAGGTCATCGCCGCCGCCGATGAGCACGGCATGGCGATGGTCTTCACTGGCATGCGGCATTTCAGGCACTGACAGCAGGGGCTGGCACGGCCGCGCCGGTATTCGACCAAGGAACCTATCCGGATCCAAATCGATATCGGCATCCATTGCGATCCCGACTCCGATCGCGACAGTTCCGTAGCTGCCACAGGCGCCGGCAGCGGCAAGTCGGCGCAATCCTACTAGCCGCTAGTGCAGCAGTGCGAATGTGCCGAGACCGTCTCAGGTCGTTGTCGTGATCGCGGTCTCGACCGTGCGGATATTCGATTACGATTGCGATTACGACAACGACAACGAGGGGATCCCGGTCTCGGAACTTCCGCAGCAAAGCACCAGCCCCTAGCC
>JANQFI010000514.1 GCA_028277905.1 Chromatiaceae bacterium | reverse complement strand
GCTCGCCTTCAAGGAGCGGCAGCGGGTGCATAGTCGAGCTCTGTGCCCGCTGCCGCGACGCAGAAGGCGGGCGAAAAGACAAGCCAGGCGGTATGTTTGTTGACAGAAATCGCCTTAAGGCGTCCCCCCGAGCGGAGCGCGATGGCAGGTTCCGCAAGCCCGCTGTTCAAGTACTACGAACCTCGACTAGGACCCCAGACTGCTGAATCCCCCGGGGCGATCGCGTTTTCGCGCGATGTTATGACAGGCCGCGGCGGCCGGCGCACACCGCCGTTTCCCCAATAGGCGCAGTATAGGGCAAGCCGCCCCACTAGCCAAAGATTCGAGCAATATCCACGTAGAAGGCCAATGTCATCAAGCAGAGTATCAACAACAAGCCGAGGCGTTGACCCTGCGCCTGCAGCTCCTCCGACAAGGGGCGGCCGAGCACCGCCTCGACGGCAAAGTAGAGCAGGTGGCCGCCGTCAAGGACGGGGATCGGCAGCAGATTCAGTAGACCCAGACTGACGCTCAGGAGCGCCAGAAACTCGAGATAGGGCTCGATGCCGAAGCTGGCCGTCTTGCCGGCAGCGTCGGCGATGCCGATAGGGCTGCTCAGATTCTCTACCGATGCCGTGCCCAAGAGCATGCGCCAAAGGATGCGCAGGGTCATCACCGACAGGTCACCCACGCGACGTACGGCCTCCTGTAGCGCCCCGACAGGACCATAGTGCACCACCACCATGATGTCGTCGTAGAGGCCCTCGGACACCGCAGGCCCGGCGCCGATGCGACCGATCACCTTCCCGTCCTCCAAGGTCATCGCCCGCGGCGTCAGGGTCAATGTCCGCTGCACGCCGTCGCGCTCCACCCGGAGCGAGATCCTCTGCTCCGCTCGGGCCTGCACCGCCGCGACGAGTTGATCCCAATCGGCAACGGGCTCGGCATCGATGGACAGCACCCGATCGCCCGTCTGCAGGCCGGCTTCGGCCGCAGGCTCATCCGGCACCACAGCGTCGATCACAGGCGGGATGCTGGGTCTGTAGCGCTCGAGCCCCACTGCCGCCAGGAAGCCCGACCCTGGATCCAGGGGTGCCAGCTCAGCCGCCGGCAAGGTGCGCACGGCCGCAGCACCGTCCGCGATAGTGACATCCACGCTCACATCGCCGCCGCCGAGCGAGGCAGACAAGAGCGCGAACCAGAAGCTCCCCCAGGTGGCAACCGGGCGCCCCTCCACGCCGGTGACGAGATCGCCCGGTGCAAATCCGGCCTCGGCGGCAACGGAGCCGGGCTCCACACTGCCGACTTCGGGCCGCACGCCGGTCTCTCCGGCGAGCAGCAGACCCCAATAGATCAGCACCGCCAGCACGAAGTTGGCCACCGGCCCGGCCAGCACCACCAGACTGCGCTTCCAGATGGGTTGGCGATTGAACGCGCGGGCTAGGTCTGCGGGCGGTATCGCCTCCTGCTCGTCACGCTCGTCGAGCATCTTGACGTAGCCGCCGAGCGGCAGCGCGGCAATCACGTACTCGGTATCGTCCGCTCGCCGCCGCCACCGATAAAGCGGTGGACCGAAGCCTACGGAGAAGCGGCGCACCTTGATTCCGAGCCGGCGGGCAACCCAGAAGTGCCCGAGCTCATGGATGGTAACGAGCACTAGGATGGCCACCACAAAGGCGACCACATTGGTCAGGATTGCGGGCATGTGCTATGCGGCCAGCGCCGCGGACTGTTGTTCCGCCAGCCGCCGGGCCTCGGCATCGACACCGAGCACGTGCTCGAGCCCGCCCAGATCGACAGGCACCGTCGGCAAGAGGTCCATGGTCTGCTCGACTACCCGAGCGATGTCTGTGAAGGCGATGCGCCGGTCCAGGAAGGCCGCGACCGCGATCTCGTTGGCGGCATTGAGCACCGCCGGCGCGGTGCCGCCCTCGCCCGCTGCCCGGTAGGCGAGCCGCAGACAGGGGAAGCGCTCCGGTGCCGGGGGCTCGAAGTCCAGGCGCGCGATCTCGATCAGGTCCAGCGGCGCTACGCCGGCGTCAATACGCTCCGGCCAGCCGAGGGCATGCGCAATGGGCGTGCGCATGTCGGGGTTGCCGAGCTGCGCGAGCACCGAGCCGTCGTTGTACTGCACCATGGAGTGGATCACGCTCTGCGGATGCACCACCACCTGGATGCGCTCCGGGTTCGTGGCGAAGAGCCAACAGGCCTCGATGATCTCCAGGCCCTTGTTCATCATGGTGGCGGAATCCACGGAGATCTTGCGCCCCATGCGCCAGTTGGGATGCGCAACCGCCTGCTCCGGGGTCACCGCCGCCAGGCCCTCCGGCGCAGTCTCACGAAAGGGGCCGCCGGAGGCGGTCAGCAGAATGCGCTCGACGCCAGCCGCGAGCAAAGCGTCCGCACGCCCCGGCGGCAGGCACTGGAAGATGGCGTTGTGCTCGCTGTCGATGGGTAGCAGCGTGGCGCCGTTGTCGCGGGCGGCATCCATCAGCAGCGCACCGGACACCACCAGCGCCTCCTTGTTGGCCAGCAGCAGTCGCTTGCCGGCACGGGCCGCCGCCAGGCTCGACATGAGTCCAGCAGCGCCGACGATGGCGGCCATCACATAGTCCACGTCGTTCAGTGCGGCGACCTCGCTCAGCGCCATCGCGCCGTCGAGCACCTGAGGCGCATCGGCCATGTCCGCCAGCAGCATCCGTAGCTCCTCGGCCGACGCGGCATCCACCATCACCGCATAGCTCGGCCGAAAGCGCCGGCACTGCTCGGCGAGCCGCTCGGCGTTGCGGTATGCCGTCAGCGCCACGACGCGGAAACGCTCCGGATGGCGACCTACGACATCCAGGGTGCTGACGCCGATGGAGCCCGTGGATCCCAGAATCGCAATGCCTTTCATGCTGCAAACCCTAACACGATCAACCCCAGGACAAAGGTCGGCGCCGCGGCCGTCATGCTGTCGATGCGATCGAGCACCCCGCCGTGGCCAGGCAGCAGCACGCCGGAGTCCTTACGGCCGCGCCGGCGCTTGAGCCAGCTCTCGAACAGGTCTCCCACCACCGACAGCGCAACGGTCAAGATTCCGAGCAGCATCAGCGCCAGCGTCGTCGCCGATGACAGGCCGAGCAGCAGCCCTGTGACCAGCAGTGCGAGAGCCGCCACCGCCAAGGCCGCATAGAGACCTACCCGCGTCTTACCGGGGCTGAGCCGCGGCGCCAGCTTGCGCCGGCCGAAACGGCTGCCGACGAAGTAGGCCGCCGTATCGGCCAGGGAGATCAGCGCGATCAGCCCGAGCACCACCAGCGGGCCTTGCGCGAAGTCGCCGTGCAGGTACACCAGGGCAGCCCAGGGCGCCGCCAGCACCAAGAGCCCCAGGGGCAGCAGGAGGCGGTCCGTGCCTGCCTTCGCCGGGTGCGCGTGCAGCCGGGGCAGCGCGGCAGCAAAGCCCAGCCACCAAGCCATGGCAACCAGGAGCAGCAACGCGGGCTGCGCGCGCGAGAACCAGAGCAGCAGCAGCACCATGGCCAGTGCGGCTACCGCGGACATCCGCGGCACAGACCCCTGCACGCCGGTGAGGGCCCCCCATTCCCAGGCCGCCAGCAACAGGACCAAGGCCATGACAATGGCGAAGACTGCGGTGGGCAACAGCAGCACGGCGCCGATGATGGCGGGAATCAGCCACGCGGACGTGAGGAGTCGCTCGCGCAGCGCTGTGTGGGGCTCGCGGCGAAACACGAGCGCGTCAACCGCCCACGGCATCGGCGCTGGCCGCGATCTGCTCGCTGGTGAGGCCGAAGCGTCGCTGGCGGCGGGCGAAGTCGTGCAGCGCCGCGCCATAGGCATCGGCATCGAATTCCGGCCACATCAGGTCCGAAAAGTACAATTCCGCGTAGGCGGATTGCCACAGCAGGAAGTTGCTGATGCGCTTCTCGCCGCCGGTGCGGATGAAGAGATCTGGGTCCGGCACGTCCGGAAAGGATAGCCTGGAGGCCACGAGCGTCTCGTCGATGGCGTCAGGTGCCAGGCGCCCGGCGGCCACCTCCCGCGCGATGGCTCGCACGGCCTGAGTGATGTCCCAGCGCCCGCCGTAGTTGGCGGCGACCTGCAGGGTCAAGCGGCGGTTGTGGCGCGTGGCGGCCTCCGCCTTTTCGAACTGGTCCTGCAGCCGCTGCGAGAATGCCGACAGGTTGCCAATGATGCGCAGCCGCACGTCATGCTCCACGAGCCGCTGCACCTCCACCTGCAGCGTATCCATGAAGAGCTCCATCAGGACGTTGACCTCGCCTGGCGGGCGGCGCCAGTTCTCGCTGCTGAAGGCGAACAGCGTCAGCGCGCCGACGCCATGGCGGACACTCTCCTCCACGACCGCACGCACGCTCTTGGCCCCCGCCCGGTGACCCGCGGTCCGTGGCAGACCGCGCTGGTTGGCCCAGCGCCCGTTGCCGTCCATGATGATGGCGACGTGCGCAGGCACACGCCGGGGACGCTCGCCTTCGCCGATGGCCATGCTGTCGCTCATCACTTGCAGCGCGTCGCGCAGGTGCCAGGGGTCAGAACGACATCAAATCCGCTTCCTTCTCCTCCAGAATCTGGTCGACCTCTTTAATGAATTGGTCGGTGAGCTTCTGCACGATCTCCTCACCGCGGCGCTCGGCGTCCTCGGAGATGAGCTTCTCCTTCACCAGCTCCTTCAGCTGTTGATTGGCGTCGCGGCGGATGTTGCGCACGGCCACTCGCGCTTGCTCCGCCCCGGCGCGGGCGATCTTCTGCAGGTCCCGCCTGCGCTCTTCGGTGAGCGCCGGCATGGGGACGCGGATGACGGTACCGGCGGTATTCGGGTTGACCCCGAGATCCGACTGGATGATGGCCTTCTCCACGACGGGCACCATGTTGCGGTCCCAGGGCGTCACCGTCAGGGTGCGCGGGTCCTCCACCGCGACGCTTGCCGCCTGACTGATGGGCACGTCACTGCCGTAGTAGGACACGCGAACGTGGTCCAGCAGCGACGGATGCGCCCGTGCGGTACGGATCTTGGCCAGTTCGTGACGCAGCGCCTCGGCGCTCTTGCCCATGCGCTCGGCCGCGTCTTGCTTGATGTCATCGATCATGTCTCGTGTCCAGGCTCGACCAGCGAGCCGATGTCCTCACCAGCAACGACGCGCCGGAGCGCGCCGGGTTCGAAAATACTGATCACCCGCAACGGAATGCCATTGTCGCGACAGAGCACGATGGCGGTCAGGTCCATGACTGCGAGGCGCTCGCGCAACGCCTGGTCGTAAGTAATGCGCGGATAGAGCTCCGCGTCCGGATCCTGCTTGGGGTCCGCGGAATAGATACCGTCCACCAGCGTGGCCTTGATCATCAGGTCCGCGCCGATCTCGACGGCTCGCAGGCTGGCGGCGGAGTCGGTGGTGAAGAAGGGGTTGCCGGTACCGGCGGCGAAGATCACCACCCGCCCCCTCGCTAGGTGGTGCAGGGCCCGGCGGCGCCCGTAGTCCTCGCACACCCGGTCGATCTTGAGGGCGGACATGACGCGGGTCGCCACGCCGATCCGTTCCAGCGCATCCTGCATCGCCAAGGCATTCATCACCGTCGCCAACATGCCCATGTGGTCGCCGGTGACCCGGTCCATGCCACGGGCGGCGAGACCGGTCCCACGGAAGAGGTTGCCGCCGCCTAGCACCAGCGCCAGCTCGGTACCGGTCTTGGCGCACGCCGCGACGTCGCCGGCCAGGCTCGCCAAGACGTCCGGATCGATGCCGCACTCGCTGCCGCCGAGCAGCGCCTCACCGCTTAGCTTGAGTAGGATTCGGCGCGGTCGGGGCGGTTCTTCAGTCATGAGCGATGGAGCCGAGCCTAATGCAACGCGAGTCGAGCACCCCTTCGGAAGTGCACCGCATCATACCCGAGCCGGCCCGCTCTGGCGCGCCGGTGCTGCAGCACAGGCTGCGACCGGCGCTCCAGACCGGGCGCCCAGGGTATGGCGCCCGGCACGACTTGGCGGCCCTAGACCAGTGGAGCCAACCCTGGACGCGCTTGCGGCACAAGCGTTCGGCGCTAAGGCGATTGCCGGAAACAAACATACCGAATGGCGCAGGATTTTCGCGCGCCTTCAAGGAGCGGCAGCGGGCGCATCGTCGAGCTCTGTGCCCGCTGCCGCGACGCAGAAGGCGGGCGAAAAGAC
>JANQFI010000507.1 GCA_028277905.1 Chromatiaceae bacterium | reverse complement strand
ACGCGCAGCAGGATGTGCAGCACGGCGCTGATCGCCCGCGGCTCGCGCTCCAGGGATTGGCGCTGCCGATTGAGTTCTGCGGTGTGAAACCGTCCCTGGCGCGGGAGCCCAGTCCGGACATCCTGTCCGGCCGTTCGGAGCGCTGCGATTGTCCACTGGACAATCGGTCGCTCCTCACCCCACTGGCGCACCGGCAGTGGCGGGAAGACGTGATCGGCCAGGTGCGCCGCGGTCTTACGCCTTGGGCCGGGCGTTGCACGAGGGACACAGCCCGCGCCCCTTGCACGAGAAGGCGACCGGGAAGTCGTGCCCGCCCACTGTCTGAACAACTGGGGGCATCTGGCCCGGGCAATGCTGAAGGCTAAGGATGCCACATTCAAGATAACGCCGGAGCTTGCGTTCCACGTCGGCCGGCACGCGGTGCCCGTCCCAGTCGTCTTCACCCGCCAGCGCGAGGTAGGTCTCCAGGTGCTGCTGCATGACCTGGTACAGGGCAGTTTGCTGAGGACGGCGACGGCAGTAAGGGACTGGCCGACATCCCGGTGACTCGACGGCCATGTCGGCATCCGTTTGGTGGCGAGATCGGGGGCCGACACCCGCGAGCAGGCCGACGGCGAGCAACGCCGGTAGCGCGCACAGCAAGCCACCGTTAGGCACGTCCAGCGCCGGTGTGAAATCCGGTGCCACCGCCTCGAGATCACCGACGCTGGCCGCCAAGCGGCCGGCCACATCCGCCGCGCCCACCCCCCATCGGCGCGACGCGATCGGCAGCCGAGCGCTCGCGCTTGCTGGTCAGCTCAACAGCGCTTTTTTTGCCGGCTTGTGCAACCGCCCCGCACGGACCGCTTTGGAGCGGGTGTCGCGCTTGAGCTCCGGTCGATCGGCCACCTCGGCGGGCGCCAAGCCCGCGTCGAGCAACTGCTGCATTTTGATCAGTACCCAGGGGCAGTACCGGCGCGGTCAGCACCGCCGGCCCGCGACGCTTGCGCGGTGGTGTATTGAACCCCCTTGGTCCCTGTTCGCGAGAGCGCTGCACCGCCCGCTTGGGGCTGAGCTTCGACACCCCGAAGGCGCGCACGAGGTCCATCTGCTTGGCATTGCCGTTGACGCAGCACTGCGCGGTGATCATCTGCAACGACGCCCGCTCCGATTCATCGTGCACGAGCACCGGCATGCTGCCGTTGCAGTCGGTCACGCGCCCATCGGCGTTGCTGCATGCCAGCAGCGCGGTGATGGGGGTAACCCCTGCGGGGAAGATCGGCAGCGGCATCTGCGGCATCGTTTCTGGCCCTTTCGGTACGAGAAGCTGGCGGTTCGGCGCGGCGGCGCGCCCCGCATCCGGTATCTTCGCAACATCCGCGGCCGTGCCGCCGCCGATGTCGCCGAATCCCCGCGCTCAGCGCGCTTGTCATTGACTTCTCTGGATTTCTCAGGAAGCCTCGGGAGCGGCGTCTGGGGGCTGAGATCAGGTCCTCTGACATTCGGTGTACGTTCTCCGGGTCGGGTCCCGAGCCCGGCTGTCTGGCCACCAATCTGACCTGGATGGCGACCTATCAGGGGCCTGTGGACCCGGAAGAGATCGAGGCACGGCGAGACGCTGGGGTGGTGATCGAGCTGCAGTAGTCGAGGAGCCAGGCCCAATCGGGGAGCATTGGCGTCCGCTCGAGGGCTGAGGCCTATCTGAGCCGGGCGGACGATGCGCCGGGGCAGGCTCGTCCGCTCTCGAAGCCGGTTCCGGATGCCGGTAGCTACCTGCGCGCTCCCGATCCCGGGGATATGCTCGCACGGCTTTTTCTGCGCGCGCACGCTGGGCGACCGCTGGGGGCGGTGGCCTGTGGTCAGATGCGCGCGAGCTTCGGCGATTGCCGGAAGCAAACAGACCGAATGGCGCAGGATTTTCGCTCGCCTTCAAGGCGCGGCAGCGGGCGCATCGTCGAGTTCTGTGCCCGCTGCCGCGACGCAGCAGGCGGGCGAAAAGACAAGCCAGGCGGTCTGTTTGTTGACAGAAATCGCCTTAGTGTTGAAAACACACTAAATGGCGCTACACTTGGGTC
>JANQFI010000500.1 GCA_028277905.1 Chromatiaceae bacterium | reverse complement strand
TCTTGTCGCCCGCCTTCTGCGTCGCGGCAGCGGGCACAGAGCTCGACTATGCACCCGCTGCCGCTCCTTGAAGGCGAGCGACAATCCTGCGCCATTCGGTCTGTTTGTCTCCGGCAATCGCCCAAGGTGATTGCCGGCTCTCAAGGCAGCGCGGCCTTGGCCTGCTCGGCGATGGCGGCGAAGGCAGTCTCGTCGTGGTAGGCGATGTCGGCGAGCACCTTGCGGTCCATGTCGATGCCGGCCTTGTGCAGGCCGTCCATGAAGCGGCTGTAGGACAGACCGTTCATGCGCGCGGCGGCATTGATGCGCTGGATCCACAGCGCCCTGAGCTCGCGCTTGCGCCGGCGTCGGTCACGGTAGGCGTACTGTCCGGCCCTGATGACGGCCTGCTTGGCGACACGGTAGACCTTGCTGCGGGCGCCGTAGTAGCCCTTGGCCTCTTTCAGCACCTTCTTGTGGCGCGCGTGCGCCGTGACGCCGCGTTTGACTCTTGGCATGGTGATGACCTCCGGCTAGCAGTACGGGATCATGCGACGCGCGGCACGCACGTCGGCCTTGTGAAGCATGTGCGCGGCGCGCAGCTGCCGCTTGCGCTTGGTGCTCTTCTTGGTGAGGATGTGCCGCCGGTGCGAAGCGATGCGCTTGAAGGCGCCGGAGGCGGTGCGGGCGAAGCGCTTGGCCGCACCGCGGTTGGTCTTGAGCTTGGGCATTTGCTTGGGTCTCCGTTTACGGATGCGCCGGCGGCAGCCCTCCGGGTAGGCGCCGCCTTGTCAGGCGCTGTTGGCCAGGTCGTCGTTGGTTGTGGCAGGCCGGGAGCCCTGCCTCGATGACCCCTCGTCGTGGTACCGCATCGCCGCGGCTGCCAAGGGTGCCATGGCCGTGCATGTTCTTGGCTTCGGTGTTCCGCCGCGCTGTCCGCGTCCCTGCCTTCTCCCCTGCCATCGCCTGAAGCCGTGCTGCCCGTGGCGGGGGCAGGCTCACCGCGGCCGGCGCTACTTCTTGCGCGGACTCAGCACCATGACCATCTGCCGCCCCTCCATCTGCGGCTGCTGCTCCACGGTGCTGATGGCGGCGAGGTCGCTCTCCACCCGCCGCAAGACCTCCAGCCCGAGCTCCCTGTGCGCATGCTCTCGGCCACGGAAGCGCATGGTGACCTTGGCCTTGTCCCCGTCGCTCAGGAACCGCGTCAGATTGCGCAGCTTGACCTGGTAGTCGCCGATGTCGGTGCCGGGCCGGAACTTGACCTCCTTCACCTGCACCTGCTTCTGCTTCTTGCGCGCCTCGGACTTCTTCTTCTTCTGATCGAACAGAAAACGGCCGAAGTCCATCAGGCGGCAGACCGGCGGCTCGGCGTTGGGCACGATCTCCACCAGGTCCAGCCCCTCGGCTTCGGCCCGCTCCCTGGCGGTGCGCAGGTCGACGACGCCGATCTGGCCTCCATCCGCGCCGATGAGACGGACCTCCGAGGCGGTGATCTCGTCGTTGACGCGGTTACGTTTTGTTGCAGCGATAGCTAGGCTCCTCTCTCAGACACAGGGTCTCGGCAGGGTTCCAGCACAGGGCCGGCGGCCACCGAGCACGAATCACACAGGGCTGCGCGCCGGCCCAGCCATTCGTGGTCGCCAGTGCCGGTGGGCTCGCGCCAGCCAGCCGTGGACGGGGCTCTTGCGCGCGCGGCTCCTGCACAGGGCGATGGCCTGCCTAGGCCGGAGCCGCCGCTCGGCACGGCCCGCGCACCGCGGACCATTCCCATGGGAGTTGCTCCGTCAGGCACGGCTCACCACTGCGGAGTCCAGGATGTCGATGAAGGCATCCAAAGGCATGGCGCCGTGGTCCTGCCCCTTGCGGTCGCGAACCGCCACCAGGCGCTGCTCCACCTCGCGGTCGCCCACGACCAGCAGGTAGGGCACCCGTTGCAGCGTGTGGGCGCGGATTTTATAGCCGATCTTCTCGTTCCTCAAGTCCGACTCGGCGCGGAATCCTTTGCTGCGCAGCACCTTAGTAACCTCGCGTACGAGCTCCGCCTGGCGGTCCGTGATAGTCATGACCACCACCTGCACGGGCGCGAGCCACGCGGGCATGACGCCGGCGTGATGCTCGATCAGGATGCCGATGAAGCGCTCCATCGAGCCCAGGATGGCGCGGTGGATCATCACCGGCACCTGGCGGCTGTTGTCCTCGGCAACGTACTCGGCCCCCAGCCGGCCCGGCATGGAGAAATCGACCTGGATGGTGCCGCACTGCCAGGCACGGCCGATACTGTCGTGCAGCGTGAACTCGATCTTCGGCCCGTAGAAGGCGCCCTCCCCCGGCTGGACCCTGAAGTCGAGCCCTCGATTGCGCAGGGCCTCGTCCAGTGCCGCCTCGCCCTTGTCCCAGAGCACATCGCTGCCGACGCGCTGCTCCGGCCGCAGCGACAGCGCCAGCGCGATGCTGTCGAAGCCGAAGTCCCGATAGGTCTCGAACACCATGTCGATGAGGGTCGCCACCTCGGCCTGGAGCTGGTCCTCGGTGCAGAAGACGTGGGCATCGTCCTGGGTGAAGCGGCGCGCGCGCATCAGCCCATGCAGGGTGCCCGAGGGCTCGTTGCGGTGCACGACCCCGAACTCGGCGATACGCAAGGGCAGATCGTGGTGGCTCCTGAGCCCCTGATTGAACAGCTGGATATGCCCCGGACAGTTCATCGGCTTGATGGCGAAGTCGTGGTCGTCCAAGTGGGTCGTGAACATGTCGTCCGCGAACTTCTCCCAGTGCCCGGAGCGCTCCCACAGCGAGCGATCCAGCAACTGCGGCGTCTCGACCTCCTGATAGTCATACTGCTCCAGCTTCGCCCGCATGTAGCGCTCCACCTCCAGGTAGACGATCCGGCCCTTGTGATGCCAGAAGGCCATGCCGGGGGCCTCGTCCTGGAAGTGGAACAGGTCCAACTGCTTGCCGAGCTTGCGGTGGTCGCGCTTCTCGGCCTCCTCCAGCCGACGCAGATAGGCCTTGAGCTCCTTCTTGTCCCGCCAGGCGGTGCCGTAGATGCGCTGGAGCATCGGGTTGCGGGAGTCGCCGCGCCAGTAGGCGCCCGCCAGCTTCATCAGCTTGAAGCCCTGCCCCAGCTTGCCCGTGCTCGGCAGGTGCGGGCCGCGGCAGACATCGAACCAGTCGCCCTGACGGTAGACCGAGACCTCTTCGCCCGCCGGGATGATGTCGTCGATGATCTGGACCTTGTAACGCTCGCCCAGCTCGCCGAATACGCGCTTGGCCTCCTCGCGGTCCCAGACCTCGCGGATGATGGGCAGGTCGCGCTTGACGATCTCGTGCATGCGCCGCTCGATGGCCTGCAGGTCCTCCGGCGTGAAGGGCTCGTCTCGGGCGAAGTCGTAGTAGAAGCCGTTCTCGATGGCGGGGCCGATGGTCACCTGGGTGCCCGGATAGAGCTCCTGGACGGCTTGCGCCATCACGTGCGCGGCGTCGTGGCGCAAGAGCTCCAGCGCGTCCTCGTCCTTCGCGGTCACAATGGACACCTGGGCATCCTCTGCGACGACATGGCTCGCGTCCACCATGCGCCCGTCCACACGCCCGGCCAGGGTCGCCTTGGCGAGCCCGGGGCCGATGTCGGCGGCAATCTGCTGCACGGTCACCGGCGCGTCGAAGCTGCGGACGGCACCGTCGGGGAGGGTGATCTGCGGCATGGCTGCTGCTCCTGCTGGGTCAGTGGCGATCGATACGAGGGATCGCTTGATTCGAATTCGTCCGCTGACAGCTCGGGTCGCCGAGAAAAACAAAGGCCGCCCGCGCTGAGGAGCCCGGCGGCCCGAGTATGGTAGGCGCGAGTGGACTCGAACCACCGACCCCCACCATGTCAAGGTGGTGCTCTAACCAACTGAGCTACGCGCCTGCAAGCTAAGCATTATAGGAGCGGCGGCGTGCACGGCGCAACACAGGGATCGATGCCCGTCGATGCCCATCGATGCCCCCAGCCCAGCGCGCGACCGCGAGCCTGGGCATCCTGCCGACAAGCAGGGCTGCGGGCGACCCTGGTAGCCCCGGATGTATAGACATCGAGGTCGGCGTCGGCATGGGGATCGCAATCTAAATTCGATGAGGGTCCCGATTGCGATTGCGATTGCGATTGCGACCCGGATGCTATGGTTGTCCGCTTTTGCGCGCGACAGTACGCGATGGTCGCCGCGTCCGCCCGACCCCTGCAACCCAGGTGCATGCTAGTCTCGACCCAAGCCGTCCACTGGAGGGTCCCGTTCATGCCGAGCACCGCCACTGCCCATCCGCCCACTGCAACCCTGGAGTCCGACGCATCGCCGACACCGAGGTCCGAAGACGGACGCGATGTGCCCGAGGACACCTACTGGCGCGAGTACTACTTCGAATCCGACATCCACTACGAATGGAACAACGGCCGTCTGGAGGAAAAGCCGGTGTCCGACTACGCAACCATCCTTGTCTACGAATGGCTGATGGCGCTGGTCAGGCAGTTTCTCCAGGCCCGGCCCATTGCCAAGCTGGTGTTGCTGGAGATGGGCTTCCGGCTGCCGCTGCCGACGGGCGTGGTCATCCGCAAGCCCGACTTCGCTGTCATCCGCAACGACAATCCGCAGCCGGTGCTCCCGCACGACCGCAGCTATCACGGCGTCTACGACCTCTGCGTCGAGGCCTTGTCGGATTTGAAGCAGCGCGACATCGAGCGCGACACCGTCACCAAGAAGGCCGAGTACGCGGCCGGCGCCGTGCCCGAGTACTACATCCTGCACCCTGCGTCCGAGCACCAGGCCTTCTTCACCCGCACCGAGACCGGCCTCTATGCGCCCATCGAGCCCGACGACGGCGTGATCCGCTCACGCGTGCTCCCCGGCTTCCGGTTCCGCTTGTCGGACCTGAGCACACAGCCCGGCGACGAGGCGCTGCGCGATGATCCGGTCTATGCGGAGTTCGTGCTGCCGCAATGGCGCAAGGATCGCGAGCGCGCCGACGCCGAGGCAGCGGCACGCGCCGATGCCGAAGCCCGTGCCGACGCCGAAGCCGCCCGTGCCGATGCTGAGGCCGCCCGTGCCGATGCTGAGGCCGCGGGACGCGCTGACGCCGAAGCCCGGGCCCACGAGGCCGAAGCGGCCCTGGAACGGCTGCGTGCCTAGCGCGGCGGCGCCGGCACGACGTGCTCCCCCGCCGGGGCAGGGCCACTGGCGGCCTTGCCCACCGCGCCCGCGCCGCTCGCCGACCCTGGGGGAAGCCCCTCGGGCAAGCCGGAAGCCGACGTCGCTGCGCCGCCTGGCCGGCTCGTCGGCGTCGCGGCCCGCGGAGCGGCACCACTCGGCGTAGCCGAGCCAGTCGCCGCCGCGCAGGACCCGCTCGCGGCCAGCGGAGGAACCAGGAGGGTACTGAAGGGTCCTGCACCAGCCGCTTTGGCTAGTCATCGAGCTGGGGTTGTGCTGTCGGCCGCGATTGCGCCCCAGGAACCGTTGCGTGCACGAAAGGATGATGGTCCAGGGTCTTGGACGCTTCCCGGACTTTGGGGCGTAGAAGGCCGGCAGACGCGCAACAGCGCAGAGCGGTAACGCGAGAGCGATCAACACGCGGCGCAACGCTCAGCGGAGCACTGACGCCAGAGCGCCTGCAACGACAAAGGACCTGAGACTTGCCACCAGCCCGGCTCGTGACACCGCTCTGCGGTGTCACGCGTCTCTCGGCGCTCTGCGCCGGTCTGCGCCGACCCCGACAGCACCCACTGGCATCGCGATCATCGACCACCAGGCGCTTTCTCATGGCCCGCAGCCGCTACCGCTTCGCGGAGCCTGATCGTCCCCAC
>JANQFI010000463.1 GCA_028277905.1 Chromatiaceae bacterium | reverse complement strand
CAGCTCCTGCTTGCCGGCCGGGTGGATGCGGCTCTCACCGCCGAACCTTCGACCACGGCCGGCATCCTGCGCGGCCATGCGGCCGGAAGGCAGGTGCGGCGCGCCATCGATGTCCAGGCCGCATGGGGCGCCATGACCGGCGAGGCGCCGGTTGTTCCGCAAGCGGGCCTCGCAATCACGCAGGGCTTCCTCGGCGCCAATGGCGATGCGGTGGATCCGGTCCTCGCGGTGCTCAAAGCAGCGACGGCCAGCGTGTTGGCCGACCCGGCCGCCGCCGCGGCGCATGCAACCAAGGCACTCGGCATACCGGCGCCGCTGCTTGCCGCTTCGGTGCCGCATTGCGGCCTGGTGGCACGGGCGGCAAGGGAAGCCCGGCCGGACATCGAGCGGATGCTCTCGGCCATGGCGGGCGCCAATATGGCGCGTATCGGCGGCAAGTTGCCGGACGCAGCTTTCTACCTGTGACAATGTGGGGAGGGGCAGTACGATACAGCCCCTCTACCGCACGGGACAGCCCATGACGAGAGTAGGCCCGAACGCCTCCATTGGGACAGCCCATGACGACAGTAGGCCCGAACGCCTCCATTGCCCCACGGCTTGCCGACCGTGCCGGGCGGGTATTGGAGTTCGTTTGGTCGGGCTGGGCGGGGCTCGCCGCGCTGTGCCTTCTCGCGGCCGTCTGGCAGGCCGGGCACGAGGCCTACGGCTCTTTCATCCTCACTTCGCCGCTTGAGACGTTCGATGCCATCGGAGCGCTTTCGGCCGATCCGCAGAGCTGGGCCATCGCCGGCGCCACGCTGCAGCGAGCGGTCACGGGCTTCGTCCTCGTCGTCGTGTTGGGCTGCGTCCTTGGTGTCGCGGCAGGTTACTCGCCCGCCACGATGCGGATCGCATCGCCCTTGATCATCGTGCTTCTCGGCGTGCCGCCCATCGCCTGGATCGTCCTTGCGATGATCTGGTTCGGCGGGTCCGACGCAACCGTTCGCACTGTGATCCTCGTCTCCACTTTGCCCATGGTGTTCATGGGCGCGGCGCACGGCATCACGACCCGCGACCGCAGGCTCGACGACATGGCGCAAGCCTTCGGCGCAGGGCCGATCCGCCGGTTCCTGACCGTGGGGCTGCGGCAGACCACGACGACGCTTTTTCCTGCCCTCGCCCTTGCGCTTGGCACCTCCTTCAAGGTCGCGGTCATGGCCGAGCTGCTGGCGAATGCGGGCGGGATCGGCGGCGCATTGGCGGACGCGCGCATCAACCTCGACATCGCGCAGGCGCTGGCCTGGGTGGTCGTGGCCGTCGCGCTTCTGATCGCCGTGGAGTACACCCTGGTCCAGCCCGTGAAAGGCGAGATCGACCGCTGGTGCCGCGCGGCGCAGCCTTGGGGGGTGAAGCGATGATGCCGCTCGTCCTCCATGGCGTCGGTCATGCCTATCTCG
>JANQFI010000387.1 GCA_028277905.1 Chromatiaceae bacterium | reverse complement strand
TCCGAAAACGCTCTGGATCGGCCTACAGCGCATCCCCGACTTCGTGCTCGCGCTCGACGCTCAGCGCAGCGTTGGGGAGACTTATGGGTAATGGTATGATCTTGAAGGCGCCGGGCATGGGACTCAGGCTCGCGCCGACGTTCGATCACGCATCGAGCCTGGGCCGAAACGAGACCGACGCGGTGCGGGAGGAGAGACTCAACACCAGGGATGCGGGTCGCAGCGTCGCGACCTATGTTTGCAGGGCGAGATCGGGCCTATACAAGAGCCAGGCCAGCAGCAAGCCGCTATCGACGCTCGACGCCTTTGTGAATGCCGGTTCTATGCAGACAACGGCAGCTTCGTTCTGGCTGGAGCGGCTTGCTCGGCTGGCGCCGTCGCTGCTCGAATCCATGGTGCGGGAGGTCCCCACTGAGTTGCTGACCGAGCCCGCCCGGAACTTTGCACTACAGATCATGCTGGAGAACCGCCAGCGCCTGCTTGCATTGGAGTGAATCATGAACACGCTTTTCGTTGCCATGCAAGACCAGGACACCCGCCGCTGGACGCCGGTTGCGCGGCTGACGCGCGAGGACGGGCAGTACCGGTTCCTGTATACGCAGGGGTCCAAGCGGGTGCCGGAGTTCGAGACATTCGGGCGAATGAGCAAGCTGGGGGCGGAGTATGTCTCCGACGCGCTGTTTCCGCTGTTCGCCAACCGGGTGCTGGTGAAGGTCCGACCCGAATATCCGCGTTACCTGCGGTGGCTTGGGATGGCGCAAGGGCATTCGGATGCGATGGAGGAGCTCGGACGCACCGGGGGGCTCAGGGCGACCGATGGCCTGGAGCTGATCCCCTGTCCCGAGCCGACTGAGGACGGGCGCTATGAGATCCGCTTCTTCGCGCGTGGTATGAGGCATCTGCCGGCCGAATATCAGGCATCGTTTGACGTCCTGGAGGTCGGGCAGCGCCTGTATCTGATGCACGACCTGCAAAAGGATTTCGATGCGATGGCGTTGATGATGCGCACCGGCGATCCAGTCCGGATCGTCGGCTACCTGCCCCGGTACTACTCGGGGGATGTGGTGCGGTTGCTCAGGCGCGTCGATCCGCGCGAGATCGAGGTCTTCGTCGATGGCATCAATCCGGACGCGCCAATGCAGTATCGGCTGCGCTGTCGGTTGACGACGCCTTGGCCGGAGGGCTTTGCCGCCTGCGAGGCACCGGAGTTTCGACCGATCGTCGAGAGCGCGGAGAGGGCCGTATTCCGGGTGGGGGCTCATTCGCCTGACGCACGGGCGGCATAGGGCCGGCTCGCCCTTGCGATGTCCCGGGCTCCGAGGTCCGTGATTGGCTGGTGAACGGGCGCTCTGACTGGGCGATGCTGGGCGAGGCCCACCGCGCCAGGCGACGGAACCTATGAGCCGGCAAGGAATATGACCCGCCCGACCCGAACAATCTGCTGCGCTGCCTCTGGGACATCTCAACTCGGACCCGCAGCCTGCTGTTGGCGACGGCCACCCCGGTGCAGATCCACCCGATCGAGGCATGGGATCTGCGCGATGCGCTGGCGAGGGGATCCGGATGCGGTGCTCGGCGGCTACGGCAGCCAGTGGCGCAAGCCCCGCCAGGCTGTTGGCCTGCTGCTCGGCGAGATCGAGCCGCCCGCTGACGTGCTCGATCAGTGGTCTTGGGTGCGCAACCCCTGCCACCAGCCAAAGAGGGGCCGGACCACCGTGCATTGCGCTGCAGCCTCGGGATGTCCGACGAGGACGCGGTCGTATCCAACGCATCGGTCGACTCCGCGATACGGTGGACATCTACACTATGCGCGACGCGGGCTCGGTCGAGGACCGCGTGCATGAGCTGCTCTCCGAACGCCTGGAGAATATCGCTACCCTGTTCGGCCAGATCCCCGACATTCTCGAAGACGTTTGGATCGACGCTGCGCTGGGTGAGATCGCGGCGGCGCGCAAGACCATCGATGCAGTCCCGAAGCAGCG
Source organism: Chromatiaceae bacterium (assembly GCA_028277905.1). GTDB lineage: Bacteria > Pseudomonadota > Gammaproteobacteria > Chromatiales > Chromatiaceae > Thiohalocapsa. The sequence goes on along the minus strand of JANQFI010000387.1, from coordinate 15,294 downwards.
TCCTTTCCAGCCTCGTTACCGCGACGTCGACAAGGTCAACTGGGAGGGATGCACCCAAGTCCTCGACGCAGAGGAACGCAAGCGGTGCCTGTTGCGCGGTCGGAGAGAGTAGGCCCCAGAGAATGGGCTGACCGGGTGCTCAGGTCTGCAAGGCCAGAGATCGCGTGCAACCACTGTGCTTGACCCCATCAAGCAGCATTCCCAACCTTCGCCGTGGCGCACTCACGGGCAGGAAACGGCAGTTATCCACAAGAAACGGCAACAGAGGATCCCGCCTAAGACGCTGTTTTTTGGTGTCGTTTGTTGTCGCGTGTTGATTGGGCATGACTCTTGAACCCTTGGTCCTAGGTTCGAATCCTAGACGGACCATCAAGAACAAGGAGTGGCAGAGACACACCTGTTCCGCGCCATGGCTTCGAGTCCAACCAGGTCTTCCGGACGAAGAAGGAGGTCGCCGAGTCTTCGGCGAAGCTAGAAGCGGACTTTGGCCGATGGCCCAAGCGCCTCGGCGGGGAGCTCAAGCGGCATAGAGTCGCCGAGCTGATCGACCAGCATATGCGCCAATGGTCCGGGAAGGAAACCCAATGGCCATCAGCACCGACTCTCCGGCGTTTGATCACGCGGCCGAATGGGCCGAGGTGTCCGATGCTGCCATTTCTGTCGAAGCCATTGCGCGAAGCGCTCGGCACATGGATCCGGACCAGTTCGAGGAGCTGCGCTGCCTGTTGAATGCCTCCGTCATCATTGGCCGGGACGTCAGGCAATGCGCGTCTGCTGGGATGGAAGCCGCCTGACCCGCTCGAGGGCATTGCTTCTTCGCAGCTGCGCCAAGTTTCCTGCGGCAAGATCTGCCTCCGCGATGAGGTTGTCGCACGCCACGTTCTCTCGTAGACCGCGAGCGGCTTGCCGAGGCCATGTCTCACGAGCCATTCGCCGAGATGGTCTTTGATGAACCGGATGTCTTCCTCTGCCAGGGCCATGTCCGCTGCGGGCCGATCGGCGTTGCGGAGCCGGTATATCAACCCGCAGACACGGCCCGCTGCCGGCTTGCCTGCGCCCTCGACGTGCGCATTGTCATTCGCATCGAGGCCCAGTGCCGCGGGACGATCGCCTGGATGCGCGAGGTCGGCTCATGGCGGGCGACTCTTCACACCAGGGACCACCTCAAGGGTGACCTTGGCCTCGAGCATGGCACCGTGGCGCTGACGCTTCCTGGGCATGGCCGCCGGCTTCTCTTTGGGGCGCGTATACGCGCCAGCAAAGCGTCGTGCGCTGTTCAGCCTTGGGGGTCCAGGTCAGACGGCGGATCGTCTAGGCGCTGCGACCCGGGACACGAAGGGTCAGAGCGAGCCCGCCACCTCGTCCCACAGCGCCCGATAGGCCCCGGAGGCCGCATGCGACGGCGCGTAGGCTGGCAGCGGCATCCGGCGCAGTCCCATACGCTCGACCTCGGCCGCCAGCGGGATGCGGGCGGCGAGGATCTCCGGGCGATCCGCGCGCAGCCGGTCGATGGTGTCGGTGTGCAGGGCGCGCTTGGTATCCACCATGGAGAAGAAGGGCAGCACCCTGAGCGCGCCGAAGCCGTCCTGTTTATTCAGGAACGCCAGCAGTTGCTCCAGGGTGCGCGCCGACAAGCTGCTCGGGATCAGCGGCACCAGCAGCGCATCGGCGGTGCGGAAGATGCTCTCGGACATCAGCGAGATGCTGGGCGGGCAGTCGAAGAGCACGTAGTCGTAATCGCCGATCACGGATTTCAGCAACCGTTGCAGTTGGCGCTGAGGCGCCTTGTTGGCGGCCTCCAGCAGGATGTCCATGTTGCGGTACGAGAAGTCCGACGGCAGCAGGTCCAGGAGCTCGAAGTCGGTGCCCTTGATGAGCTCGTCCAGCGCCCGCTTGCCGCGCAGCAGCGCCATGCCGCCACCTTTGACCTTGGGCCTGACGCGGAACAAGTAGCTAGCCGCGCCCTGTGGGTCCAGGTCCCACACCAGGGTGCGGTAGCCGGAAGCGGCGGCGAGGTAGGCGAGGTTGACGGTGCTGGAGGTCTTGCCGACGCCACCCTTGATGCTATAGACGCCGAGGACCTTCATGCGCACGCCGCCGCTGGCTGCCTCTTGTCCGCGCCGAACAGCCGGTCGAACAGGGTCGCGTTCTCGTCCGTGTCGAAGCCCGCAAAGATGCGCGCGAAGTCGCGGCGCGCCTGCTCCTGCTGCTCCAGCATTTGGCCGATCAGCGCACCCATGGACAGGAGCGTGTCGAGGGTTGCGGTGCCCTCGCCCTGCATGGCCGCCGCGGTCTCGCGCAGGTGCTCTGCCTGCACGGCCAAGTCCTGGAATCCACCGAGGTTGTCCAAGAGCACCTTGATCTGTTTGATCATCCCCTTGATGTCGTCCGCCGGGTACAGACTCTGGAAGAACTCCATGAGGTATCTGAGCTTCTTGCAGCTCTTGCGCAGCTCGTGCAGGTCCTCGGGCGGTGAGGCGTCGGTAATGGCGCGCCCTTCCTGACGCACCCGCTTGAACATGCGCCGGATGCGCTTGTCGGCCACCGCCTTGATGGGCGTGGCCGCGTCCTGGGCCGCGCCGTGCGCCCCGTCTCGCAGGGGTGCCTCCAGGAATGCGCGCCAGTCCCGCAGCAATGCGGCGAAGCGCTCGCTGCCGAGCGCGCCGGCCAGTGTCCGCTGCTCGGCTTCGTAGTGCGCCAGCAGCCAGTCCTTGAGCGGCTCCAGGTCGTCGCGCAGGCTCGCCGGGAGGCTGGTCTTGAGGCGCGGGAAGTCCAGCAGGTACACGTCCAGGTCCCGCACCGGCCCGGTCACCTGCTGCAGCCAGGCGAACCCGGTCTTGAAGTCGTCGACGATGGCCTGCGGCAGCACGCCCTTGATCTGGCCGAGTGCGGAGCGGGTGCGGCGCGTCGCGACACGCAGGTCGTGCAGGAACTCGGGGTCTAGGTTCCGCCGGGTGCCGTCGATGTTGGCCTCCAGGGTGTCCAGCAGGCCCAAGAGGATCGTCCTGGTGGCGGCTTCGGCGCGCTTACCCGGGTCCAGACGGTAGTTGAGCTTGGATGAGTAGCTGCCCGGCCTGCGGCCGGCCGCGGCGAGCGCCGACAGGAACAGCGGTGCATGGGCAGGCGCCATCGCCAAGCGCTTGCTTAGCCACCGCTCGGTTCTGCCCAGTTCCCGCAGATAGCCGCGCACCCCGAGGAGCCGCAGGCGCAGCGGTAGCACCACGTCGCCCAGCGGGCCGTCCGCGAGCACCCGCACCCGCTCCAGCAGGATGCGCACGACGGTCTTCTCGTCCTCGTTCAGCACCCGGAGCACGCGGTGCTTGCCGACAAGGGTTACGACCGGCAGCAGCCGGCGCACGCCGAGCACGGGCGCCAGGCGCTCGCGCACCGCGCCCGGCGGCAGGCCCGTGACGAGTCCGGGCTCGCCGTCCACCGCCTGGCGCGCCAGCACGGCGGCGTTGTCGGCAAGATCTTGCCAGAGGAGCTCGTGGCGCTCGCTCGCCGTCACCTCCTCAAGCGCGGCGCCGGCAAGGTACAGGCTCCAATCGAAGCTGTCGAAGAAGCGCCTGCGGGTCGCGGTGGCGGGCTCCGCCGCACAGTGCAGGTGGTTGCGAATGGCGGCGACGACGCTGTCCATCTGCTGCTCGGGGTCCAGGTCCCCGGTCGGGGGGAGCTCATAGTCCTTGGCGCTGGGGGTCATTGGCGGAGATCGGGACTGCATATTGGGGGCTTGAGGTTGGGGGCTTAAGGCGATTTCCGTCGATCTTCATACCAGCTTGCTTGTCGTTTCGCCCGCCTGCTGCGTCGCGCCAACAGTTGCGTCGTGCGACCATGCCCCTGCCGGCATTCCTAGCCGGCAGACGAAAACCCGGCGCAAGCTGGTATGAGCACCTCCGGGAATCGCCTGAGTGGACTCGGCGGCCGATTGCGCAGGCGCTCTGCGGCGTCTGGGCTCAATATTACTGTTTGATGACAGACTCTGGAAGTTCTTGTTGCGGCGAGACATCCTGACGGCTCAGGAGACCTGGATCTACGGGAATTCCCGAACTATCAAAGCCCGCTGGCCGCCCGGACAATCGACGCCCTGAGGAGCCGACACCTAAGGCGATTTCTATCAACAAACATACCGCTTGGCTTGTCTTTTCGCCCGCCTGCTGCATCGCGGCAGCGGGCACAGAGCTCGACTATGCGCCCGCTGCCGCTCCTTAGAAGGCGAGCGAAAATCCCGCGCCGTTTGGTATGTTTGTTTCCGGCAATCGCCTAAGGCTTCCCCAGCTTCGAATCCCCGTACAGGATTCGCTGTTCGATCTCCAGTACGGAGTACAGCCCATGAGCAAGCTCGATCAACTCAAGACCATGACCACCGTGGTCGCCGACACCGGTGACTTCGACAGCATCGCCGAGTACAAGCCGCAGGACGCCACCACCAACCCGTCGCTGCTGTATAAGGCGGCACAATTGTCGCAGTACCGCCATTTGGTGGAGGACGCGGTTGCCCGCGGCAAGGAGCGCGGCGGCAGCACCGCGGAGCAGGCGCGCTGGACCATGGACAAGCTGGCCGTGAACTTCGGCGCCGAGATCCTGAAGATCGTCCCTGGGCGGGTCTCCACCGAGATCGACGCGCGCCTGTCCTTCGACACCGAGGCTACCATCGCCCGCTGCGAAGGCCTGATGGCGCTGTATCAGGATATCGGCGTGGACCCGACCCAGCGGGTGCTGTTCAAGATCGCCTCCACCTGGGAGGGTATCCGCGCGGCCGAGGTGCTGGAGCGCCGCGGCGTGCACTGCAACCTGACGCTCCTGTTCAGCTTCCCGCAGGCGGTGGCCTGCGCCGACGCCGGCGTGACCCTGATCTCGCCCTTCGTCGGGCGCATCCTGGACTGGTACAAGAACGCCGAGAAGGTCGCGGGCTACCCCGCGGACGAGGACCCGGGCGTCCGCTCGGTGACCCAGATCTTCAACTACTACAAGCGCCACGGCTACCAGACCATCGTCATGGGCGCGAGCTTCCGCAACTTGGACGAGATCCTGGAGCTGGCCGGTTGCGACTACCTCACCATCGCGCCCAAGCTCTTGGCGGAGTTGGCCGAGTTGGACGGCGATGTGCCGCGCAAGCTAAACCCCGACGACGCCGCGGACATGGACATCCCCTTGGAGCACTTCGACGAGAAGGGCTTCCGCTGGGGCGTCAACGACAACGCCATGGCCACCGAGAAGCTCGCCGAGGGCATCCGGTTGTTCGCCGCGGACACGCACAAGCTCGAGGCCTTCACCCACGAGATCTGCCGGACCTGCTGACAGCCCGGTGCGGCATCCGTCCAGCAGGCTCGGCTACGCCGCTCGTCCCGCGCCCGGCGCGGCTCTCCATCACCCGCCGGCGCGGGCAGTGCGGCGCTCCAACAGCACGAAATCGAGGGCGTAGGCGTTGCGTGCGTCCGCCGGGCGGCGCACACGCTCCAGTTCCCGCCACTCGTCCAAGCGCCAAGCCGGAAAGCACAGGTCGCCCGAAACCTCGGCGTCCACCAGGGTCAGCGCCATGTGGGTCGCCTGCGGCAATAGCGCGGCGTAGACGCTTGCACCGCCCACGACCATCACCTCGGGCGCGGCCGCCGTGGCCGCCAGCGCGGCGCTCGGGGAGCTGACTAGCTCACAGCCCAGGGCGTGGTAGCTCGGGTCGGACGAGATGACGATGTGCCGGCGCCGCGGCAGCGGGCCCGGCAGCGACTCCCAGGTACGTCGGCCCATGACGACGGGCTTGTCCAGGGTCAGGCGCTTGAAATGGGCGAGGTCCGCGGGTAGGTGCCAGGGTAGCGCGTTGCCGCGGCCGATGACCCTGTTGCTGGCTATGGCCGCCACCAAGGTGATGCGGCGCGGCCCCGGCGGCTGGCCGGTCCTGGACCGGACCTGCGCGACAGGTGCAAGTGTCGGAGCATGAGCGGGCATCGGGGCGGCGTCCGGGGCAAGAGGCGGGACAAGAGGCGGGACAGGCTTAGGCGGCATGCCCGGCGAGCCTCGGCGCGGCCGTTCCGGCGGGCTGGGGGTCGACGGGTTGGGGGTCGAGCTGCGCAGGGTACTGGGCCAGTGCGTCACGCAACCGCTCTGCCACGGCGTCGCGCAGGTCCACCGGCCCCACCACCTCCACCTCCGGGCCGAACTTGAGGATGTCCATGATCAGCTCCGCCGGGTTGCTGTATGGCAAGCGCAGCTCGTAGCGGCCGTCATCGAGCATGCGCCCCTGCTGGTCGCGGTGCCAGCGCTCCTTGGCCACGTACCGGGCGCGGGTGGCGCTGAAGCGCAGCACCGCCTCGTGCTCCGGCGTGCCGGCGAAGATACCGTAAGAGCTGGCGAAGTGGCTGTCCAGCGAATCGGCGTCCACCTCCCGCACGCCCTCGTCCAAGGCCTCGACGGCCTCGATGGCGTCGATGGCAAAGGTGCGCAGCCCGTCGCGAAGGTGGCACCAGCCGTCCAGGTACCAGTTGTCGCGGTAGTGCACCAGCCGCTGCGGCGAGACGTCGCGCTCGTCGCGGGACTCCCGCCAGCGGCTGTAGTAGCGTAGCCGCAGGCGCTTGCGCTGCGCGAGCGCACCCGCGACTGTCTGAAAGGCGTGGACATCCTGCTCGGCGTTGTGGCGAGCCGCCATCTGCAGCATGCGGATGCGGCCCTGCAGGCCCTCGGAGCCGGCGCGCTGGAGCTCCAGCAAGGCATCGATGCGCTGTTGCAGCGGCTTGAGCATGGGCTCCAGCAGGCCCGGCTGCACGCCGGCGAGCAGCTGCTGCAGAGTCAGCAGCGCGTGCAGCTCCGAGGCGTTGAACCAGAGCCCCGGCAGCTCATACATCTCGCCTTCGGACTGATCATAGCTATAGCCGTTGTGCTCGCGGTCGTAGACGATGGGCGCGTTCAGGTACAGGCGCATGTCCTCGATGATGCGCTTCACTGTCGCCCGCGAGCACTCCAGCTCTGCTTCTAGCCGCCGGCGCGACACCGGACGCCGTGCCGCCTGCAGGATGCGGTTCAGCTCAAAAATGCGGTCAAAACGGTCCATCGACAGAACCTGGGGCCAAGATCTACATGAGGCGAGTATCGATGGCGCCGCCGGCCGGCGGAGGGTCCATCGCGCAGTTGCGCCCTCAGGCGTGCCCTGCCGCCAGCGATTGCCGCGGTAGCCTTTCGGACACGAGCGCCGGTGCGGACCAGAGCCGCTCCAGATTGTAGAAGTCGCGCACCTTGGGCAACATGACGTGCAGAACGACCCCATTCAGGTCCACCAGTGCCCACTCGCCGGCCTCGACACCCTCGGTGCCGAGCGGCTGCTCGCCGGCCTCCTTGGCACGGTAGGCGACGGTCTCGGCGACGGCCTTCACGTGCCGATCCGAGGTACCGGAGGCGACGATCATGTAGTCGGTGATGGCGGTCTTGCCGCGCACGTCCATGACCGTGATGTCCTGGGCCTTCATGTCGTTCAGGGTCTCGACGACCAAGTCTTTCAGTTGCTCAAGCTGCATTATGTCCCCTCTGGGTTGAAGTGTCGGAAGGGGTCTCCTCGCGCGTCTCAGGCGCCGGGGCTGTGGCTGGGGTTGGCTCCTGCGGGCCGGCATAGCAGCCGGCGGCCAGCGCCATGTCCAACACGGCGTCCGGCAGCAGGAAACGGGCGCTGCGACCAGTGGCGATGAGGCGCCGGATGCGGGTGGAGCAGATGTCCAGCTGCGTCACGGATTGCAGCCAGATGCGTCCCGCCGGCACCGCACGCAAATCGGCCGGGCTCGCCGCGCGCCGGCGCTCCAACTCGTCGCGCAGGTCCGGGTCACGGGGCAGCACGCTGCCGGGGCGGCGGATCACTGCCAAGTGCGCGAGCCCGAGGATGTCGCGCGGGCGGTGCCACTCGAAGAAACCGTTGAAGGCGTCGCCGCCCACCAGCAGGCAGAGCGGTGCATTCGGTCCCAGCTGGTCGCGGAAATGGCCGAGCGTGTCCACGGTGTAGGAGCCGCCCGGGCGCTGAAGCTCCCAGTCGTCGGCCACCAGCCCGGGTGCAAGGTCCACGGCGACCTGAAGCATCCGAAGCCGCAGCGCGCCCTCTGCGTGGGGTTGCGCGCGGTGTACGGCGACGCCGAGCGGCAGCAGGTGGACGGCGTCGAGCCCCAGCGCCTCGCGCACCTCCAGCGCGGCGCGCAGGTGGCCGGCGTGGACCGGGTCGAAGGCGCCGCCGAAGATGCCGATCATCGCGGAGACATTGCCCCCGGGGGCAGGTGCACCGGGAGCGGCACCGGTGCGATGGCGGTGCTGTAATCGCTAACGGGCATGCAGCGGGCGGTCGCGCCGCCGGAGGTCCTGGCGGTAGAGCGGCATGGACCCAGAATCGCACGCCGCGCTGCTGGGAGGCGAGACCGGAGACGAGACCAATGGCCCGAAGCCCGTCGGGCGAGGAATAGGCTCGGTCGAGGCTGGCGTGGGCTGGAGCAAGGTTATGCGCTCGGGGCGATGCGCGCGACGGCTTGCCATGAATTCCATGAGTGTTTCGACCATAGCAGAAAAACGGCCGCCGGACAGCATCCGATCAGCGGGTCCCAACCGCTTAGCGGCGGACATGCCCGTCGCCGAGCACGATGAACTTGACCGAGGTCAGCCCCTCCAGCCCGACCGGCCCGCGGGCATGGAACTTGTCCGTGCTGATGCCGATCTCGGCACCCAGACCGTATTCGAAGCCGTCGGCTAAGCGCGTGGAGGCATTCACCATCACGGAGCTGGAGTCCACCTCGCGCAGGAAGCGCCGTGCGCGGCCGTAATCCTCGGTGACGATGCTATCCGTGTGGTGGGAGCCGTGGCGGTCGATGTGGTCCATGGCGGCATCGAGCCCGTCCACGACCCGGATGGCGAGGACGGCCGCCAGGTACTCCGTGTCCCAATCCTCCTCGCGCGCCGGCAGCACGCCGTCAAGCAGCGCACGCGTGCGCTCGCAACCGCGCAGCTCCACGCCGGCGGCCATTAGCTCTGCACCGATGCGCGGCAGGAAATCCGCGGCGACGCCCTCGGCCACCAGTAACGTCTCCATGGTGTTACAGGTGCCGAGCCGCTGGGTCTTGGCGTTGACGGCCACGGCCAGCGCCTTGTCGAGGTCAGCGCGGTCGTCCACGTAGACGTGGCAGATCCCGTCCAGGTGCTTGATGACCGGCACCCTCGCGTCACGACTGATGCGCTCGATGAGGCCCTTGCCGCCACGCGGGATGATGACGTCGATGTGCTCCGGGCGCGCGATCATGGCACCCACCGCGGCGCGGTCCCTGGTGGCGATCACCTGCACCGCGTCCTCGGGTAGCCCCGCGGCCGCAAGCCCGCGTTGGATGCAAGCGGCGATGGCGCGATTGGACTGGAAGGCCTCCGAGCCGCCCCGCAGCACCGCTGCGTTGCCGGCCTTGAGGCACAGCGCGGCAGCGTCCCCGGTGACATTGGGTCTGGACTCGTAGATGATGCCGACCACGCCCAGCGGTACCCGCATGCGGCCCACCTGGATACCGGACGGGCGGTAGTCGAGATCCGAAATCGCCCCAACCGGGTCCAGCAGGGTGGCGATTTGCCTTAGCCCCTCGATCATCGCGTCGATGCGCGCCGGCGTGAGCTCCAGTCGGTCCAGCAGCGCGGCATCCAGCCCCTTGGCCGCACCGGCCTCGAGGTCCGCCGCGTTGGCTCGGCCCAGGGCGTCGCGGGCGTTATCCAGCGCGGCGGCGATGGCGCGTAGTGCAGCATCCTTGGCGGCAGTCTCGGCGCGGGCCATGGCGCGAGCGGCGGCGCGCGCACGGCTGCCCACCTCGGCCATGTAGGCGGCGACATCGGTGATCTGAGATTCGGGCATGAGCTCGCTTCTCTCGCTGAGGGTTCTAAGCCATGAGTATCATTGTCCACGAGGCCGGGGTGCGGCGAAAGCCCAGGCCGCGGCCCTGAAGCATAACCTCGCCACTCCAGCGGTGGTGGGACTCCGCGGGGCATCGCGAAGACTGGATTGCCCAAATCGGGGGCTTAGGCACCGACAGCACCCGCTCGTGCACTAAGCTTGCGAACTCCGGCCGGATTACTACACTTATTTTGTGGTTATCCGAAAGTTCCTCATGGTCCTGGTGGGCGAGGGCGCTCGCTCGGTCACCGGCTGTGGGCGGAGGGGACGTGATGAACAAGCGTCGATCGCAACTCGGCATGGCCGAAAGGTCTCTCATCCTCATGCTGGGAGGGCTGTTGGCGCTGGGTGTCGTGATCTACGAGCTCCGCGAGTCACGTCAGCCAACCGAAGAGCCTGCGGCTGCGCCATCGGCGCCGGCTCCGGAGTCGGGGAGCAAGCCACCGAGCATGCAAGGGGGGGCGTTGCCTCTCAATGCCGAAGATTCCCGAGGTGACGTGCGCATCGCCTATCACATCGCGGAGGAAGGCCGGGCGCCGGAAGGCTTGTGGTCGGGTGTCGACTCGCTGCTGCTCCGGGTCAGGCGCATGGAGGTCGAACACGAGGACACCGAGGCAGGGTGTGACGATTCGGCCTATTTGCGCCTGATGCGTAAGCCCGGTCTGCGCCCCCTGGAGACGCCCGAGTCGAAGAACCCTCCTGGCCAGGACCTCGCCGCGACCGCGCCACCGACATCCGTGCTCAATGCCGGTGCGGTGCCCTTGCGCGTCGCCGACGGCGGCAGGGGCGGAGAACAATCTCGGAGGGTGATGTACCGCGCCGATTTCGAACAGGCGCCCCGGATGATGCAGCTCAGCCCGGATGCGACGACGGTCGTCTTGCCGCTCCCCGAACTGAACGCGCTGCCCACCGGTTTCCTGAAGCAATTGCGTTTGTTCGTCGTCGACGCGGAGGTGACCTCTAACGGGCAACAGGTTCCGGTGCAGGTGCCGAGGGTGTTCCGCACGGAAGGCATGCAGCTTGCCGCCATCGAGGGGCCAGTACCCGTCTGCAACGGCGACATCACCGCGCTCCGATTCGATGCGGCTACCTGGCTAGGTCAAGGGTCAGGGGGACTGGTGCTGCTGGAGCCTCCCACTTGGCAGTCCGGCGATGGTCCGCATGCTGTCGGATCGACAACGGCACCAGTCGCGGTCTCTGCCGGTGCGCCATCGGAACTGGCCGTGCCCGCGAAGGCCGGCAGCAACCGCTTCGGCTTGAGGATCGAGGTTCCGGACGGCGCCGTGACGGCGCCTACCGTCCTGCGGGCGGCAGCGGTGGACCTCGCGGATCGTCGCGAGGATAGGGCGTTGCCAGTAACCGTGACCGGAGCGCACGCCGGCGAGCCGACGGACCAACCGGAGGCGGGGGAGCCAGCAGATTCGCCTGGTCACGCGGCGGTAGAGGGCGTCGGTGGTATTGATCCAACCCTGGGCGTGGATATGTCGATCGACCAGCTCAGGTCGCCGGGTGTGATGGGAGAAGAGCCAGACCTGCTCTATGTTCCGGTCACGCAGAGCTTCGGCCCCTACGCCTCGGAAGATCCAGTATTTCGCAAGCTGATGCTGCGGATCGGGAATGCCTATGATCTCCAGCCGCACGGCGCCCGGTTCGAGCGACCCATTCGCATCGTGCTGCCGGCGCCGGTGCCGCGGATGTCTGCTTCCGCAATCGCGTCGCTTTCGGACGAGATAGCCCTGCCGGAGGAACTGTTGAACTGCTGGAGTGCTCTCGCGCATCTCGACTTCCCCGGCCACGCGCCGCTGATCGATGCCGCCAACACCTGCATCGACCTTTGGCTCCAAGCGAGCGAATCGTCACCCGGGAGTAATCCATCCGGCGGGGGCATTTCACCGGGTGGCAGCAGTGTACTCGGTGGGAGCGATACGTCACGGGAGAGCGGTGCGTCGACGCTCAGTGAGCAGTCGATCACACTTGCGAAGCAGCTGCGGCAGGCGCTACCGGGGCTAATCGAGGGCTTCGACGCCGAGAGCCTGGCGCTGTATACCTGGTCGTCCGTCTATCGGACCTGGCTGCCGGATACGCCGAGCGCGGCACCGGCGGATCGCGAGCTGATCGGGGCCGCGCTGGACGCCGCGGCGCGTGCCGGTGAGGAAATCGATGCCGACCCCTTCATGGCTCTGGATGATCCCGCAGCCTATTTCGGCTTGCACCTCGACCATATCAACAACCGCATCGATAGGCGCTACCTCGTCACCGACACCAACCATTTTTGTATCAAGAGCTTGTTCGCGGACCTGAACCTCAGCGACGGGCTTCACGACCGCTACGAGCCGCTGCTCGACGGCGCACTCGACGACATGTGCCAGACCGCTGACGGGTTCGGCTACGAGGTCCCGGACGAAAGCGAAGTGCATTGCGGGGGCGCTCCGGCCTCCGGTATCAACGTCTATGCCTCCGAGAGCGACGTCGAGTCAATGATCCGGCCCGATGGCGTCGGACTCCGCTTCCGCGATAGCGCCAGGGAGTTTTTCGACGACTGCGATGGGGCGTCGAACGCGTATTGCTATGACTTCTCGGATTTCCAAGCGGACGTGAAGTGGGCCATCGCCGTCTGGCGCGAGGCCATCGATCGCGACCCCGACGGGGGTTGGACCGAGCGCTTCCGCATCAACTGCATCGAGCCGGACTTCGATAGACCAGGCAGTAACTGTAGTGGGCCCACCATCGACATCAGGATCAAGTCGCTGGATGACGAGTACCCCGGCGTCAGGAGCAGGGGGCGCAACGTCACCTTGGACGAGGAAGTGGCTCAGGATGCGGCCGAAGGCCCGCAGGGGAGACTGAACCTGAGGCATCGGGTGCTGCGAGGCTTGGGCGGGGCCTTGGGCCTTCGGCCTTGGGCCGGCCCGGGTACCCTCATGTCCTACAACGGCGTGGAGCGCCGCAACGGCAAAGAACGCGATCCCCTGCACGGCTCGGGGTGGATTCTGACGCGCAAGAATCTCTGCTCCCCGCTGACGCTTGCGCAGCAAATCACGGGAGGCCCGCGCGTCACGGACCCGGAATGCACAGTCCCGGAGACCTTTGCGACCCCGGGCACCCTCACGACCGGCGGCGAGCCGCATTCCGCGCGCCTGAACGTCTTGACCTGCACGGACGTGGAGCGGGTGCGCCGGCGTATCCGGGATGCGGATTTGGACTGGTCGGACTGGGACGGCGGCGCCACCGCGCCGGCGCCGCTTCGGTGCGAGCTGAAGACGGACCGCACGACCTACCTGGCGGTGGAGGAGCTCGCCCGCGAGTGGCCCGTTCCAGCGCCAACCGAAGACGATGAAGACCGACAAGTCGGCCACGTCTTTCAGCGGCTGGGTCTGGATCTGGACCTCACCCATTGCGGCGGGTCCGATCCGCTGGTCCAGCCCTTCCACCGGATGGAGGTCGAGCTGCTGGGCGTGGACAACGACTACGACACCAATCTGGTCAGCAACCTCTATCGACCGGACCCGGACGATCCCTGGGGCGCCTACGAGGTCCAGGATCTGCAGGGTTCTCTCCAGGCCGATGGGGTCTACACGGCTGTTCCATTGACTCTGGAGTCGCGTCACTTGCTGGAGGTCTACTCGCGCTTCCTCACCCCTGGCGACTTTCCTGAGCATATCGCAGAAGCGCTGAGGCAGGATGGCCTGGACCCGGCCGTCTGGCTGGGGGAACGCGATCCGGACCATCCCGAGGCGTGGCTGGCCGGCATCGAGCAGTACTCGGGCTTTGCTGGCTATCTGGGCTTGGCAGGCGTCTCCCGTGCCCAGAACAGGCTGCCCCAGGTCCAAGTGAACGAACCGGCCGAAGAGGAGGAGCGGCAGGAAAGACCGCCCGATTGGCCGGCGCTCGGGCTCGCCATTCGCACCTACGCCCTCGCCCAGGGCGGGGACTCGGACCCGGAGGAGCCCTTCCCACGGGGTTACCGCTCCGAGTACCTGGTCGGCGGCACGGGGCTGCTCCGAGCCCCGACCCTCACACCGGTCGCGGCGCCGATTCGACTGTCGCTCCAGGACGTGGCGCTCTACGCGACCGATCCTGACGCTGCGGTCAGCGTCGCCGCGGGCGACGGCGACCCGATCGAGCATCCATTGATGCGGCTCTACGGGGATCTCTTCGACTCGGCCGACCTGTTCCCCTATGTCGATGACCACACGAAGAAGCCGTCCGTGGGAAGCGCCCTGTATCTGGTGCTGCCGCCACGTGCCGATGACGAAGAGATCGGCGCAGTGACGACGATGCAATGGGATATCTCCGACGCCGGAGAGCCCTTTATCGGCTGGGACGGGGAAGAGCGCCGCCTCTGGATCAAGTCGGTTCACGTCGCCCGCGGACTTGTGCCGACCATTGCCGACCGGGAGCTGGGCGACGCGGAGTTGTTCCCAGCGGAGGACCTGCCGGATCTAAGCGTCGATTACGACTCGGATTACTCGGATCGGCCGTGGAATAGCGTAGACCGGACGACACACGTGACCGGCACTATACGGCTCGTCGGCGAGGTGCCGCCGGAACCGATCTTGGAGGAGTCCGACGATGGCGGCAGGATCCGACAGGTCTGGGATCTATACCACGTGCAGTTCCAATTCGCCTATCCGCGCACGCACTCGGACGCCGCGACGGTGCACGACGCGCTGGACGAAGTGGACCAGGAGGCTGGTGCAGGCCGCAACGATCTCGTCGGGGTGCAGGACTTCTACATCAGTATCTCCGGCCCTCAGGCCGCATTCACGGAGCCGGCGGCACCGCGCGTGTGTGTACCCAATTCTGATGCCTTCGAATCCAATCCCTACACGATCCGCGCCAATGTCAGGGGCCTGACGCGGCTGCAGGAATCCTTCCCGGACTATGGGATCGAGGTGCAGATCCATGCCGAGGGCCGGATCGCCCCAGAATCAGACGCGCCAATGGATCACGCGCACGAGTCGCCCTGGACAGCGGCCAGCGACCTCGGCGATGGTGTCTTCGTGTACGACGATGGGGAATGGTACAACCAGCTCCGCATCGACAAGGATGCCGGATACACGGTGCAGCTACTCTATCGATTCTGCACCCCGCCTTCGGCACATGACGCCGCCTATTGCGGGGATCGCACGAACTGGTCTGAACCCAGGACACTCGACACGCTAGCATTGCGGTTCGACAAGAGAAGGGCCTGTCCGGCGGGGTGGCCATAGTCATGCTCCGCGTGGCATCCGCCGGCGCGCGTCTGTATCCATCGCCAACGATGGTCTGAGGCGATCTCTGACAACAAACAGACCGCCTAGCTTGTCTTGTCGCCCGCCTTCTGCGTCGCGGCAGCGGGCACAGAGCTCGACGATGCGCCCGCTGCCGCTCCTTGAAGGCGAGCGAAAATCCTGCGCCATTCGGTCTGT
>JANQFI010000386.1 GCA_028277905.1 Chromatiaceae bacterium | reverse complement strand
GATTTTCGCTCGCCTTCAAGGAGCGGCAGCGGGCGCATAGTCGAGCTCTGTGCCCGCTGCCGCGACGCAGAGGGCGGGCGAAAAGACAAGCCAGGCGGTCTGTTTGTTGACAGAAATCGCCTTAGACGGCCCGAGGCACGCCGGTGCGATGCTCCGCGCCCTCGCCGGTCACGGACGTGCAGCAGGGCTCAGGCCAAGATAGACGTCCGCATCGGGCTCGCTGAAGCAGCAGGCGATAATGCGCCGGAACCGGCCCGCATGGGCGTGCATCTCCGCGAGGGCAATGGCGGCGGCAGCAGCCTTCGGATAGGCATAGACGCCGGTGCTGATGGCCGGAAAGGCGATACTGGTCGCGCCCTGCTCCAGCGCGAGCGCAAAGCTGTTGCGGTAGGCGCTGCGCAGCAACTCGGGCTCGCCTGCCCCACCGCCACGCCAGACCGGACCGACGGCGTGGATGATCCAGCGCGCCGGCAGCCGGAAGCCCTCCGTGATGCGCGCTTCTCCCGTGGGACAGCCACCGAGCTTGCGGCAGGCGTCCAGCAACTCCGGACCGGCGGCGCGGTGGATGGCACCATCCACGCCACCGCCGCCGAGCAGAGAGCTATTGGCGGCGTTGACGATGGCGTCCAGGTCGAGTCGGGTGATATCGGCGACGATGATCTCGGGCTGGGGCATTGGGTAATGGTACCTGGGTGATCGCAGCTGGGTGACCGCAGCTGGTTAGCGCGGGGTCGGACGGGCGTTCGCCGGGACCCACCAGCCGTCAGCTGTCGCAGTCCGGCATGGGGCCGGCACAGTCGCCACCGCGGCGACAGAAATCGAAGCAGGTAACCAGCCGGCCTTCGAAGGTGGTGTCGACGCTCAGGCCCGAGCCGCCGTCGTGGACGCTGAAGCCGGGCTGAGTCGCCGGCGACTGACCGATGACCTCGATGAGCTCCGCGGGATAGTGTATATCCAGGCTCACCCGCATGGGATAGTAGCCGTCCAGAAAGCGACGCATATAGGGGCCATTGCGCAGCCGGTAGCGGCCGTCGCCGAGGTTTCGCAGCGCCCGGCTCTCACCGCGCAGGCAAAGCACCGCGTCGCGGCCCACGTCCTCCAGCTGCACGCTGGCCCCCTCGACCCAGGCGCGGCCGATGTTCTGACTGTGCTCGATAGTGAGTCGGCGTATGCCACCGGCACCGAACAGGATCT
Organism: Chromatiaceae bacterium; assembly: GCA_028277905.1. Lineage (GTDB taxonomy): Bacteria > Pseudomonadota > Gammaproteobacteria > Chromatiales > Chromatiaceae > Thiohalocapsa. The sequence continues at coordinate 18,786 of JANQFI010000386.1, read as the reverse complement.
GGGCCGCCGGGACCGCGTCGATATGCTCGTGGCACTGTTCCAGCACGACCCAGCCACCATCCAGGCTCGCCTCGGTGATGCGAATCCGGTTCAGATGTGCATGCTTGCCATCGGCCGCCGCAGCGGGCAGGAAGCGCAGCTCACCGTTGCTGACCGCCGCCACCAGCTCCATCAGGTCCGGCTCGTCCGCCCAGTCCGGCCAATCGTCGCCTGTGTCCCCAAGCGCTAGAACGGCCGTCGTGCAGAGCGCGAGCAGCGCTGGTGCCAGTGGCCACCTGCGCACCAGGGATATTGCTCCGGCATCTCGGAGCCCGCGGGCTGGGCGACTGCCGGGCGTCCGCTGCGCTCCGGTCATGCCCCGCCGTCTGCGGGCCTGGTCTGGCCGATGCTCTTGGCAGCCGCAGCGAGCTCGTTGTCGATCATCAACAGCCCCTGGCCTTGGTCGCCGAAGAGTCGCAGTCGGCCGATGACATCGATGACGGTAGCCTCTTCTTCGATCTGCTCGGTCACGAACCACTGCAGGAAGACGCGCGTGGCGTGGTCCTTCTCGGACAAGGCCTGGTCCACGAGTTCGTTGATGGCCGCGGTCACCTCCCGCTCGTGCGCCAGTGTCCCCTCGAATATCGCCATGACGCCATCTGGGGCCGCTGGCGGTGCGGCAACGCTCGCAAGCGTGACCTGGGCGTCCTGGTCCAGCAGATAGCGATACATCTTGAGCGCATGCATCATCTCCTCGCCATGCTTGGCCATGAACCAGGCGGCGGTACCCTTGAGGTTGATGCGCTGGGCATGGGCAGACAGCGCCAGGTACAGGTAGGCGGAATACAGCTCGCGGTTGATCTGCTCGTTGATGCGCACGCGCATGGCTTCGGAAATCATGGCTGAATCGCTCCTGAAGCTGGGGGAACAGGGGCCGGCTCCGAGACCGGCTCGGCACGACGACGCGGCCGCGTCGATCGCTTGGCCCTAGGTGACAATCTCAAGAGCCTTTTCAAGACGTGAACCCGGTCAAGACGTGAACCGCGCCCGTACGCGCCACCGCCGCCAGCATCGCTGTACTGCGCCCCTGCCACAGGCGCGGCCCCGGATGTCCGACCAGTACATCGATCACAAGTACATCGATCACAGCCGGTGCGCTCGTCAATGGATGTAGAGGATCTTACCGGCGCCGGCCATTCCATGCCCCGACTGCAGGTCGCCATGGCCGGCGCCAGTGGCTTCATCGGCACCGCCCTGGCGCCGGAGCTGGCCGCCCGGCACGCGGTGCTGGCCCTGACCCGCTCGCCGGCGCGGGCCTCCACGCGCTCCTCGGTGCCGGGACTCAGCTGGCGCCATTGCGATCTGTTCTCGGCGCCGGATGTGACCGCGGCCCTCACCGGCATCGACGTCGCCGTATACCTGGTGCATTCGTTGGCGCCGTCGTCGCGGCTCACCCAGGCCCAGCCGCGGGACCTGGACCTGGTGCTGGCGGACAACTTCGCGCGCGCCGCCGCGGCCAACGGCCTGCGGCAGATCCTTTGCGTCAGCGGCGTGATGCCGCGGAGCTTTCGCGTCTCGCCACTGCTGTGGAGCCGGCGCGAGGTCGAGATGGCGCTGGCCTCTCGCGGTACACCGGTGACAGCACTGCGCGCGAGCCTGGTGGTGGGTCCCGGCGGCACCGGCCCGAAGCTGTTGCTCGACTTGGTGCGCCGGCTGCCGGTGCTCGCGCTGCCGCCGTCCGCGGGCTCGCTCACTCGCCCCATTGCACTCACCGACCTGGTGCGCGCCATTTTGCACTGCCTGGGCCATCCGGAGCGCTTCACCGGTGCCTTCGACATCGGCGGCGCCGAGACCCTGAGCTATGCGCAGATGCTACGCCAGAGCGCCCTGATGCTTGGGCTGAGACGCGTGCTCGTCCGCGTCCCGCTGCTGCCCAATGCGCTGGCCGCGCTGATCGCACGGATCATCAGCGACGCACCGGCGCAACTGGTGGGCGCCATCGTCGAGAGCCTGCCCCAGGACACCTTCATGCGGGACAACCCGGTTCAGCAGGCCATCGCACCCGCTGCCCTGGGCTTCACGGAGGCGCTCGCGGCGAGCCTGGATCCTGTGAGCAAGCGCCGCAAGCCGAGCCCCCGCGCGAGTATCCGCGAGCCGGACGCGCACCGCTTGCGCGAGCAATCCCTGGTGCGCTCCATCCAGCGGGTGATCCTGCCACCCGGACAGGACGCCGCCTGGGTGGCCGGCAACTACTTCCGCTGGCTCGGCCAATGCTGCTGGCCCTTGGTGCGAAGCCAGGTGGACGACGCCCGCAACGTGGAGGTCTGGACTCGGCTGGTGCCACTGAAGCTGCTAGCGCTCACCCATGAGCCCACGGCAAGCACCCGCGAGCGCCAGGTCTATGCCATAAGCGGCGGACTACTGGCCAGGCGCAAGGGCCCCGGCCACCCGCGCTTCGAATTCCAGACCCTGCTCGACGGCCGCTACACCATGACGGCCATCCACGACTACGCGCCCACCCTGCCCTGGTATCTCTACATCGTCACCCAAGCCCTTGGCCATGTCCTGGTGATGCGGCAGTACCAACGCGGCCTGGCGCGGCTCGCGCGGTGATTGCCGGCGTGCTCTAGTCGCCCGCGGCCAGGGCCTCGATCAGGTCCGGGGCATCGTTGCGGGGGCTATTCACCCGCTGCGAGACCGGGTCCAGCGCCCAGTCCGAGGCCGGTGACGGCCGCAGCAGGGCCTGCAGGGCGTCGGTGTCGGCATTCTCAGGGTCGAGCCAGGCATCCATAGCGTCCTGCTCGAGCACGACCGGCATGCGGTCGTGGATCGCGGCGATGGCATCGTTGGCATCGGTAACCACGATGGTGCAGGACCGCACCGGCTCGCCGTCCTCCGGCCGCCAGTATTCCCAGAGTCCGGCCAGCAGTATAGGTGTGCCGTCCTTGCGGTGGATGAAGAAGGGTTGCTTGGCCTTGGACCTGCTTCTGCTCCTGCTCCGGGCTTTGCCTTGGCTCTGGCTCAGATGCTCGCCTTGGGCCTCGCTCGCGCCCGCCGCGCGCCACTCGTAGAAGCCCTCGGCCGGGATCAGGCACCTGCGACGCTTGAAGGCGCTGCGGTATGCGGGCTTGCTCGCCAGGGTCTCGGCGCGGGCGTTGATCATGCTGAAGCGACGGTCTGGCCCCTTGGACCAGCTCGGGATCAGGCCCCAGCGCAGCGCCCCGAGCTCGCGCCCGCCCGCCTTGCCGGCGCGCAGCGCGAGCACCGGCCGCGTCGGCGCGACATTGAAGCTCGGGCGCCAGTCGCCCAAGCCGTCCCCATCCAGCGCCGCGGCATAGCGGCTCGCGTAGATCTCGGGGTGGGCATGTTGGACGAAGCGGCCGCACATGGGGTGCTGTCGTAGCGTCGAAACCGGTCGGGTCGCAAGTCTTGTGGGAAGGGCGAGCTCGCCGCGACAGGGAGCGACGGCAATCCGGGAGTCAGCCCCGCTCCAGAAGCACCCGGAGGTCCAGCACGGCCGCGTTGGCGCGCGACATATAGGACGCCAGTACCAGCGAGTGGTTGGCAAGCACGCCAAAGCCATGGCCATTCAGCACCACGGGCGACCATTTGCGCATGCTGGCGTACTCCAGGTCGCGGATGATCTGCTGCATGGACACCTCGGCGTTCTTCTGCTGCAGCACCGGCGCGAAATCGATGGCAAGCGCCTTCATCATGTGCAACAGCGCCCAGGAGTAGCCGCGCGCCTCGAAGAAGACGTTATCGATCTCGTCCCAGGGTGTGCGACTGACACCCGATTCACTGCCGGCCGGATCGACCGAAGCGCTTGCGGCGGCGGGTTGCTGGGCACCCAGTGCGGCGAGCAGCTCCTCGTCGCCGACACTGGCGGACAGCCGCTGGCCGTAGCTGCCGAGCCGCTTCTCCACGACCATGAGGTAGGCGCGCAGGTTATCGGCACGCGCATAGAAGCGCGCCCGTGGATTCCCAGAGACCAGGCCGTCCAGGTAGGACCGCAGCGCGACGACACCTTGCCGGTATTGCTCCTCGGCTGCCGGGAGAAACCAGGCTTCCGCGTCGAAGTTGAAGTGCGAATCGGCGTTTTTCAGATCATTGTTCTCGATGGACTGGGTCTGCGATCGGCTGAAGTCGTTGCGCATCGCCCGCACGGAATCCCGAAGCTCTGTCAACAGGCCGTACTCCCAGGCGGGCATGTTGTCCATGAAGACTCCGGGCGGTGTGACGTCGTTGCGCAGATAGCCGCCGGGCTTGCGCAGGAGGGTATCCGCGACGCCAATCGCGCTAGCGACGGTGACGGCACCAGGCACCTCCCGGCTCTGCTCGCCGATCTGCTCGCGCATGTTCTCGGTGACGTCGAATTTGGCAGGCTGGAAGGTCCACCAGACGCCGAGACCGCTGAAAACGGCGGTGATCAGCAGGATTGCGCCTGCAACCCAGCGCAATGCGCCGCCGCGCCGGTCATCCTTGCCGCCGAGTGCGGAGGATTCGGCGGAGACGCTCTGCTGGGGTGCTGCGCTCGGTGCCGCCGGCGGTGGGCCGCCGCCACTACGGCCGAACCGCAGGATGCGGTCGGCCTCACTGAGGGTACTGCTCGCCATGTCGGATACCTCGTCGAATGGTCTAGAGCCGGAGATGGTCTGGAGCCGTGCTGGGCCGCCTTCTGCGCGCCGCTTCAGCAGAACGCGCGGGTCATTCGGGCTGTTCTGCCGCGGGCGGAGACCGCGGACGCCTTGCCGGCCCTAGGGCTCTGGCCCATGACATAAAGGGTACTGGTATGCTTCGTGCATCTGGCGCCAATAGCATGGATTGCAAGGATTCACCTAAGCCCCGGGCGCCACGCCTTGGCCGGGAACTGCAACCGACGTCAGGATCAGGATCTAAGGCGATTTCTGTCAACAAACATACCGCCTAGCTTGTCTTTTCGCCCGCCTTCTGCGTCGCGGCAGCGGGCACAGAGCTCGACTATGCGCCCGCTGCCGCTCCTTGACGGCGAGCGAAAATCCTGCGCCATTCGGTATCTTTGTTTCCGGCAATCGCCTAAGCCCGGATTGCGGCGCATATGCTGATCGCCGTGGCGCCGCACCCCCCTGGGCGGCGGCAAATTCGGCCAAATAATCTGTCCCTCGACGTGGAAATCGCCCCGACCCGGCCCATCTTGCGAGCAAACGATGCATCCAGTCGATGCGTCTTAGAACCCGGCCCGATCTCGATCCTGTCCGACACCCCCCTCGACACTCCGCCGCACATGATCCCGCGCCTGCTCACGCGCCTCACGCTGTTCGCATTGCTCTGGCTGGTCCTCGCCGGGACCGACCCACTGTCCTGGATCGTCGGCGTACCGGCGGTGCTGCTGGCTACCTATACGGCGGCCCGCCTGTCCACCCTGGTGGGTGCGGACCCGCGGCCCTTGCAGCTGCTGGCCTTCGCGCCCTTCTTCGTCTGGGAATCCATCCTGGGCGGCCTCGACGTGGCCCGCCGCGTACTGGGGCCGAGCCTGCGCATCGATCCGAGCTTGGTCAGCTATCGGACGCGGCTGAAGGACCCGGCGGCAAGGGTCGCATTCCTCGACAGCATCAGCCTGTTGCCGGGCACCCTGTCGGCGGATTTTCGCAACTGTGTGGCCGAGGTGCATGCGCTGGACAGCGATCTGGCAGTGGTAGCTGGGCTCAAGCGGCTGGAAGGCCAGGTTGCCCGGCTGTTCGGTGAGCGGCTCGATGGCGAGCCCGCGGTGTCGGTGCGCCCCTGTCCGCCGGGGGCCGGAGCCGCGAGCGCCTTCCACTCGGGCCGCCCGGCGAGGCCAGAGGTTCCGGAGACCGATCATGCCTGAGATGCTGCTCGCGATAGCCCTGGTGCTGCTGCTCACCATGTCGGTCGGGCTGGTGCGGGTGGTCATCGGCCCGACGCCACCGGACCGTATGATGGCGGCGCAGCTCCTGGGCACCTCCGGCATCGCCACCCTGCTGCTGCTGTCGCAAGCGCTCGGCGTGCCGGCACTGTTGGATGTCGCACTGATCTTTGCGCTGCTGGCGGCGGTGTCAGTGGCCGCGTTTACCCGGCGCCGCGCCGGCGCGGACCAAGCCTGATGGGCACTGGTCTCGCGACGCCGCTCCCCCCAAGCATCAACCCGCAGCATCACCCCGCAGCCTGGCAACCGGACCCCGAGGTTCATGGACCACCTGCTCGACATTGCCGCCGCCCTCTGCATCGCCCTAGGTGCAGGCTTCTTCATTGCCGGCACCGCGGGCCTGTTGCGTCTGCCGGACCTGTTCAGCCGCCTGCATGCCCTCACCAAGGCGGACAACCTGGGCCTCGGACTGATCATGCTCGGTCTGATCTTGTACGCGCCGGAGCCCTTTTACGCCGCAAAGCTGCTGTTGCTGTGGGTACTGGTGATGGTCTCCGGCGCCACCGGCTCGCACCTGATCGCCAAGCGCGCCCTGCGCGGCGATGGCGAGGACATGCATGGCGAGGGCATGCAATGAGCCAGCCCGCCCTGCTGCTCGCCTTCGACGCCGTCCTACTGGCGACGCTCTTGGCGCTGGCGCTGGCGGCGGTGCTGAGCCCGGAGCCACGCCGCGCCGTGATGCTGTTCATCGCGTTCGGCCTCTGGCTGTCGCTGGTGTGGGCCCGGCTGCATGCACCAGACGTTGCACTGGCGGAGGCGGCCATCGGCGCCGGGCTCGGCGGTGCCCTGATGCTGGCGGCGGCTCGGCGTGCGGCGCGGGCGGCCAGGAGCAACGACGACGAGGCCGCCGGATGACACAGACCTCCGACCGAGCACGCCAACGCGCGCAAGCCCGAGCCCAGGAACGCGCCCGCGACCTGAGCCTGCTGCTGGGGGTCTTGCTGGCTCTGCTCGGTGCGGTGCTGCTCGGCCTGTACTACCTGGCCCTCGACGGGGGAGCGGCGCCGCGGCTCGCGGAGCTGGCGCTGGCGCGGCTACCGGAGAGCGGCGTCGGCAACCCGGTGACGGCGGTGCTGGTGAACTACCGCGCCTTCGACACCCTGGTCGAGCTCGCGGTACTGCTCGCGGCCGTGCTCGGCATCTGGTCGCTGGGTCCGGCGCCGCCGGGCTTCCAGCGCTCCGGCGCCGTCCTGGCGGGCATGGTGTCCTGGGTGGTCCCGCTGCTGATCGTCGCCAGCGGATACATGCTCTGGGTGGGGGGCTATGCACCCGGGGGTGCTTTCCAGGCCGGGGCCTTGCTGGGCGCCGCCGGCGTCATCGTGCGCCTCGCTGGTGATCCCACCGCCGGGCTTCCGGCCGAGGCCACACAGCGCTGGCTGCTGGTGCTGGGGGTGCTGGTGTTCGCGCTCGTGGGGCTGGGTCTGATGCTGTTCGGCGCCGGCTTCCTCACCTACCCGCCCAAGCTGGCCAAATGGCTGATTCTGCTCATCGAATCCGCCGCCACCATCGCCATCGCCGCGGCGCTCGCCGCCGCCTATGTGGGCGGAAGACCGGCGCCGAGCAAGGCCGCAATCGACGACTACGGCTCGGACAGCTCGCCCTAGCCCCTCCAAGCATGACTGCGCAGTTCCTGTACGGCGGCGCCGGCCTGATCCTCTTTGTGCTAGGACTCTGGTCGTTCCTGGTTCACGCGCCCCTGCTGCGCAAGCTGATCGCGCTGAACATCATGGGCGGCGGCGTCTTTCACGTGCTGATCGCCGTTGCCTACCGCGGCGACGGCGTGCCGCCGGATCCGGTGCCGCATGCCCTGGTGCTCACCGGCATCGTCGTCGCCGTCAGCGCCACGGCACTGGGGCTGGTGCTGGGGGCGCGCATGCAGGCGGGCGAGCGCGAAGGCTAGGCCGCCGTGCATCTGGACCTGCTCACCGACCCGCTGGTGCTCTGCATCATGCTGCCACTGCTGGGCGCCGTGCTGACCGCGGCGCTGCCGCGCCGCGCCGTGCTGCTCGGGAGTCTGATGGCGGTCGCCACCAGCGCCGCGGCGGTGACGCTCACCATCTTGGTCTGGCAGTCGGGCACACTGCGCGTCGCACTGGGGGGCTGGGACCAGAAGCTCGCCATAAGCCTTCGCGCCGACGGTCTCGCCACCGCGCTGGTGGTGATGGCGAACATCGTCGGCCTCGGCATCAGCGTCTATGCGTCCGGCTACTTTCGCGATCCGGAGCGCATGCGCGCTTTCTGGCCCCTGTGGCTGCTGCTGTGGGCGGCGTTGAACGGGCTCTTCCTCGCCGGTGATCTCTTCAACCTCTACGTCATGCTGGAGCTGCTAGGCATCGCCGCGGCGGCGCTCGGGGCGCTCACCGGCAGCCGCGACGCCATCGCCGCCAACCTGCGCTACCTGCTGGTGGGGCTCTTGGGCAGCATCACCTACCTGCTCGGCGTGGCGCTGCTGTACACGGCCCACGGCACCCTGGACTTGGACCTGGTCGCGGCGTCGATCGCCGCTGACGACGAGCTCTTCGCCGTGAACGCCGCGACACTGGTGCTGATGGTGGCCGGCCTGGCCCTGAAGGCCGCGCTCTTCCCGCTGCACTTCTGGCTGCCACCGGCACACGCCAACGCCCCGGCGCCCGTGAGCGCGGCGCTGTCGGCGCTGGTGGTGAAGGCGGCCTTCTATCTGATCTTGCGGCTCTGGCTGGACCTGTTCGCGCCCGTCACCGGCATGGCCGCGGCCATGTTGCTGGCCCTGCTCGGGGCCGCGGCCGTCGTTTGGGGCTCGTGGCGGGCGCTGCGCGCCGAGCGCCTCAAGCTGCTGGCGGCCTACTCGACGGTGGCGCAGATCGGCTACCTGTTCCTGTTCCTCCCGCTGCTGGCGGCGACGCCAGCAGGGCCGGTGCGGGACAGCCTGCTGGCCGCACTCGTGCTGATGGCGGTGACCCATGGCTTCGCCAAGGCCGGGTTCTTCCTCGCCACCGGTCTGGTGCAGACCAACGCCGGACATGACCGCATCGACGACCTCGGCGGCACCGCCCAGCGGCTGCCGGCGACCACCTTCGCCATCGCACTGTCGGGCTCGGCACTCATCGGCCTGCCGCCCAGCGGCAGCTTCATCGGCAAGTGGCTGCTCATGCAGTGCGCCATCGAGACCGGCCAGTGGTGGTGGGTGATCGTGGTCACCACCGGCACGCTCTTGGCCGCAGCCTACGTCTTCCGGGTGCTGAGCCGCGCCTTCGGCCTGGAGCCGACGCCGCTCAGGTTCATCACCGACGCCCGGGCCGAGATCCCGGCCCTGCTGTTGGCGCTGGTATCGGTAGCCGTGCTGGGACTCGCGTCCGGTCCGCTCTGGACCCTGCTCGGCCTGCAGGCGGGGGGCGACGCATGAGCCTCGACCTCGGGCCCCTGCTGCCGGGGGCCATCGTGCTGAGCTCGATGCTGCCGGGCGTGCTCATCTTCCTGGTGGACGAGGAGAGCCACCTGCTGCGCACGCTGCTGAACCTGTTCGGCGCCGTGCTGAAGCTCGTGCTGGTGGGCGTGATGATCTGGGGCGTGTGGCGTGGCGAGGTGTTCGAGAGCCGACTGGACATTGCGCCCGGGCTGGAACTGGTCCTGCATGCAGACGCCCTGTCGGTCTTGTTCGTCAGCCTGTCCACCGTGCTCTGGCTGATTACGACGGTGTATGCCATCGGCTACCTGGAGTACTCCGTCAACCGCTCGCGCTTCTTCGGCTTCTTCAGCCTGTGCGTCTCCGCCACCGTGGGCATCGCACTGGCCGGCAACCTGCTCACCTTCGTCATCTTCTACGAGATCCTGACGCTCGCCACCTACCCGCTGGTGGCCCACCGCGGCACGCCGGAGGCCACCCGCGGCGCCAAGATCTACCTGGCCTACACCCTTTCCGGCGGGCTGCTGCTGCTGGTGGGCGCGGTATGGCTGCGCACCCTGACCGGACCGGTGGACTTCCTTGCCGGCGGCGTGCTGAGCGGCATGCCGGCGAGCATGCACGGGGAGCTCGTGGCCATCTTCGTGCTTCTGCTGGCGGGGCTCGGCGTGAAGGCGGCCCTGGTACCGCTGCACGGTTGGCTGCCGCAGTCCATGGTGGCGCCGGCGCCTGTGAGTGCTCTGCTGCACGCGGTGGCGGTGGTGAAGGCCGGTGCCTTCGGCATCCTGCGGGTCGTGTTCGACGTCTATGGCGTCGAATTCGCGGCGGAGCTCGGGCTTCTGGCCATTTTGGCGGCGCTGGCCTCCCTGACCATCCTTTACGGCTCCGTGCTGGCGCTGACCCAGGATGGGCTCAAGAAGCGCCTCGCCTTCTCTACCGTCAGCCAGGTGTCCTACATTGCGCTCGGCGCCTCGCTGCTCGGACCCATCGCCACTGTCGGGGGCATGGTGCACCTGGTGCACCAGGGCATCATGAAGATCACGCTGTTTCTCTGCGCCGGCAACTACGCAGAGACCCTGGGCGTGCACAAGGTGAGCCAGATGGACGGCGTGGGCCGGCGCATGCCGCTCACGACCTTGGCCTTCAGCGTCGGCGCGCTGGGCATGATCGGCATCCCGCCCATCGCCGGCTTCGTCAGCAAGTGGTATCTCGGCCTCGGCGGGGTCACCGCGGGCCAGCATTGGGTGCTGCTGGTGCTGGCCGCCAGCACGCTGCTGAATGCCGGGTATTTCTTGCCTATCCTGTATCGCGCCTGGTTCCGGCCCTTGCCCGCGGCTTGGGAGAACGAGCACCGCTTCCAGACCCGCTTCGAGACCATGGGTGCCCTGCTCTGGCCACCCGTGATCACGGCGGTGCTCTGCCTGCTGGCAGGGCTCTTCGCCGCTGCGCCCGTAAGCCCGCTGCAGTGGGCACAGCTGATCGCGCGGCGGGAGTATGGGTTATGAGCAGGGCCGCGGGTCCAGGGCCTGGCACGCGGGCGCCCAAATGCCCTGAGCAACCCGATCCGGGATCGGCATCGACCCCGACCCGGATTTCGATTTCGGCTTGGATGGATCCGGCACATACACCGGCAGCAGGGATCTGGCACCAGATTGCCAGGACCATGAAGGCGGGGCTTCGGACATGAGTGCCTGGCTCTTGCTCGTGCTCTGGGTCTGGCCTCTGGTGCTGAGCCTGCCTGCCTCCCGCGTGCGCTTCCGGCAGGATTGGGCCGTGGGTGCCACGGCAAGCGTGGCCAAGCCGGTGCTTGGCCCTCGGCGCTCGGCCCTGCCTTGGGTCGCCCTTGGCCCGCTGCCGGCTCTGGTGGCGGTGCTGGCGGTCCCGCTGGGCACCGAGCTGGCCATGCCCTGGCTCTTTCTCGGCACCCAGCTCGGGCTGGATGCCACGGCACGGGTCTATCTCGGCTTCACCGCGCTGCTGTGGCTCGCGGCCGGCCTCTACACCGCCTACGGTGAGCGTGGAGCAAGCGGCCATGCCGGGCGCTTCGATGCCCTGTTCCTGCTGGCCATGACCGGTAACCTGTGGCTGATCGTCGCGCAGGACCTGTTCGGCTTCTACGCCGGCTTCGCCATGATGAGCATCGCCTCCTACGGGCTCGTCATCCACGACGGCAGCACCTCGGCGCTGCGCGCCGGCAAGGTCTACCTGGTGATGGCCCTGGTGGGCGAGGTGGCGGTGTTCGCCGGGTTGGTGCTGCTGGCGAGCGAGACCGGCACCACCCTGCCCGAGCCAGCCAGCGTCAGGGACCTGAGCGGGCTCACCATTGCGCTGCTGCTGCTGGGTCTGGGTGTCAAGGCGGGCATGATACCGCTGCATCTGTGGCTGCCGCTGGCGCATCCGGCCGCGCCCGTGCCGGCCAGCGCCGTGCTGAGCGGCACCATGATCAAGGTGGCCCTGCTGGGCTGGCTCCGGTTCCTGCCGGTGGGGGAGCTGGCGCTCCCGGATTGGGGCCATAACCTGGCCCTGGCCGGGCTCGCCACCATGGCCCTGGCGCTGCCGGTAGGCATAGTGCAACGAGACGCCAAGGTGATCCTGGCCTACTCCAGCGTCGCCAAGATGGGTTTTTTGATGCTGATACTGGGCCTGACCCTGGTGCAGCCGGCGCTGGCGCCAGTGGGCGTGGCCGGCATCGCGCTCTATGCCGCACAGCACGGGCTGGCCAAGGGCGGGCTCTTCCTGGGTGTGGGCCTGCGCAAGCACGCTGGTGCGCCAGGCAGCCTCGCGCAAGCACTGATCCTCGGCGTGCTGGTGTTCTTCGCGCTGGCGCTTGCCGGCGCCCCCTTCACGAGCGGAGCCGTGGCCAAGTACAACCTGAAGCCGGTGCTGGACGCCGCCGAGTGGACCTGGCTGGGCGGCGCTGTGGCCGCCAGCGCGGCCGGCACCACGCTGCTGATGGCGCGCTTCCTCTGGGTCATGGTGCGCACCGAGCCCCATGAAGAGTCGGGCTGGACCTGGCCCCTCGCCGCCTGGGGCCTGTTGCTGGTGCTGGTGGCGCTGTTCCCCTTCGCGTTCGGCAAGCCGGCAAGCTGGGCCACCAACGCGGGTCCGATAGGGCTCGGGGTCGGCATCGCAGCCGCGGTGGCCCTGCTGGCGGCCACGCGGCCCAAGCTGCTGGCGCCCTTCATCGGCCTGGTGTCGCCCGGCGACCTATTGGCGCTACTGGCACCATTGCTGGACGCCTTCCGGCAGAGCGGCACCACGCTGCTCGACGACCTCGGGCAGGCTTGGTCACGCCTCCAGGCACTGGGGGCCGCCGGGTTCGAGCGCGTGTTCGGGACACCCGTTGGCGACGTGGAGCGAGGGCTGCGCCAGTGGTCGCTCGCCGGTGCGCTCTGGGTGGGCATCAGTGCCCTGCTCCTGATCCTGCTGCTCGCGAGCCGGCCGCTGGTGGCGCCGGACACCGGGGCGGACGCCGCCGCGCCTGTCCCGACTAGTACTTTGCTGCGGAAGTTCCGAGACCGGATCCCCTCGTTGTCGTTGTCGTAATCGTAATCGTAATCGAATATCCGCACGATCGAGACCGCGATCACGACAGCGACAGCGACAACGACAACGACAACGACAACGACAACGACAACGACAACGACAACGACAACGACAACGACAACGACAACGACAACGATTGTACGTTGTATAACTTATTTTTGATTCGTTACCTTAGAGGACGAGAAAAAGGGCAAGAATGCGCGTCTTCGCCAAAAATACCGGCGATTTCGATATCTTACGTCGCCATGATTGTCTCATTTTTGCCAACGCCGGCTCTCGCAGCCGAGTGCAGAACCTAAGGCGATTGCCGGAAACAAACATGCCGAATGGCGCAGGATTTTCGCTCGCCTTCAAGGCGCGGCAGCGGGCGCAGAGTCGAGCGCTGTGCCCGCTGCCGCGACGCAGAAGGCGGGCGAAAAGACAAGCCAGGCGGTCTGTTTGTTGACAGGAATCGCCTAAGTCGGACAGGCGCCTAGGACCGTCTCAATCGGCATCCACCGAATCAGCGGCAGCGCGCAGCGCCTTGCGATAGGCGATGATGGCGTCGTAGGCGGTGGGCTGGTCCAAGAATCGCTGCAGCAACATGAGGTCGAGACCTGGAAGGACCTGACTGGTCGTGCTCGGGACATAGCGCTCGCCTCGTAGCTGGTATGGCTGGATGCGGCCTTTGCGCCAATACCAAACCTCGGCGACGCCGAGCTTGCGGTAGATCTCGAGCTTGTCGATGCGCCCCGAGGTCCAGACCACTTCGATGGCCAGGTGCGGGCGCTCGGCGTCCTCGTCTCCGAGGATGTAGCACTCGTCGGCCTCGGCACCACGCCGCTTCGGGCGATCCCTCAGCGTCCAGGAGCCGAGCGGGCGGAAGCGGATACCGTTCTCCAGGCAGTAGGCTTCGACTAGGCAACCGATCAAAGACCTGATGCTCTCGTGGGTACGCGACGGGCTCAAGATCTCGACCTCTCCTTCCAGGTAGCTGATCCGCGGTGCCGAATGGTCGCCGCGCATACGCAGCAACGATTCGTAGTCATCCCAGGAGAGGTCGTGAAGGAAGACGACATGGTCCATGTCGACCGTATCGGGCTCGATCGCCCGGTGAGCAGGCGTTGACATCTGATGTCGCCGGGAGGCAGTCGTTCAGTTTGCGCTCAAGGTCAGAGCATAGCTGATGCGATGAGACTGAAAAAGAGCCCATGGCAGGGCTGCCGAATGATCATGACTGCGCGAAGATCAGGTTGGCGCGATAGTCATGGCTCCAGGTTGCCCTGAGGCGTCTGCACTTGATACTGGCGCGCGCAGGCTTGCGTCACAAGAGGTTGAGCGCGAATTGTCTGATCGAAGGCGTCGGTGATCGCCTCGCGCAGTTCGGGCCGGTTGTCCTTAGGCGATTGCCGGAAACAAACAGACCGAATGGCGCGGGATTTTCGCTCGCCTTCAAGGCGCGGCAGCGGGCGCATAATCGAGCTCTGTGCCCGCTGCCGCGACGCAGAAGGCGGGCGAAAAGACAAGCCAGGCGGTCTGTTTGTTGACAGAAATCGCCTTAGCCCGCTGCACTGGACACAGCTGATCGCTGGGCACAGCTGATCGCGCGGCGCGCGTATGGGTCATGAGCAGCACCGCATGACCTGGGCCGAATACAACAGCGTCGAATTGCGCTCAACAACCCTGTCCGGGATCGAAATCGAGATAGAAATCTTACCGGCAGAGCGGCACCAGGCTGCTCGACGACCTCGGGCAGGCTTGGTCACGCCTCCAGGCACTGGGGGCCGCCGGGTTCGAGCGCGTGTTTGGGACACCCGTTGGCGACCTGGAGCGAGGGCTGCGCCAGTGGTCGCTCGCCGGTGCGCTCTGGGTGGGCATCAGTGCCCTGCTCCTGATCCTGCTGTTCGCGAGCCGGCCGCTGGTGACCCCGGACGCCGGGGCAGACGCCGCCGCGCCTGTCCCGACTAGAATGCAGCGGCAATCCGACCCAGGATCACCGACCGATGGCCCCCATGCCGAACAACCAAGCCCCGCCACCGTCCCTGGAGACGCCGGCCACCCCGCCTGAGGCCATCCCCTCGCCGGCCATCCCCTCGCCGGCCGTCCCCTCGCCGGCCGCCCTGCTCCAGCAGATCCGCGTCGCCTGGCAGCACCATCCCGCCGGGCTGGATCTACGCCGCCTGACGGACATCCAGTGGCGCGCCGACGCCTGCACCCCTGGCTCCATACTCTGCTTCCAGCGGCTCGACGATGGCCGCAGCGATGCCGAGCTTTACCAGCGCTACCTGGCCCGCAGCCCGTTCGCCGTGCTGGTGACCAACAGGCCCATGGACTGCTTCGCGGCGCTCCGCGACGCCGGCAAGGCGGTCTTCGTCACCGAGCCTGCGGCCTACGGCGAGACCGTGGCCCGGCTCTGCGACGCCTTTTTTCCCCTGGCACCAGGCCACTGGCGCGTCGCCGCCGTCACCGGCACCAATGGCAAGACCACCACGGCCAAGTACCTGGAGGCACTACTCGCGGCCGCCGGCGAGCGGGTGCTTGGCATCGGCACCCTAGGTCTGTCGCTGAACGGCGTGGACCTGGGCGCCACCGGCTTCACGTCGCCGCCCTTGGTGGAACTGCGCCGGTTGCTGGCCGCCTATCAAGACCGCGCCGAGGTGCTGGTGATCGAGGCATCCAGTCACGCCCTGGAGCAGGGTCGGCTCGCGGGGCTCCGGCTCGACGCCGCCGGCTGGACCAACTTCTCGGTGGACCACCTGGACTACCATGGCACCGAGGACGCCTACTTCGCGGCCAAGACGCGCATCCTGGGCCAGCTTGGTGACGGCGTGCCCCTACTGGTGAGCCAGGCCGCCGTGGCGGAACGGCTCCGGCTGGAGCGGCCCGAGGCGCAGATTCGGCTGCTCGACCCGCCGGCCTTGCCGTCGCCGGCGCTGGCGGAGCGACCCTTCCTCGCGCTCGCCTACAACCGGGCCAACTACGCCCTGGCGCTGGCGCTGGCCCAAGGCCTCGACAGCCGGCTCGTCGACGCTCTGCCGGCGGCACCCTGGCGCGCACTGCGTCCGGTGGATGGCCGCTTCGAGACTCGCGCGCATGGCAACCGCAGGGTCGTGGTGGACTTCGCGCACACCCCGGACGCGCTGGAGCAGGTGCTCCGCGCCATCCGCGCTGCCTTCCCAGGCGCCCGCGTGACGACGGTCTTCGGCTGTGGCGGCGACCGCGACCGCGGCAAGCGCCCGCTGATGGGCGCCGCCGTGTGCCGGCACGCGGACCACGCCATCCTCACCTCCGACAACCCGCGCTGGGAAGAGCCGCAGGCCATCATCGACCAGACCCTCGCCGGCATGCGCGGATGCGCCAGCACGCCCACCGCGGTCGTCGACCGCGCCGAGGCCATCCGGCACCTGTTCGACCGCCTCGCGGCCGCACCCGCGGGCGAGCCGCAGGTGGCACTCATCGCCGGCAAGGGTCACGAGCGCTACATCGACCGCAACGGCGACAAGACCTACTATAGCGACCAGGACGAGGTTGCGCGGAACTTCGCGCGGCTCGGCTGGGAGCAAGCATGAGGCCGGCGTTCGGCAGGCTGTTCGGAGCCGCGGTCATGTGCGTCCTGCTGCTGCTCGCGGGCTGTGGCGGCGGTGAGCGCTTCGCGGCAACCAGCACCATCAGCGGTTGCATGGACCCGAGTGAGGCGCGCTCGGCGGACATCCGCCGCCATCTCCGGGCGCTGCGCCGGGCGCCCATCTGCTACCGCCGCCAGGAGGTGCGCGAGGGCGGGCATCATTGGGTGTTCCACCTGCTGGAGCACACCAAGGCAGCGGACGGCCCCTTTTGGGTGCTGCCGCACGACAACGAGAACACCGCCTTCGACGCCGGTGTCCATGCGCTCCTCACCTATGGCGGGGGCCTGCTCGCGGTGGACACGGGCGGCCGGCGGAGCCACTTCGGCCAGGACCCGAACCGCAATTTCAGCAGTAGTCGCGCCGAATCGCGGCTCTGTGGCGCCCAGCGACGGCCGGCGCCTGTGTTCACCAGGGCCATCCTGGATCACTACCGCGCCGGCAAGCGCAAGGGTCGCGGGCCCTATCTCACGCTGCACAACAACGGGGACGGCCATAGCGGCAATGGCGGCTACGGGAACATCTCCATGGCGCGCGTCGAGCTCGGACTCAGCCGCTGGCCCGGCGCCGCCATCGGCAGCCGGGCGCTGCGGGACGAGGACAACCTGGTATTCATGGCCAGCACCCGGCCCGCGGCCTCGGACCCGGCAACACGGCGGCAGATCGCGGCGCTGAACCGCGCCGGGATCAACGTCATCCACAAGCGGGTCACCAGCGGCAACTTCGACTGCTCCCTGTCCGATTACATCGCCCGACACCGGCTCGGCGACTACTACAACCTCGAGGCCCAGCACGGCGCCCGCGGCACCCAGATCGAGATGGTCGACCGCCTCCTGGCCGTACTGGGCGTCCGGCCGGTCAAGGCCAAACCGAGATCGAGTCCTTTCCTGGAATGACCGGCCCGGAATGTCCCACCCGGAATGACCGGCCCGGAATGATCTGCCCGGAAATGATCTGGAAGGCCCTTTACTCGACCCCGGCGGCCCTCGGGCTCGGCGTGCTCCTGGCGCTGCTGCTGCCGGCCGGCGCCCCCTACGTCGCCTGGCTCGGCGAGATCTTCCTGGCCCTGCTCAAGGTGCTGATCCTGCCGCTGATCCTGTTCTCCATCTTCACGGCACTCGCCGCCGGTGCGGACCTGAAGCGCCTGGGCGTCCTAACGCTCGGCTTCTATCTCCTGACCTCCGCCATCGCGGCGACCATCGGCACACTGCTCGGCTGGGCCTTGTCCCGCGGCTTGGCGCCCGGCCTGCTCAGCCTGCCGCGGCTGGACCAGACGGACGCGAGCTTCAGCCTCGCCCAGCTCGTCGCCAACTTCGTGCCCAGCAACCTGTTCGCATCCCTGGCAAACGGCAACATCCTGCATGTCGTCCTCATCGCCATCTTTGCCGCCTTGGCCTCGCGCGGTCTGCCCAGCGCACGGCGCGGCCTGCTCAACGACGGCGCCGCAGCGCTCAACGCGCTCTTGATGCGCATGCTGGGCCTGATCTTGCTGGCGGCGCCGGTGGGCATCGCGGCCTTGGTCTACGCCAGCCTAGCGGACATGGACTGGGGCTCGGTGCTGCAGCTTAGACCCTTCGTCTGGGCGGTGCTCTGTGCCGCGCTACTGCATGCGGGGGTCTTCCTGCCACTGCTGCTCTGGCTCGGCAGCAAGCGCGCTCCCCTGACCTTTCTGACCCAGGTGCGCGCCGCGCCCGTCACGGCACTCGCGACCGCCTCCAGCTCCGCCACCTACCCCGTCTCCAAGCGGGTGCTGGAGGACAACGCCGGCGTCGGCCCAAGCACGACCAGCTTCACCTTGCCGCTGGGCGCGACGCTGAACATGGACGGCTCGGCGCTCTACCAGTCCGTCCTGCTGATCTTCATGGCCCAGCTCGCCGGCGCCGACCCGACCCCGGCCCAGGCGCTCTCCATCGTCCTGCTCACCATGGCCTCCAGCGCCGGCACCGCCGGCATCCCGGGCGGCGGCATCGCCATGATGGCCTTCATGCTGGACCTGCTGGGCCTGCCGCAGACCTACCTCGCGCTGTACCTCGTTGTCGACCGCTTTTTCGACTACCCCATCACCGCGCTCAACGTCTGGGGGGACCTGATCGTGGCGGCGGTGGTAGACGCAACTGGCGGCGCCGGCCCCCACAAGGGCGCCGGCACAGCCAGGTCTCTCGGGCCACGCGCAAGACCGCATGACGCTTCGGATCGCTGAGCCGAACGCTCAAAGGGTCGCCGCGTCGAGCTAGGGGCGCTGGAGCGTCAAGGCGTGGACCTTAGGCAATTGCCGGAAACAAACAGACCGAATGGCGCAGGATCTTCGCTCGCCTTCTAAGGAGCGGCAGCGGGCGCATAGTCGAGCTCTGTGCCCG
>JANQFI010000381.1 GCA_028277905.1 Chromatiaceae bacterium | reverse complement strand
CGGGCACAGAGCTCGACTATGCGCCCGCTGCCGCTCCTTGAAGGCGAGCGAAAATCCTGCGCCATTCGGTATGTTTGTTTCCGGCAATCGCCTAAGGTCCGGTGCCTCGGCCCGAAGCGAGTTCCAGTGTGGGCCGACCCGCGCCTGTCAGCGCGAGCCCAGCGCATCGGCCTGTACCGCCGCGTCCAGCCCTTCAGTGCGCTCTATACGCAGGTCGTCGAACCAGAGCACGCCGTCCAACGCGAGCTCGAATTTGTGCTTGCCTGCGGACACCAAGCGCAGGTCCTGCGTGTCGCAGTGGCTAGTCGGCACTTCGAAATCAAAGGAGAGGTCGGCCCATTCGGCTCGACCCAGAAAGACCTTGCTTTCGCCAAGCAGCGCCTTGCCGTCGCCAACGCATTGGATGCGCCAACGCACACCGCCCGCGGTCTTCAGGCCATCCACGCGCGCCACGCCCGTCAGCCGATAGGTGCCAGGCTGCAGGAACAACCGCTGCGCCAGATGACTGAAGCGATGCTCGAAGCTACTGAAACGAATCATCAGCGCTCGGGAGCCATGACTCCCGAGCGTGCGCAACGGGCGTATGTCCAGCTGCTTGTGCCGGCGGGCATGCCAGCCGAAACCCGAGTTGCTGAGCGGCAGCTCGAAGCCACCATTGAACAAGAGCCCAAGCGCCTCGCGCCCCGCTGGCTCCAAGGTGTTCAGCCAGGCTAGGTAGGCCTCCGAAGCAAAGCCATCGCGTAGCAAACGGTTCTGATAGGCGATCCGCTCTCTCTCGGTGATTTCGCCCGCATCCGCGCGCCGGCGAAGGGCCATGAGATAGCGCACGACATCCGTGGCGTCGGCATGAGTCGCCGCGTAGCGAAAGAACGCCGGCCACCAGATTGGCGCCTCCAGCGCGATTGGCTCGAGCAATCCACGAAGCTCTGGATCTTCCGCGAGTCGGAGGATGACGGCAAAGTTCTCTCGTCTGAAGCTGGGATCCGCCGCCATGGCCCTGCTGAGATGCCCTAGGGCGCCCGGTGTATCGCCACGCCGATCCCAATACAATGCAATCCGTTGTTGGATGCTCGGATTGACCGGGTTGAGCCGGTCGGCAATCCGTACCAGGGCGTCGGCGTCTTCCTCGCGTCCGTCGTCGATATACAGCGCTGCAATGGCGAGGAGCGGATGTGGGTCAGTGGGGTTGGCGCGATACGCACGGACAAGCAGGTCCAGAGCAGACTGCGTGTCCTCCGTCACGACACGCTGCGCCTGTGCGTATAGAGCGCGTGGATGATTCGGTTGCCAGGTCAGCAGCTGTTGCAGCGCATCGCCGTCGCCTGCCTCGAGGCGCGCCGCATAGTGTGTCGCCAAGCCTACGGCGATGATCCGCCACACCA
>JANQFI010000380.1 GCA_028277905.1 Chromatiaceae bacterium | reverse complement strand
CGGGCACAGAGCTCGACTATGCGCCCGCTGCCGCTCCTTGAAGGCGAGCGAAAATCCTGCGCCATTCGGTCTGTTTGTTTCCGGCAATCGCCTAAGGCGTCGCTCGTCCTACCCCATGCTCGGCAGGTCACGCCGCGTCGGTCTCCGGTGCGAGCACCATGGCATGCTCCGGCCCCCGATAGCCGGGCTTCGTCGCCTCGTTGACGATCAGCGGCAGCAGCACGCCGGCGCCGATGGCGGCGAGGTCCATCCAGCCGAGCGGCGCTGTGCCGAGCAAGCGCCGGGCACCAGGCACGACGCTGACGACCACCTGCAGTGCCGCCATCCCGAGCACGGCCCGGGTCAGGTGCTTGTTTGGCTCCAACCGCTCGCCGCCGAAGACGTTGCGATATCGGCTGCGGGAGCTGAGCGCATGGGTCAGCTCGTTCATCACCAGGGTGTTGAAGGCGAGCGTGCTGGGCGCAGGGCCGAGGCCGTACTTGCGCATGCCGTAGATGAACGCGCCCATGGTGCCCAGGCCGATGATGCCAGACTCGAAGACCATGCGCTTCAGGTCCTGGCGGGTGATGATGGCCTCTTCCGGGTCCCGCGGCTCGCGATCCATGATGTCCGGCTCGGCAGGCTCCATGGACAGCGCGAGGCCCGGGAAGATGTCCGTCACCAGGTTGATCCACAGGAGCTGCATGGGGTTCATAACCTCGCCCCAGCCCAGCATGACGCCCGCCAGCATCACCTCGATCTCGGTGAGGTTCGTCGACACCATGAAGTGGATCATCTTCCGGATATTCCTGTAGATGGTCCGGCCTTGGGCCACGGCGATGGTCATGGTGTGCAGATTGTCGTCTTCCAGCACGACGTCCGACACCTCGCGGGCGACGTTGGTACCGCTCTCCCCCATGGCCACGCCGATGTCGGCGGCCTTGAGTGCCGGGCCGTCGTTGATACCGTCGCCCGTCATGGCCACCACCATGCCCGCCTCCTGCAGGGCGCGGACGATCTTGAGCTTGTGTGCCGGACTCACGCGTGCAAAGACGTGCACATTGCGCACCAGGCCCGCCAGCAGCTCCGCGTCCATCTCCTCCAGCTTGTTGGACTCCAGCACCTGCAACGGCTTGTCGCCGGACAGGCCCAGCTCCTTGCCGATGGCGTACGCCGTTGCGCTCTGATCACCGGTGATCATGATGGTCTCGATACCGGCGCGGTGATACTCCTTGATGAGCCTGTCCATGCCGGGGCGCATCGGGTCCGCCATGCCGGCGAGGCCCAGCCAGCACAGACCTTCGGTCTTGTCGGGCATGGCACCCTCGTCCAGCTCGCGGTAGGCGGCGCCCAGCACGCGCAGGGCCTGGCCTGCCATGCGCTGATTCTCGCCCAAGATCTCGGCGCGCAGGGTCTTGTTGAGCCGCACCTTCTTGCCGCCCTGGAGCATGGTCGTGCAGAGTCCGAGCACCTCCTCCGGGCTGCCCTTCACCGCCAGCAGGTGCAGGTCCGTGTCGTACGGGTGCAGGCTCGACATGTAGGGCCGGCCCTCGGCCCGGTAGCGGGTCTTGAGCCGCGGGCGCTCGGCGCGCAGGGCCGGCACGTCGATGCCTGCCTCCACGGCCAGCTCCACGAGTGCGTTCTCGGTGGGCGAGCCGTCATATTGCCACTTGCCGGGGACACCCTTGACCTCCGTCTCGCTGCACAGGGAGACCACCTGCATCAGCCGCACCAGCTCGTCGCGCGCCAGCGGATCCAAGGAATGGCCGTCCGCGTCGGTGATCTTGTGGGCGGCCACCTTGAGCCGCGCGCCGCCGCTGTAGAGCGCCACCACGGCCATGCGATTCATGGTCAGGGTGCCGGTCTTGTCCATGCAGAACACCTGCACCGAGCCCAGGGTCTCGACGGCGTCGAGATGCCGCACGGCCACGTTGCGCCGGCGCATGTCGTTGATGCCCATAGCCAGCGTCGTGGTCGCCACCGCCGGGAGGCCCTCCGGCACCGCGGCCACGGCCAGCGACACCGAGGCCTTCAGCATCTCCAGCCAGGCGTAGCCCCGCAGCACGCCGACGCCGAACACCCCGGCGCAGACGCCGCCCGAGAGCAGCGCCAATTGCGTGCCCATGCGCCCGAGCTGCTTCTGCATGGGCGTCTCGGGCGCCTCCGCCTCGCCCACCATGGTCTGGATCTGCCCCAGCTCCGTCGCCGCCGCCGTGGCCACGACAAGCCCGCGGCCGTTTCCGCCCGTGACGTGGGTGCCCATGTAGGCCATGTTGCGGCGGTCGCCCAGCGGCGTATCTTCCTTGGCCAGGAACTCGTGGTCCTTGCTCACCGGCATGCTCTCGCCGGTCAGCGCGGATTCGTCCACGCTGAGCCTGTGGCAGCGCAGCAGGCGCACGTCGGCGGCAACATAGTCCCCGGGGGCGAAGATCAGCACGTCGCCAGGCACGAGCTGCTCCACGGGCACGTCCACGGCCTCGCCACCACGCAGCACCTTCACCTCCCGCGCGCCGGTCTGGGTCAGGGACTCGATGGTGCGCTCCGCTTGGCGCTCGGTGACGAAGCCGATCACACCGTTGATGATCACGACGCCCAGGATCACCGCCGCGTCCAGCAGACCGCCGGTGGCGACGGCCACGCCGGCGGACACCCCCAGCAGGGCCACCGGCAGGCTGTTGAACTGGCCCACGAAGATGGCGATGTTCGAGCGCCGCTCGGCGGCCATCAAGGCGTTCTCGCCGAAGCGTCGCAGACGCTCGCCGACGGCGTCCGCAGCGAGCCCGGACTCCGCTGCGCTACCCAGCGCCTGCTCCACGTCGGCAAAGGCCATCGCGAACCAGGAGCGAATGGGCTGTGGCTCCAGCTGTCGCGCCTGCCCGGGCGGCAACGTGCCTTGCATCATCCCGACGGCGGGCTGTCGGCCGATCTGGGGCAAGGTCTGGGTCACCAGCAGCCGCCCGAGCCCACGCAACAGTGCCGTGAAGGAGGCCAGCGGCTGGCTCTTGGGGTAAGCGCGCAGTGCAGGACGTCGTGGCAGCTCGCGCCGCTCACCCAACAGCCCCTGCACCAGCGCCATCAACCGCGGTAGCGTCATCGGCGCCCCGAAGCACACCAACACGCGCCCCGTCGCCGTGCTTGCCGAGACCCGCTCGATCTCGACGACCTCGGTGAGCGCCGCCTCCAATCGCCGCTTCAGCGCAGGCATGCGGTAGAGTCCGAGCACCTCCAAGCGCACGCGATCGCGGCAAGCGGTATGTACGGGGATGACGCGCGACGTGGCGGCTAGCGCCTTGGCTGGATCGGTCATGCACTCCTCACTGGGTGGCGTTGTCCTGCCGCGGCTCTTCGGCCCGGCGAGGTCTGGGCGCAATCTGGGCGCGATCTGGACGCTGCTCGCCGGTCTCGACGACAGCAGACGACCATGCTCGGCCCACTGTTACGATTCTGTTACGCCCACGGTCTGGTGCGCATGAAACCCGCCTAGCCCCGCCGAGTCAATAGCTCCCGGTCACACGCAGCCAGCCGCGCACCACTGGCCGGGCCAGGCTGCGGAGCAGTGTATGGCGTCGTGTCTCCGTATCGTGTACGTACCGAGTGCTGCGCTCGCCGCGGCCGGTTGCGGCAGGCGCCGGCGGCACCGCTCGCCATGCGCCTGGCCGCGGGGGCTCTGGCGGCTGCGGTTGGCTTGCCAGCCCGGCCGCACGCCGCGGCGACATACGCAGGGCCCCCGACGTCCCCGGCGCCAGCAGGCCGGCGGCCGACGGCGATCGCAGCCCGGGCCCCATCAGCGGCCAGAGCGCCAGCGCCGGCACCGCGGCGGAGGCCAGATAGGTCAGCGAGCAGGCCAGCAGGATGCGCCGCGCAGCACGCACCTGCGTGTCCGACAGGCAGCATTCCCGCAACAGTGGCAACGCGCGGCTCAGGCTCGCATCCAGCTCGGACGGCAAGGCGGTGAGCTGCGCCGCGAGTCCGGTGCCCAGCGTGACTGCCGCCGCCAGGCTCAGCAGCCGCGGCGGGGTCGGTGTCTGCGCGCCGATGGCCGCTACCGGCATGGCCACCAGCAGCACGGTGCCGATGCCGGTAGTCACCTGCGCGAGCCGCGCCAGCCAGTGATGGGTGCGGAAGCGCAAGTCCCCTGTGGCGTCCTGCAGCGCGTGGCCCACCTCGTGGGCGGCGGTGGTAGCCGCCGTCAAGCTGCTGCGGTGGAAGTGGGCCCGGTTCAGGCGCACCGCCTTGCCGTGCGGGTCGTAGTGGGCACCCAGGTCCGTGGCCTCCACCTGCACGAGGGTCAGCCCATGGCGGTCCAACAGGCGCCGGGCCAGCTCGTTGGCGGGCAGGAAGGCGGCATCTTCCTCGTCGAACCGCTTGAGCTCTGCCTTCGCCCACAGCCGCGGGCCAAACACGGCGCCGAGCACGGGCACGACGATCAACAGGGGATGCATGAGATTCTTCGCGTCGGGATCGGCATGCGCGCAAGCATAGAGCGCGACGGTGAGCTTGACCACCGACAGGAAACCACATCCCGGTGTCTGTTAGGCTTGCCGGAAGCTGAATTGAGCAGTCGACACTCTTCAGCATCAGGGAAAGCGACTTTGTTTGGGAGGTTCATGGGCACAGGATGGCTCACCTGTTGGGTAAGCGCCGCGACGGCCGCAAGGCCAGGCCCCGCCTGACGCCTGGCTTCGCTACAACGCCTTGGAATAGAGCAGCTATTCCGCCTCGTTGTGGCTCGCCAGCCACAGCGCAGGACACACCCTGACGGCCGCCCAACCGCCGTTTTTTGGTTTTGGGTTCAAGATCATGAGGAGGCACGCTGATGGCAAACAAAAAGGCCGTTGAGCTATTGAAAGAAGGCGACATCGACGCGTTCAACAAGTGGGTCAAAGACCGCCGCAAGAAGGGCAAGGGCGGCGTCGACCTCGACGACAAAGACCTGAGTGGCCTCGGACTGCGCGACGCGGACCTGCGCGAGGCCCACCTCAACGGCGCCAACCTGCGCAAGTCGGATCTGCGCGGTGCCAACCTGCACAGCGCGCGGCTGCGCCAGGCGGACCTGCGCGGCAGTGACCTGCGCGGAGCGGACCTGAGCGGCGCAGACCTTCGCAAGGCCAAGCTCAAGGGCGCGAGCCTGAAGAAGGCCAAGCTCAAGGGCGCGCGGGGGCTAAACTAGGCGATGCGGCGGCAGCGGAGCCGCCTTAGGCGATTTCTGTCAACAAACATACCGCCTGGCTTGTCTTCTCGCCCGCCTTCTGCGTCGCGGCAGCGGGCACAGAGCTCGACTATGCGCCCGCTG
>JANQFI010000379.1 GCA_028277905.1 Chromatiaceae bacterium | reverse complement strand
ATGCGCCCGCTGCCGCTCCTTGAAGGCGAGCGAAAATCCCGCGCCATTCGGTCTGTTTGTTTCCGGCAATCGCCTAAGGACTAGGCAGTCGCTCCGGCGCCGACTCAGGTGTGGTGACGGGGTGTGGTGACGGGCGGCAGGCGCGGCGGACGCTGTCACGCGTCGGTAGCCGGTGCCCGCCGCGATCAGCGTGCCCGATAGGTGATGCGCCCCTTGCTCAGGTCGTAGGGCGTCAGCTCCACGGTCACCTTGTCGCCGGTCAGGATACGGATGTAGTGCTTGCGCATCTTACCGGATATGTGCGCGGTCACGACGTGGCCATTCTCCAGCTCCACGCGAAACATCGTATTGGGCAGGGTCTCCGTGACCGTGCCTTCCATCGTAATGACGTCTTCTTTGGCCATGGATTCGGGTCGGTACTTCGCTTCCGGCGCCGCATCGGCGTCGCCGCGGGTCGATCTGGGATCGGTCTGATGGGAATCGGGGAGGGGCGCCAGGGCCATCGCGGGCAGCGCCTCGCAAGCCCACCATAATATCACAGCAAGCCCATTCAGCCGCCGCCGACGCGAGCTAGCAGCGAATCGGCTCGCCTTTGCCGAAGCGTCGCCACTCGCGGCCGTTCCAGGCTTCGATGGGACGGAAGCCATCCTTGTAGGCCATCTTGCGGCTGTCGCCGATCCAGTAGCCCAGGTAGAGGTGGTCGAGGCCCAGGCGGCGGGCCGCGCGGATCTGGCTCAGCACGGCGTAGGTGCCGGGGGCGCGGTGGGATTCATCGGGGTCGAAGAAGGTGTAGACGGCAGAGAGGCCGTCTGAAAAGAAATCGGTCACGGCAACGCCGATCAGGGCGCCCGCGCGGCGCAGCTCCAAGAAGCGCGTGCGCCCGCCCCAGGGGGCGAGCAGGAAGCGGGCGTAGGTCTCCACCGAGATATCGTCGGCCATGTCGCCGTCGCCGTGGCGGTGCAGCAGGTAGCGCTCGTAGAGCCGGTAGTGCTCCGGCACCAGCGCGGCCGGCCTGGCCGTGACCCTCAGCTCGGCGTCGTTGCGGGCGGCGTTGCGGCGCTGGGAGCGGTTGGGCGCGAAGCTCGCCACCGGCACCCGCACCGGCACGCAGCGCTGACAGCCGCGGCACGCGGGGCGGTAGAAGTGCTGGCCGCTGCGGCGGAAGCCGATTTGCTGCAGCCACTCGGCGCGCGTGGCGTCGATGTGGGCGAGGGGGTCGACGAAGAGCGTACGGGCACGCAGGCCGTCGATATAGGAGCACTCGTGCTCGCCGGTGAGATACAGCTGCAGATCGCCGCGGACCGGGCGATCGCTACGCATGCCGGGCCTCCGTGTCGGCGGCCGGCGGTGGCTCGGGGTAGCCAAGGTCGCCGTCGTCCCAGGAGCCGCGCGGGGTCGGCAGCTCGCGCAGTTGCGCCACCAGTTCCACGAAGCGCTCGCGCGGGATCTGCTCGGCGCCCATCCGCACCAGGTGGCCGGTGAGCACCTGGCAGTCGATGAGCGCGAAGCCGTGCTCGCACAGGAAGTTGCACAGGTGCACGAGCGCGACCTTCGATGCATTGTCAGTGCGGCTGAACATGGACTCCCCGAAGAAGATACCCCCGATGGCGACACCGTACAGCCCTCCGACGAGTGAGTCGCGCTGCCAGACCTCCACCGAGTGCGCGATGCCGTGCACCTGCAGCGCCCGGTATGCAGAGATCATCTCCGGCACGAGCCAGGTACCGCCACCATCGGCGCGCGGGGCCGCGCAGGCCTTGATAACGGCCGGGAAGTCCCGGTCCATGGTGACGCCCAGCCGTCGCCGGCGCAGCAGCTTGCGCAGGCTGCGGGATACGCGCAGCCGACGCGGGTGCAGCACGGTACGCGGGTCCGGTGACCACCAGAGGATCGGGTCGCCGGCGCTGAACCACGGGAAGATACCGTGGCGGTAGGCGTTCACCAGGCGCGCGACGCTGAGGTCGCCGCCGATGGCGAGCAGTCCGTCCGGCTCGGCGAGTGCTTCGCGCACGTCAGGGAAGGCAACGCTCGGGTCGTCCGGCGCCAGCAGGTAGGGCAGGTGCCGAATGTGACGGCTCAAGTTGCGCCCGGTGGCTTGCTGTCCGTGCAGGGTTGCGCCCCGCCGGCCTTGCCAGAGTACTTGTCGGTGCACTTGTAGGGGCTATGCGTGTTCATCTCGGCGATGTAGTCCTCCACTGCCTCGATCTCGTGCGCGAGGAAGCTGCCGATGGGGCGGCGGAAGCGCGCATCCGCGAGCCAGTGCGCCGACCAGGTGCGGGTGGGCAGGAAACCGCGGGCCACCTTGTGCTCGCCCTGGGCGCCGGGCTCGAAGCGTTGGAGCCTCTGCTCGATGCTATGCTCCAGACCCTGATAGTAGCAAGCCTCGAAGTGGAGGCTGTGAAACGTTTTGGAGCAACCCCAGTGCCGGCCGTAGAGGCTGTGACTGCCCTGTAAGCAGAAGGCGGCGGCGACGATGCCCCCGCCCGCGGGACCGGCTTCCTCCGCCAGCACCAGCAGCAAGCTCTCCCCCATGGTGCGGCCGATTTCCTCGAAGAACGGCAGGCTCAGGGTCGGCAGGCCGCCGCGCTTGTCAAAGGTGTCCTCATACAGCCGGTGGAAGATGCGCCACTCCTCCGGCGCGACCTGGTCGCCGCGCAGGCGGCGGATGCGAATGCCGAGCTCCGCCACGCGGCGGCGCTCGCGCTTGATCTTCTTGCGCTTTTCTGCGGAGAGCGCGCCGAGAAATGCGTCGAAGCTCTCGTAG
Source organism: Chromatiaceae bacterium (assembly GCA_028277905.1). Classification (GTDB taxonomy): domain Bacteria; phylum Pseudomonadota; class Gammaproteobacteria; order Chromatiales; family Chromatiaceae; genus Thiohalocapsa. The sequence goes on along the minus strand of JANQFI010000379.1, from coordinate 901 downwards.
CCGCGATTCTGCCAGTGGAATTGGCAGCCGAGCCGCGGCAGCAGCCCTTGCACGCGCAGCCAGTCGGTCTCGGTGTCACTGGTAAAGAGCCAGTGCAGGCCAGAGACGCTCAAGCCCTCGGCGAGCTGCACCGAGCCTTGGATCATGGCCGCCGCCAGTGCCGGGCGGTCGGGCGTATCGCCAGTGAGGATGCGCAGCCCTGTGGCAGGTGTGTAGGGGGAGGCGATCACGAGCTTGGGGTAATAGCGCTGGCCGGCGCGCTGGTAAGCGTCGGCCCAGGCCCAGTCGAAGACGAACTCGCCGTAGGAGTTGAACTTGAGGTAGCAGGGCGCCGCCGCGAGCGGACGATTCTGTGCGTCCCGGAGTACCAAGTGGCGTGGTAGCCAGCCAAAGCGGTCACCGACGCAGCCTTGGTGCTCCATGGCGGCGAGGAACTCATGGCGGAGATGTGGAAGGTCGTCGCCCGCCAGCGCGTTCCAGTCCGCCGCCGGGATCTCGTCGATGGCGGCGTGGGTGGTGAGGCGATACATCCGATCCCGGTCTATTGGTGAAGCCTGACAGAACCGGGAGGTTATGGGCGGTTGGTATCCTCGGAAAGGCCCGCGGACGCGCCGAACGGCATGGCCAGAGGCCGACTGGCTTCGAGCTAGGCGATTGCCGGAGATCTTCATGCCAGATTGCGCCGGATTTTCGCCCGCCTGCAAGGCGTGCCAAGAGGCACATAGTCGCACTATGCACCTATTGGCGCGACGCAGCAGGGGGGCAAGAAGACAAGCAAGCTGTTATGAAAATTGAAGGGAATGACCTTAGGCGATTGCCGGAAACAAACAGACCGAATGGCGCAGGATTTTCGCTCGCCTTCAAGGAGCGGCAGCGGGCGCATAGTCGAGCTCTGTGCCCG
>JANQFI010000376.1 GCA_028277905.1 Chromatiaceae bacterium | reverse complement strand
CGGGCACAGAGCTCGACTATGCGCCCGCTGCCGCTCCTTGAAGGCGAGCGAAAATCCTGCGCCATTCGGTCTGTTTGTTTCCGGCAATCGCCTAAGGTCTCGCCGTTTGCGTCTAGCTCGCGGTCAGGGTGCAGGAGTGCCTGGCCCTAGTGCAGCAGTGCGAATGTCCCGAGATCGTCTCAGGTCGCTGTCGCTGTCGCTGTCGCTGTCGTGATCGCGATCTGGACCGTGCGGCTATTCGATTACGATTGCGATTACGACAACGACAACGAGGGGTTCCTGTCTCGGAACTTCCGCAGCAAAGCACTAGGAGAACCCCCATGTCCGATGCCATCCAACTGCGCCTCGTCGACTGGCCGTTGCCCGATGCGGTTGCGCGGGTTGCGCGACGGGAGCTGCGACGCCGGGTCCTTGGCGGGGCCGCTGGGCCGGGAGACCTATTTCTCGGACGATGTCATCGACGATGATCCGGGTCTCTGATCCAGCATGCCCGATGCCCTGACCGGGCCGCGGGCGCTGCGTCGAGCGCCGGCCAGCGAGTCGCTGGCCTTCGCGACCCGGTTGTTGGACCAGATCGACGAGGTCGCCGACGACGCCCTGATGGCCTGCGCCTTCGCCAGCGGGCCGCGCGAGCTGGACCTGCCCGACGATCTGCTGCTGGCCTGGTTCTCGCCTGCCTATCGGACCGCCGCCGGCATCCCCGGCGCCGAGTCCCCGGCCGGCTTCCCGTACGATGGCCCGGCCGATCTGCCGCAGGCCATCGCGAGCCCGCTGACGCCGGACGAGCCGGCGAACCTGCTGCTCCCGCCGGCGACCCTGCGCCGGATCTCTGATACGCTGGGCACCTTGACGCTCCTCGACGGCGGCCAGAACGAGATGGGTATCCTGTACGACTTCATCGAGGACAACTATACGACCGGCATGGAGCTGTCCGACGCCGTGCAAGGCGGCCCCAAGACCCTGCAATGGACCTACGGGCAAGCTGCCGACTACGGCTTAGGCGTGCTGGTGATCAACGGTTGGTCCCTGAGCGACGGCCGAATCTGGAATGACCCCGCCGATGAGCCCCCGAATCAAGATCGAGCCCGACGATGATGCGGAGCAGCTGCGCCGCAAGTGGGACGAGCGCCACGCGGACCGGGAGCGGCCGGTCGAGCCGGCGCTGGTCCTGACCCAGTACCTGCACCTGCTGCCGCGCACGGGCGCGGCCCTCGATGCCGCCTGCGGTGTCGGCGGCAATGCCCTGAAGCTCGCCGAGCTTGGGCTCCGCGTCAGCGCCTGGGACCTGTCGCCCGTGGCCATAGAGCGCGTCGCCACGCAGGCCGCCGAGCGCGGCCTGGTCATCGATGCCCGGGTCCGCGACATCCAGGCCGAGCCGCCGCCGGCCGAGTCCTTCGACGTCCTCTGCGTGACCCATTTCCTCGACCGCGGCCTGGCCCCAACCCTGGCCGCAGCCCTGCGCCCGGGCGGCCTGCTGCTCTACCAGACCTTCAGCCGCGAGGTCGTCTCGGACCGGGGTCCGTCGAACCCGCAGTTCCGGCTGGCCCCGAACGAGCTGCTGCGGCTGTTCCCGGGCCTGACCGTCCGTGCCTACCGGGACGAGGGCCGTGCCGGCGACACAGGTCGCGGCATCCGCGACATCGCCATGCTGGTTGCACAGCGGCCCGTCGACTAGCCGTCGTTGCGGCTTGCCGGGTCGGCGATGGTCTTCAGGATGGTCCCGAGGATGTAGCCGTCGGGCCAGGGAAACCGGAATATCGTTACATCTCAGCGCTCCGGCCCGGTGAAGCGGAAGAGGAGCTTGTCCACTGCGACGAAATCACCCTTGGTCAGGGCCTGATCGCCGTACGGCATCGGCTCCATAGACGCTGTCGGAATCCGATAGGCTTCGATGAAACCCTGGCGGAGGCCTGTGGTAATGATGCAGGCGAATATCCAGTTCGCACAGAAAGGATTCAGCCATTGCCGAACGTTGGGCTGCGGCCGCTCCCACCAGGCTGGAGAGCCGGGCGCCGGCTCCGCCTCGGCGCCTTGGGTGGCTGCGTTCTGATCCTGCGTTTCGGTCATGGCGGCCGAGCCTCCGCTAGGGTTCCCGGCGAGCAATACACCCCATGCACGCGAGTGGATTCCGCGGGCGTCATCCTTGCCCGGCGACCGAGGTCCAGTACCCCTGGGCCTCCCGCCCGCAGATCTCAGCCGAACCCCATGCTGACCCGGAGACTACCCATGTCCTTGGTTGAGGATCTTGCCGCCATCGGCGTCGTTGCCGTGATTCGTGACCAAAGCTGCGACCCTGCTGTCGAGGATGCTGCCCGGCTGCATCACACCGACCGAGGTCGTGCGAGCCCTCGAAGCCGGCGCCAGCGTCATCAAATTGTTCCCCGGCGGCATGGTCGGCCCCGGCTACGTCAAGGCCCTGAAAGGTCCCCTGCCAGAAATCCCACTAATACCAACTGGCGGGGTGTCGCCCGACAATATGCAGGATTGGCTCGCGGCTGGTCTCGTTGCTGCCGGCATCGGCGGCAATCTGGCCAAGAACAGCCCGGCGGATGTCGAGGCCGCGGCCAATGCAAGCATGGCCGAATTCGCCCGCATCAAGCCGGGCTGAGGAACGCACGAGCATGACCGTCGATGCCGATCTGGACGCCCTGGTCCGTCGTCCTATTCGTGGACTGGCGCCCTATGCCCCGGGCGAACAGGTGGCTCAGTGCACCAAGATGAACACCAACGAATGCGCCTGGGGCCCGGCTCCGGCGGTCCAAACCGTGCTGGCCGACCTGACAGAGGATGCCCTAAGGCTGTACCCGCAACCCATGGCCGATGACCTTCGCCAGGTCGCCAGCGAGGTCTTCAAGGTCAGCCCGGATCGGATCCTGGCCGGCAACGGCTCCGACGATTGTCTGACCATCCTGTTCCGCACCCACCTGCAGCCCGGTGACCAGTTCGCCTGTCCGTGGCCGACCTATTCGCTGTACGATACCCTGGCCGGCCTGCAGGACGTCGAGCCCTTGCATATCGACTATACAGACTGGCGGGATGGCGAATGGGGGTTGCCCACTGCCCTGGCAACGACCGGAGCGCCGGTCACCATAGTCGCCAATCCCAACAACCCGTCGGCGACCTTGATCGCCACGAACGAGCTCCGGCGGCTCGCCAACCAGGTGACTGGGATCCTGGTGGTCGATGAGGCCTATGTGGACTTTGCCGACGCCGAAATCGGTAATGCCTCGATGCTGGCGTTTCTTGATGACCATCCAAATCTGGTCGTGCTGCGGACCTTCTCCAAGAGTTACAGCCTGGCCGGTGCCCGTCTGGGTCTGATGTTCGCCCACCCTCGCCTGATCCAGCACTACGTCAAGGTCAAGGACAGCTACAACGTCAATGTCCTGACCCAACTCCTGGGCATCGCCGCCCTGCGGGATCGCGACTATCATCGGGATCTGGTGGCCAACACCTTGGCCGAACGTGCTTTTCTTGAAGACCAGTTGGCCGCCTTCGGGTGGACCTGGCCGACCAGCCGCGGCAACTTCCTCCTCTGTCGGGTTGGCGAGCAGGCCCGGTCCCTGTATCTCGGCCTGAAGGACCGCGGCATCCTCGTCCGCTTCTTCGACAAGCCGGGCCTGGACAGCTGCCTGCGTATCTCGGTCGGGCAACGGGCCGACAATCAGGCCCTCATCGCCGCCCTTCGAGACCTGGGCGCATGAGCCTGCTGGCCTGACTGCCCTCGGCAGCACCTGCAGCAACGGCTGCAATACACCGGCGGTCGCCAACGAGCTCGGCATCCGGGTCCATGCGCCGACCGCCCACTGGTCGATCGAGCGATTGGCGGAACAGATCGCCGGGTAGACGCCCTGCAGGACGTCGAATCGGCAACGGGTGTGGAAGATCGGCCCGCGACAACGCCAGCTTCTTAGCTGGAGGCAATCTGAACCTATACTGAAACAGGGTATCGACGGCGCTCACCCGGTTCTGGGCAGGATTCGAGGTCTCACCGCACCAGGGCCTCGCGCAGGTTGTGAAAGCACGCCAGCCTGCGTGGGTCGATGCCGCCCGCCGTCCCCGCATCAGCCCGACACCATCCGGCGCATGGCGGTCCGGCGCCTGGCGATCGGGCGCATGGCGCGCTGACGCCGCGGGTCACTGGCCGAACTTGTAGTACTCCTCGTCCAGCAGGTTCGCAATCGCCTCCACCTCCTCCGGAAACAGGCCCGTGCCCAGGTTCGTGTTGCAGGTCTCCACCTGAGTCTGCAACGAGCTGAGCGACTGGATCTTGCGCTCGGGGCGGGTGTACATCTCGCTGCCATGGCAGCTGGTGCAGTTCTCCTGGAGCAGGGCGTCGGCCTCGATCCCCGTCGTTGCGCTGGTGGACAGCGGGCCGAGCAGCACGCCGGTGCCGAGCGCGGCGCCCACCATGGCTAGCACCCAACAGGGAGCAAGAAGATCACCAGTGGCGAGCACAACGCGCGGTTCGACGCGCACATCGCAAAGATCAAGTCGGGCTGCGGCATCGAATGATCGTATAGGAAGCGATGCTCGCTTCCACGAAGGTCCTGATGTCATCGAAGCCGAGAGTCCCGTGAAGACGATGCAATCAGCACAATGATTGCCCGCCGGGAGCCGCTACCGTTGCGATATCGTGCCCGAATGGCCGCCTGCATGCTTCCACTGGTACTCGGTAGCTGCACCGTGACGCATACGCTGGGCAGGAGACCATGACTGTGTACTTTCCCAGCACACTCGCCGGCCTGATCCTGTTGGTCGGCTTGAACATCGATGTCGCCGGCGCGACGCCCTCGAGCAACTCGCCACCGAGGGTGACCCGGAACGGGGCATCAAGGCAAACATGCCGCTCCGCGATGTCTTGACTCTAAGGGGCCTGCAGGCGTGGGATGTAGGGGCGTTCATGAACGCGCGCGAGCGTACGCCGGGCTTGTTGCGACGGGCAGGGATCATTAGGCGGCAAGCATCGGCCGCGTTCAGCAGCTACTGCTCCAACCAGGTCTGAGCACAATGTTCGAGACGATTCTCGCTACGCTCGAGGCACAACCGGTCCTCCTGATCTTCGTGCTGGTGGCGCTCGGCTACCTGCTCGGCGGCATCAGAATCGGCAGCTTCAGCTTGGGGCCGGTGGCTGGCGTGCTGTTCGCCGGTCTGTTCTTCGGAAACTTCGGGCTGCGGTTGTCGGCGGATGCCCAAGCGCTCGGCTCTGCGCTCTTCATCTTCTCGGTGGGCTACCAGGCCGGTCCGCGGTTCTTCGACGTGCTGCGCACGGATGGTCTCAAGTACCTCTCATTGGCCGCGGTGATCGCCGTCGCCGGCTCGCTGATCGCCATCGGCGCCGGTAAGCTGCTCGCGCTAACGCCGGGAACCTCGGCGGGCATGCTGGCCGGTGGGCTCACCAGCTCCCCCACGCTGGCCGCGGCGCAGGAGGCCATCCGCGCGGGCTCGGTCGCGCCGCCGGAGGGCGTCTCGGCGGATGCGGTCATCGGCAATATCACCACCGGCTATGCCATTACCTACATCTTCGGGCTCGCCGGCCTGGCAAGCTGCTCCAGCGCAACCCGGCGCTGCTGCTCGGCGCCATCACCGGCGCCATGACCAGTGGGGCTTCGCTCAGTATCGTGACGAGTGCCGTGCGCAGTTCGGTGCCCGCGCTGGGCTACACCGGGGCCTATGCCTTCGCCAATGTCCTGCTGACCGTGGCCGGCAGCCTGATCCTGCTCACGGACTGACGGGTACCGGGCCGATGGTTTCAGACCGCTTTCGTCTCGCGCTGCAAACCGGGCTCGCCATGGCGCTGGCCTACGGCATCGCACTGGCCATGGACTGGGACAAGCCTATGTGGGCGGGGTTTGCAGTGGCCTTCTGCGGCCTCGGCAGCGTCGGTGAGTCGCTGAACAAGGGGGCGCTACGGGTCCTGGGCACGCTGCTGGCGGTTCCCTTGGCGCTGGCGCTCATCGGCCTGTTTCCGCAGGAGCGCTGGCTCTTTCTGCTGACGCTGTCTCTGTGGACGGGCTTCTGTACCTACATGATGGGTACCACGTCGCGGTGGTATTTCTGGTTCGTCGTCGGCTTCTCGGTGCCCTTGCTGACCATGTCCGGCGGCGGTCAGCCGATACAGTCCTTCGACGTGGTGATGCTTCGGGCGCAGGAGACGCTGCTGGGCGTACTCTGCTTCGCACTCGTCGCCGTGCTGGTGCTGCCGGTGAGCAGCGGTCGGGGCTTCGAGGCCAAGGTCGCCGCGCTGGTGGCGGCGCAGCGCCGGCTCGCGGGCTACTACCTCGCAACGCTGACGACGACGCCTGATGGAGGTGCGCAGCCGCCGCCCGCGGACTTGGAACAAACTCGGGCCGAGGCGACGCGCATCCATGCCGCGCTCTCCGGTCTGCTGGATGCCGCGGAGATGGACACCTACAGGGTTTGGGAGAGTCGCCGGCTCTGGCGGCGGATGCTGCGGGAACTGGCACTGATCAATCGGTTGCTGGAGCACGTCAGGCTCAACTTCGACGAGCTGGCGGACGTGGACGTGCCGCAATACCTGCTTGGCCTCGAGCGCCTGGCGCAGGACCTCGACCGGCGACTGACACGGATCGAGGCGCTGCTCCAGCCTCCTGACTCCGCAACGGAACCGGCCACCACCGACGCCGAGACCGAGGCCGCATTCGACCCCGCCGAACTGCGGCTCGACCCGAGCAGTGCCCGGCTCGGGCACTTCGACCGCGCCGCACTGGCCCTGACCCACCGCCAGCTGGCGCAGCTGTCGGACACCGCGACCCGGCTGCACGATGGCGTCGACGCCATCCGCGGCCTGCGACAGCGCAAGGACCTGATTGCAGCACACCGGCCGAGCAGGGCGTTCCTGCCCGACCCACAACGCCTGCGCGGCGTGCTGCGGCAGCAGACGGCGTTCTGGCTCGCGGCGCTCCTGGTCGTGTATGTGCCGGACATTCCGTTGGGCGGCACCGTGCTCATCCTGGCCGTGCCGTTGTCGATGCTGCTGGTACTGGCGCCCCAGCTGCGTCCCGTGGCGTTGATCTTGCCGGCGCTGAACGGCGTGCTCTTCGGCGGCGTCCTGCACATTCTGGTCATGCCCCAACTGGCCGGGTTCTGGGCCCTGGGTACCCTAGTGTTCGCGGCGACGTTCTGGATCAGCTGGCACAACCATCTGCCGAGTCAAGCCATCGGTAAGGCGATGGGGCTCGCGTTCATGTCCGTTGTCATGGCGGTGGACAACCAGCAGACCTACAGCTTTGCCACCATGGCGAATCTGGCGCTTGGGGTGCCTTTGGTCATCCTGGTGCTCGCGCTGACGACCTATTTCCCGCTGTCGTTCCGCGCGGAGCACCGCTGCCGCGCATTGCTGCGCGGTTGGTTGCGCAGCGCGGCTTGGCTGCTCGGTGCGCTCGGCTCGGATGAGGTACGGGCAAGGCAGTTTCGCTCCCCATGGTTCCGTTGGCGCTTCGCGGCACGTCGTCATGCCGTCGAGAAGCTCCCGCAACAGCTCGCGGCCTGGAGCCGTGCCCTGCCCCCCGCGGCACTCGGGCAGGCCAAGGCGGCGGATGTGCAGGCCGTGGTCACCGCCGTGCAGGCCATGGCCGACCGCATGGAGGCGCTGCTTCGAGCGCGTGAGGTGCCGCAGTCACCGGCGATGGCGCGCGCCCTCTCGGATGATGTACGCGCTTGGCGCCTGGCGGTGCAGGCGTTGCTCGCGCAGCTCGCCGAGGCCCCGGAGAGCGGCGACGTGGAGGACCTGCGCCGTCGGCTCGATTTCAGGCTGAAGCTGGTCGAACGTCGCACTGAACAGGCGATGGCCGATGATCCAGACTTTGATGCAGAGCTCGATCTGAATGAGAACAGCTACCGACTGCTCGGCGCCTACCGCGGCCTATCCGAAGCGCTGGTTCGCTTCGTCGTTCGCGCGCGCATGCTGGACTGGCCCAGGCTGCGGGAGGCGCGGTTTTGAGGACCGGGATGGGCATCGTCGGGGGAGGACAAGCGACGCGCATTCGCGGCTCCTGCACGGGGTGGATGCGCTGCGAGACTGTGCAAGCTGCACGCGGTGGATGCGCTGCGCTTATCCACCCTTCCTCTTGCTAACTCCTCGACGGCAGGATTGTGTCTGACTCGTTTACAAGCGGGGTCGCGATGCTGGTTCCAAGTGAATTCGCCCTCGGCGAGGTGTACCTGCCGCCGCTGTTGGTGTCCGGCCTGCTCGGCCTGCTCGCCGCCATGTTGGCCGCGAACCTGCTGAATCGCCTGCGGTTGTCCCGCTTCTTCTTCTACCCGCCGTTGGTACTGCTCGCGTTGGCGGTGCTCTTCACCGTCGGCATTGGCACTTGGATCATCCCGTCATGAACACTGCATTCCGCGTCCTGCTGACCGTATTGGTCGTCGCCGCTGCTGCCGCCGCCGTGACCTGGAAGTACTGGGACTACGTGATCAACCCCTGGACACGAAATGGTCAGGTGCGCGCGGATGTGATTCAGGTGGCCCCGCGCGTCTCCGGCCCCATCGTCGAGTTGCCCATCGTCGACAACCAGCCGGTGAGGCAGGGTGATCTGCTGTTTCGGATCGATCCGCGGACCTTCAAGACCGCCGCGCAGCAAGCCGAGGCCAAGCTGGACGAGACCCGCGATCAGCTGAAGAATCTTGCCGAGCAGGTCAAGGTCGCCGAGGCCGCGCTCAGTTCCGCCGAGACCCGCATTCAACAAGCGGACTCCGCGGTGGCCAGCGCCGAGGCCAATCTGGAAAAGGCGCAGAAGGACTTCGACCGGGCGAACAACCTGGTCGGCAAGGGCGACATCTCCAAGCGTCAGTTCGACCAGGCCAAGGCCGACTTCGACGTCACCCGCGCGGACCTCGACAAGGCCCAGGCGCAATCGGCCCAAGCCAACGCCGAGTTACGTCAGGCCAGGGCCGAGCTGGCCCGAACCAAGGCACAGCTTGGCGCCGAAGGCGAGGAGAACGCCCAGTTCCGCGACGCCAAGGCGGCGCTGGAAACCGCGAAGCTCGACTTGGAATTCACCGAGGTGCGCGCGTCGGTGGACGGCTTCGTGACCAACCTGACCCTGCGGCTCGGCAGCCAGGCGGTGGCGAATCAACCAGCCCTGGCGCTGGTGGACGACGCCAGCTGGTATGTGCACGGTTACTTCCGCGAGAACCTGGTCGGACGCATCGAGCCCGGCCAACCAGCCGTCGTTACGCTGATGAGCTACCCGGACCAGCCAGTCACCGGCAAGGTCGACAGCATCGGCTGGGGCATCTACCAGGACGATGGAGCCAGTGGCCCGGATCTGTTGCCGACGGTGAGCCCGACCTTCGAGTGGATTCGGCTGGCGCAGCGGGTACCCGTGCGCGTTCAGCTGGAGGACATGCCGGAAGGCGTCGCGCTGCGTGTCGGTACCACGGCCTCCGTCATGGTCATGACCGGCGAGGGCGACCCGGCGCAGACCCCGCCCGTGCCGGCGGCGCTGCAATAGTGGCAGGCTTCAGCTCGCCGGTCGCGACCGAGACGCCTGCGCGCCGACCGAGCAGCACTCAGGAATAGGCGTCCCAGCTACGATGAACCACGGCATAGAGCAACGCCGTCGACCAACCGAGCAGCAAGACGCCATTCAGCGCCTCGATGCCCGACAACAGCCGCCATTCCTCGGCGCCGAGGGTGATGTCGCCG
>JANQFI010000371.1 GCA_028277905.1 Chromatiaceae bacterium | reverse complement strand
GATTGCCGGAAACAAACAGACCGAATGGCGCAGGATTTTCGCTCGCCTTCAAGGAGCGGCAGCGGGCGCATAGTCGAGTTCTGTGCCTGCTGCCGCGACGCAGAAGGCGGGCGAAAAGACAAGCCAGGCGGTATGTTTGTTGACAGAAATCGCCTAAGGTGGAAAACGGGCAGATCCTCCTAGTGCTTTCTTGCGGAAGTTCCGAGACCGGGATCCCCTGGTTGTCGTTATCGTAATCGCAATCGTAATCGAATATCCGCATGGTCGAGACCGCGATCACGACAACGACAACGACCTGAGACGGTCTCGGGACATTCGCACTGCTGCACTAGTCGCCTACACATGGCATTGGATCGAGCCCGCAGAGGCAAGGGTGCGGATCATTTCGGTGCGTCGAGCCAACCCGCGCGAGATCCGTGACCGCGAAGGCAATCCTCGCGAGCGGTCCGGCGGTAGTGACCGTTCAGACCCCCCCAGCGATTTGCAGCCAATGCGAGCATCAGCCTCTGGATGCATCAACTGAGATCCAAGGGCAGGCTCCTGAGAACCATTGGCTGCGAGGAATGTGCAATGTGCGACCTGACCCCGATGTTCCCTGACCCCGATGTTCTCCGTCTTGCAGCTCGGCTGAATCAGAGAATATCCACAGAGCGCAAATAGGATCCTCGCCGATGCGAGTGGCATCTGGGCACACACAATTGCGGTGGCTTATCGCCGTGCTGGCCGTTGCCTATTCGTGCATAGCCCTGCCAGGATCGCTTAAGGAACCTGGAAACAATAATGCTATGGGGTCCCCGCAGCCACGGCTTCATGTTCGACTCAAACATTCCCGGGGCATTGCGCATTTTGATTTCTCACCCGATAGTAGATTCTTGCTGACTGGTACTGACAATGGAATCGCTCGCCTCTGGGAGGTCGCGTCCGGAGGACTGCTGCGTCAGTTCACTGGTTACATGGTCCGATTCTCTCCCGGCGGACGTTACATCCTTACTTCGAGCAATAATACCATGTGGCTTTGGGAGACCGAAACAGGACGCCAGATTTGGCGCCGTCAAGCAGATCCCCAGGCTATTACGACAATCGCGTTCTCCCCGGATGAGAGGTGGGTGCTCACGAAGGGGTCTCAGGATCCGGCCAAACTCTGGGACCTGACCACCGGCCGGTTACTCCAAGTGTTCCATGCCTGTACCGGGGCTCTGGCTGCGGAGCTTTCCCGAGATGGCAAGCTCGTGCTCGTTTATAGCTCCCACCACAAATCCTTTGCCGCCTGCCTCTTCCGGGCTGCGAGCGCGGGGAGCGCCTTGCCTTTTTCAGGCTTGCCTGAGAGATTCCCCGGGAATTCAGTGGCACGCGTGTCACCCGATGGGCGATACCTGATGACAACGAGCGGTAAGACCGCGCGCCTGTGGAGTACCTTGGATGGCGATGAGCTTTGGAGTACTGACGATCACGAGATTGCAGTAACAATGCTGGCGTTCTCCCCAGACAGCAGTTATGCGATGACAGGAGGGATCTATAACGAGAGCGCGAGACTGTGGGATGTGAAAACAGGTCGCCAGCTTCGGCGTTTCCTCGGGCGGAGCTTCGTATTCGATCCGAAAGGCGGCCATTTGCTCACAATGAGTGATGATGCCAGTCGCTTATGGAATATAGAAACGGGCCAGGAGGTTTGGCGTGTAAAGGCACGCCAAACCTCCGCCGGTTTCACTCCGGATGCAACTCGAGTGCTAACTATTTCTGGCGATTGGTCGATGGAACAAGATCATGACAACTTGGCTCGACTCCGGGATGTCCGGAACGGCCGGTTGCTGCAGCGTTTCGGGGGGCACACGAAGCAGATCTCTTCCGTCGTGTTCTCGCCTGACGGTCACCTTCTCTTTTGCGGTGTTGACGATGGCACCGGGATCCTCTGGGATTTGCTGGCGGGAGGTGAGGTACAGCGGTTCCAAGGGCACAGCAAAGCCGTCCACTCTGCAGCCTTTGCGAGCGATGGCACACAAGTCATTACCGCGAGCCTAGATCACACGACCGCCCGCGTCTGGGACATTGCGACTGGCCGCAGCTTAAGCCGGATCGAGCATGGTTCAAATGCACTCCTTTACAGTGTACGTGTCTCACCGGACGGCCGATACGTATTGACGTCAGGCGGCCAGGTTAGCGGCGAATCGGTCTTGTCCGCAAAGCCACGTCTTTGGGATATCGGATCGGGGCGCGAGCTCTGGAGATTGGACGCTAAGAGATGCAGGTCTTATGACGAGGGAAATTATGCATTCTCGCTGGGCGGCAGATATCTTGCGCGTGGTGGCTCGGTCGTGTCTAGGGATAACAAGATCTGCGTCTGGGAGGTCGAGACGGGAAAGGAGATCGCCGCGTTCGACGGAAACGCAAGCTCCATCAACGCAATCGCCGTTGCACCGGACGGGGAGTATCTTGTTACCGGCAACGGGGATAAGACAGTGCGCCTGTTCAAGATCCGAACGGGCCGGGAAATCAAGCGGTTTGAGGGGCACAACGGCTTTATCACCGCTGTCGCCTTCTCGGCGCGTGGGAATCAAGTGGTCAGCGCGAGTGACGATTGGACCTTACAGATTCACGATGTCGTTTCTGGCGGCATAGTGAAGACCTTTGCGGGGCATGTGGGCGGGGTGCGATCCTTTGCCGTTTCTCCGGATGGCAAGCATCTCGCGAGCGCAGGTGCGGATCAAAGCGTCCGCATCTGGAACATCGCTAGCGGCGAAGCACTTGCGACGCTGGTTAGTCTGGACGACGGTACTTGGACGGTGGTTACCGCGGATGGACGCTTCGACACGAACAATCTGGATAATCCGCTGGATTTGCACTGGATCATGCCCGATGAGCCTCTGACGGCACTGCCCATCGAGATCTTCATGCGGGACTATTATGAGCCGCGCTTGTTGTCGCGGCGTCTTGCAGGAGAAGAGCTCAGGCCGATTCGTCAGCTGGCGAACCTGAACCGCGTGCAACCAGAGGTCAGGATCAATTCGGTTGAGCTCGATGCATGCCGGCCTGAGCCCTGCGTTTCAGACAGGGTGTCCGTCGTCGTCGAGGTCGGGCGTAATGAACGAAAAATCGACAGCGCGGGGAAAGTGCGAACCTGGGCAACAGGCGTTTACGACCTGCGACTATTTCGTGATGGGCAACTAGTTGCTCAGTTTCCCGATCTGGGGGAGGACGCTCTGAGCCAGGATACCTCAACGGACCAAGGTCTGCACCGCTGGCGCCGAAGCCACGGCATTGAGCTTGATCGGGGGAAGGGCAAGACAGAGGTGACCTTCCGCGGTATCGGCTTGCCTAGGCGCAAGGGCGTCGGGCAGGTCGTGCTCTCGGCGTACGCCTTCAACGAAGATCGGGTCAAGAGCGCCACCGCTCGCAGACGCTTTGCTCTGCCCAAGCAGTGGACTCCGCGGCTGGGACGAGCCTACCTGGTTATGGTTGGGGTAAACGCGTTCGAGAATCCACACTGGGATCTTCGCTACGCTGCCGCGGATGCGCGCAGGCTGGGCGCGGTATTGCAGGATCGGCTGAGAATGGCCGTCGATCCCGCGACGGGGAAACGGCTGTACCAGGAAATTGTCTCTGTCTCCCTGATATCCGAGGCCGATCCTAGAAGCGACAGCCACAGGCTCAGGGAACACAATGCCACCAAGGACAAGATCCGTGCAGTGCTAGAGCGGTTGGGTGGTAAAGCCGTTGCCCCGGAACGCCTAGTCGGGATAACCGGTAGCGAGTATCTGGCACCCGCACGCCCCGAGGATTTGGTCCTGATCGCCCTGTCTACCCACGGTGTCACCGACGCCGAAGGGCGATTCTATCTCCTACCCCATGACATCGGCCAAGGCGCCAAGCACAGTCTCGATCCGAGCGATCTGAAACGCACAATCTCGAGTGACGAGCTGTCGGCCTGGTTGCGGCCACTTGACGCCAGAGACCTCGTGATGATTGTCGATGCCTGCCACAGTGCTGCAAGTGTCGAAGGGGAGAACTTCAAGCCTGGACCCATGGGTAGTCGCGGCCTAGGTCAACTAGCATACGATAAAGGTATGCGCATACTCGCGGCGTCACAAGTAGATCAATATGCTATTGAGACTGAAGCGATCGGCCAGGGACTCTTGAGCTATGCCCTGGTCCATGATGGACTGGAACGAGGAGCGGCGGACTTCAGGCCGCGGGACAGACGGATTCTGCTCTCGGAGTGGCTTGCGTATGGAAAAGCGCGGGTACCGGAGCTGTATCGGGAGTGGCAGCGGGGCGAGCTCGTACTCAGTGGTAAGGCGGCGGTACTGCGTCCGTCGAATAGCGCGCGCGATCCGGTTAGCGCTTTGCAGCAACCGGCGCTTTTCGATTTCGCGTCAGGACAGGACCTGGTGTTGGACTCGGGGCGGCCCAGTGACCCTTGACAGTAAATCGCCTAAGACTGTTGGCACGGGCGCCGCCAGGGGTCACGTATTCGCCGCTCTGGAGCTGAGCAATCTCCGCGAGCCCGGCCTCGCTCCCGTCAAGGCCAAGGCGCTGGCCGGCACCGGCGCACTGATGCTGTGCATCCCCGAGCACCTGGCCTTACAGCTGCAGCTCGACGAGGAGTCGGTCAGGGAGGTTCCCATCGCGGACGGCAGGACGCGCAATGTGCCCTATGTAGGCCCGATCAAGGTGAGCTTCGGCAAGCGGTTCCGCTAGGTCGGAGCCCTGGTATTGGGAGACGAGGTGCTGCTCGGCGCCGTGCCGATGGAAGACATGGACCTTGTCGTGAATCCGACCAGGCGGGCCGTCACGGTCGACCCAGCGAGCCCGAATACCCCCCGTGCGAGGGTCAAGCAACACGGGTCGATCCCTTCTTGCCGTCACCGAAGAGCGCGAAATAGTTCTCCGCCGTCAACTCGGCGACCGCCCCCGGCGTCATGCCTCGCAGTGCGGCGATTTGCTCGGCCACGTGCACGACGTAACGCGGCTCGTTGTTCTTACCGCGGTGCGGCACCGGGGCCAGGTAGGGCGAGTCGGTCTCGATGAGGAGGCGCTCCAGTGGCACGCGGCGGGCGACGTCGCGGAGCGCCTCGGCCTTCTTGAAGGTGACTATCCCCGAGAAGGAGATGTAGAAGCCGAGATCCAGCGCCTGCCGGGCCATGTCCCAGGTCTCGGTAAAGCAGTGCATGACACCGCCGGCGACGTCGGCGCCCGCGGCGCGCATGACGGCGATGGTGTCCTCGCGGGCGTCGCGGGTGTGGATGATGAGCGGCAGGCTGCTCTGCTTGGCGGCGTCGATGTGCACGCGGAAACGCTCGCGCTGCCACTCCAGGTCGCCTCGGTTGTAATGGTAGTCGAGGCCGGTCTCACCGATTGCCACCACGCCCGTCTCTGCGGCAAGCCGCACCAGGTCTTCCGCCGTCGGTTCCCGGGCGTCGCGCTCGTTGGGGTGGACGCCGACGGAGATGGACACGTCCGGCTGGCCCGCAACCAATTCGCGCATGGCGTCGAAGCCCTCCAGATCGATGCAGACGCAGAGCATTTGGCCGACACCGGCGGCGCGGATCGCCCGCATCAAAGCGTCGAAGCTGCCGTCGTAGCGGCTGAGGTCGACGCGGTCCAGATGGCAATGCGAGTCGACGAGCATGTTCAGACTCCGAATGGCGCGGCTTAAGGCGATTGCCGGCAAACAAGCATACCGAATGGCGCAAGATTCTCGTGCGCCTTCGCGGGCAGCGCGTGCATAGTCGTTCTTTGTGCGCGTTGCCGCGACAAAGCAGGCGGGCGAGCAGGCAAGCCAGGCGGTATGTTTGTTGACAGAAATCGCCTAAGCTGCCGGAGGGTGAACGGACGTCCGCCGCCGCAGGATAGCGCCGAATCGGGCGCGGGACGCCTGAGTCGGTGGCGCGGACCAGCACCCTCACATCGTGTGGGTGGGCCGATCGGCCTCCAAACTGCCGGCGAGGTATTCCTCGATCTTGCGTCTGGCGTCGCCCTTGTCCTGGTCGCTGAACTGAATGCCGACACCCACCTGGCGATTACCCTCGGCACCCAGCGGCGTAATCCAGACGACGGTGCCGGCCACCGGGATGCGCTCCTTCTCGTCCATGAGCTGGAGCAGCAGGAACAGCTCGTCGCCGAGGCTGTAACGCTTGCTCGTGGGGATGAAGAGCCCTCCGTTGCGCACGAAGGGCATATAGGCGGCGTAGAGGGCCGCCTTGTCCTTGATAGCGAAGCTCAGGATACGTTGGCGACCGCTTTGGGCGTCGGAGCTCATGGCGTCTTCCGGGATGCGACGAGGGCGTAGCCGCTCGCTTTGCTCGAATCAACAGGGCCCGCTTGGCTGGTCGGGCGTAGTCGTTGGACGTCAGTACCTTGGGTTCAGGGCTTCAGGCCGAGTCGAACCGGCCGTCGGGCCGGCCCAATTGAGCCCAGCGGATCAGCAGCGCTTCGAACAAGAGCTGCTTGTTCACGGTGGACTTGGCCTCGGCACGCGCGGCGTAAACCCGCAGTAGGAAGCGATGGGCCCGCTCGGGCTCGAGGCCGGATGCGATGGTTGCCAGAAGCCTGCGCTGGTCGGGGTTGGTCAGGTGCACGGCATCTGGGTCTATCGCGAGCCGCAACCCGTCGCTCACCCAGCCCGCGAGCCAGTCCAATACTAGCTCCGGGTCCAAGGACTGCCAAGCCCAGGCGACGGCAAGCGGGTCTGCCGTGCCGGCACTGACGGCATGGAGGCCGTTCAGCCACCGCTCGCGGGCGTCCAGCTGCTCCTCTTTGGCCATGGCGAGCGCCCGCAAGGGCGCGCCATGGGCGACGGCGAGTAGCCGTTCCGAGTCGCCCTCGCCGTCGAGCTGACCCTCGAGCCAGGGTAGGGTGGCGTCAGTCGCCGGCGCCGAGAGCTGAAGCCGTTGGCAGCGGCTGCGGACGGTGGCCGGTAGGCCGCCGGGCGCCTCCGACACCAGAAGCCAGAGCGTGGCGGCCGCCGGCTCCTCCAAGGTCTTCAGCAGACTGTTGGCCGCCACCCTGTTCATGGCCTCCGCCGGCGCGATCCGGTACACCGCACGCCGCCCACGGCTGGACGTCATGGACTGGCCGCTGCAGAGCGCGCGCACCTGGTCGGCCTTGATCTCCTGGGTCTTGCTGTCCGCGTCCGGCACCAGACGGATCAGGTCCGGGTGACTGCCGGCGGCGAGCAGCCGGCAGTCCTCGCAGCCGCCACAGGGCAGGCCATCGGGCTCGGGCTGCGGGCACAGCAGCGCCGCGGCCAGCAGGTCCGCAAAGCGGCGCTTGCCGATGCCAGCGGGGCCCATGATCAGCAACGCATGGCCGAGGCGGTCGCTGCGGATGGCAGCCTGCACCGACTGCCAGGGTGCATCGAGCCAAGGCAGCGGCGAGAGGAGGACGGGCTCGGCCAGGATCATCAGGGCGACCTCGCCCCGCCCTGCACGGGGACCTCTTCATTGCTCGCATCCAACCCGGCCCCTGCAAGATGTGCACGCACAGCGGCCAGCGTGTCCGCGGTCACGGCCGCCGGCTCACGCCCGGCATCGATGCGTACCATGCGCTCAGGCTCGGCGGCGGCGCGCACCAAGTAGGCCTCGCGGACACGCTCGAAAAAGTGCAATGCCTCAGACTCGAACCGGTCCGGTGCCGAGCGCCCGTGCGCCCGCGCCAGCCCCATCGCCACCGGCAGGTCGAGCAGCAGGGTGAGGTCCGGGCGCCGAACGCCTTGCACCAGCTGCTCGAGCGTCGCGATGCGCGCCACCGGAACGCCCCGACCGCCGCCCTGGTAGGCATAGGAGGCATCGGTGAAGCGATCGCAGACCACCCAGGTGCCGGCGTCGAGCGCGGGCAGGATGCGCCTGTGCAAGTGCTCGGCGCGGGCGGCAAACATCAGCAGCAGTTCTGTGTGCTCGTGCATGCCGGTGTTGACCGGGTCCAGCAGCAGCGCGCGGATGCGCTCGGCGATCTCCGAGCCACCCGGCTCGCGGGTGATGAGCACGTCGAGACCGGTGTCGCGTAGATAGGCCGCGACCGCATCCCGCTGCGTGGTCTTGCCGGCCCCCTCGATGCCTTCCAGGGTGATGAAATGGCCTCGCATCATCATCCACGCGCTCGTCCATGGCTCGGCGGATCAGCCGTCCGCGGCACTCGCCCCCGCCTGCGCGTCCGGCGCTGTACCGGAGTCGCTGACCGCCTCCTCGTCGCGCAGCCCGGGGCAGGGTTGCTTCAGCTGGAAGTGCCGCACGGCGCAGTTGTGCTCCTCCAGCGTGGCGGAAAAGTAGTGGCTGCCGTCACCACGGGCGACGAAATAGAGCTCGTCTCCGGCCGCCGGATGCAGCACGGCATGGATGGCCGCACGGCTCGGCAGGGCGATGGGCGTAGGCGGCAGCGCCGGGATCACATAGGTGTTGTAGGGCGTCTCCTGGCGCAGGTGCACGCGGGTAATGTTGCCGTCGAAGTCCTCGCCCAGGCCGTAGATCACGGTCGGATCGGTCTGCAGCTTCATGCCCTGCTGCAATCTGCGGGAGAAGACGCCGGCGATGCGCGAGCGCTCGGCGGCCTTGCCGGTCTCCTTTTCGACGATGGACGCCAGGATCAGCGCCTCATAGGGGGTCTCGATGGTCGAGTCTTCGCCGCGCTCTGCCCATTCCTCGTCCAGCACGGCGCGCATGCGCCGATGGGCGCGCCGCAGGATCTCGACGTCCGTCGCACCACGCTCGGACAGGTAGGTGTCCGGGAATAGCCACCCTTCCGGATGCTCGGCGTCGATGCCTAGGCGCGCCACCAGCTCGGCGTCGGACAGGCCGCCCGATTCCATGGTGAAGACCCCGGCGTCGTCCACGGCGGCGAGGGCCTCACGGAAGGTCATGCCGGGCACGATGGTCACCGGAAATTGGATCGACCTGCCGCTCGTGAGCAGCGCCAATAGCTGCGCCGGCTTCATACCGGCCGCGATGGCGTACTCGCCGGACTTGAGCGCGCTATGCTGATCGGTCTGGTAGGCCAGCATGGTGAACAGAAACCGGCTCCTGATCCAGCCATGATCGGCCAGGTCGTGCGCCACACCGCGGATGGTGGCGCCCTCGGGCACACGATAGACCACCTGGTCGCCGTCCAGCTTCACCGGCGTGTCGAGAAAGCCCTGGTAGAGCGTCCAGCCCCCCCAGGCGGCAGCACCACCGGCGATGGCCAGCACCAGCAGGGTCGAGATGATGGTCTTCACAGATGGGTCTCCGGTTCGAGCGCGGTCGCCCGCACCCGGTCGATCAATGCCGCCGGCGCCGCGCCGGCGCGGTAGCGGTGCTCCCTTAGCCGACCGACTGGCAAGAGTCCGAGCAGCGCGTTGCTGATCATGAGCCCATCGGCGGCATACAAGTCCGACAGCTTCAGCTCGCGTTCACGAAAGGGGATGTCCAGTGCCGTCGCGCAGTCCTGCACCAGGCCCCGCACCGTGCCGGCGACACCGCAGTGCACCAGCGGCGGTGTGCAGATGCCGGTCTCGTCGAGCACGTAGATGTTGGACATGGTGCCGCAGATCGCGTGCCTGCGGGTGTCGCACATAATGCCGTCGAGGATCTCCGGGTCCGACCATTCGGCGCGGCCGAGCACCTGTTCCAACCGGTTCAGATGCTTGATGCCGGCCAAACGCTCATTCGCGCCCAAGCGGGTCGCGCAGATGGTCAGCCGGACATCGGCGTCCGCGCCCTGCCGGAGGTCGGGCAGGACCGGAAAGGGTCCCGGGAGCAGGCCAGGTTGGAAGGAAAGGATGCGCCGCGGCCGCGGCGCCAGCGGCGGTGCGTAGCCGCGAGGTCCGCTGCCGCGGGTGACCATGAGCTTGAGCACACCGGCGGGGGCATCGGCATCGTCCAGCAATGTGCTCGCCTCCGTGGCGAGGAGGCTAGTGTCTGGCTTCGGGATGCCGAGGCGCTCGCAGCCCATCGCCAGTCGGGCCAGGTGCCGCCGCCACAGGCAGGGTCGGCGGTTCCGAACCGCGATGGTTTCGAACAGCCCGTCGCCGTAAAGCAGCCCGCGGTCGGCGATGTCGATGCTGTCCGCCGGCCGGCCGTCCACCAGCGTCCGGGACCAGGCCACCGCGATCTTCTCGCCCCTCGCTGCCAGCCGGCCTGCTAGAGGCGCTTGAAGATCAAGGTACCATTGGTGCCACCGAAACCGAAGGAATTGCTGAGCGAATAGTCGATCTGGATCTGCCGCGCCTCGTTGGGCACATAGTCCAGGTCGCAATCCGGATCCGGCGTCTGGTAGTTGATGGTCGGCGGTGCCACCTGATCGCGGATGGCCAGCACGCTGAAGATCGCCTCGGCACCGCCGGCGGCCCCCAGCATATGTCCGGTCATGGACTTCGTCGAGCTGACGGCAACCTTGTACGCGTGATCGCCCAGGGCGAGCTTGATGCCCTTGGTCTCGGCGATGTCGCCGGCGGGGGTCGAAGTGCCGTGGGCATTGATGTAGTCGATGCGCTCGGCACCGATGCCCGCGTCTTCCATGGCCAGGCGCATGCAGTGGGCGGCCCCGGCCCCATCCTCGGTGGGGGCAGTCATATGGTAGGCGTCGGAGTTCATGCCGATGCCGACGAGCTCGGCGAGGATCGGCGCGCCGCGTGCAAGCGCCGCCTCGTACTCTTCGAGCACCATGACACCGGCACCGTCGCTGAGCACGAAGCCGTCGCGCTCCTTGTCGAAGGGGCGGCTCGCGCCCTGCGGGTCCTCGTTGCGGGTGGACAGCGCACGCGCCGCGGCGAAGCCGCCGAGTCCCACCGGGGTGGTGCCCATTTCGGCACCGCCGGCCACCATGGCGTCGACCATCCCATGGCGGATCATGTACGCGGCCTGTCCGATATTGTGCGCGCCCGAGCTGCAGGCCGAGACGATGGAGAAGTTCGGTCCCTTCAGGCCATATTTGATGGACAGGTTGCCGGCAACCATGTTGACGATATTGGCAGGGACGAAGGAAGGGGAGATCTTTCGCGGCCCGCCCGAGAGGTAAGCCCCATAGTTGCTTTCGATACCGCCGATACCCCCAATGCCGGAGCCCACAGCCACGCCGATGCGATGACTGCTCTGTTCGGTTACGGGCAGCCCGGCAGCCTCGATGGCCTGGGTACCTGCCGCTATCCCGTAGTGGATGAAGGCGTCCATCTTGCGCGCCTCTTTCTTGGAGACGTACTGGGTGGCGTCGAAGCCGTAGATCGGACCGCCGAACCTGGTGCTGAAGGGTCCGACATCGAAGTGGGTGATGGGCTGTATACCGCTGCGCCCATCCAGGATCTTGTCCCAGGCGGAGGCAATCTCCAGTCCGACGGGCGCCACGATGCCAACGCCCGTGACGACGACCCTTCTACCTCTCATGCTTCACCTCTCGAAAACCTGCCGAGGCGGCTGCACCCGGCGAATGCCCGCCGCCATGCCCCGCCACCATGCCCGGGCGTCGCACAGGCGACGCCGCACCGCGCGGCTCAGCTCAGGTGCTCGTTGATGTAGTCAATGGCCTGCTGGACGGTAGTGATGCTCTCGGCATCCTCGTCCGGGATCTCGGTGTCGAACTCCTCTTCGAGCGCCATCACCAGCTCAACCGTGTCCAAGGAATCCGCGCCCAGGTCGTCGACGAACGAGGACTCCGGTGTCACCTCCTCTTCCTTGACCCCGAGTTGCTCGACGACGATCTTCGTGACTCGCTCTTGAACGCTGCTCATGCTGTTTAACCCTCTTGACGTGTATGGTCCGCGGCGCGGCGCGCCGGCGGTATTGTAGTGACAAACGCGTGCCGTTAAAAGCTCGGAACAGCTCAATAAAACTTCAATAAATATCTGATATAAAAAATTTTATTGCCTTCTATTCAGGCCATATACATGCCGCCGTTGACATGCAGAGTCGCGCCGGTGATGTAGCTCGCGGCGGGTGAGGCGAGAAAGGTCACGGCACCCGCCACCTCTTCCGGTGCGCCAAGTCGGTTCAGGGGGATCGACGCCAGCAGCGCCTGCCGCTGCTCGTCGCCGAGCCCCCGTGTCATATCCGTATCGATGAAACCCGGAGCCACGCAGTTCGCGGTAATGCTGCGCGCCCCCACCTCGCGTGCCAAGGACTTCGTGAAGCCGATCATGCCGGCCTTGGCGGCCGCATAGTTGGCCTGCCCCGCATTGCCCGTGGCACCCACGACGGAGGAGATGTTGATGATGCGGCCCTTACGCGCCTTGGTCATTGGCCTGAGACAAGCCTTGGTCAGCCGATACACGGCCGTGAGGTTGGTGGCGATGATGGCGTCCCAGTCAGCCTCCTGCATCCGCAGCAGAAGCCCGTCGCGGGTAATGCCGGCGTTGTTGATCAGGATACCTGGTGCGGCGCCGAAGGCCTGCTCGACGGCGGCGAGCGTGGCCTCAATGGAGGCCGGATCGGTGACGTCGAGCCGCACGCCGATGACCTGTCGGCCCGTGCCCGCGAGCTCTTCGCCGATGCGTGCGGCACCCGCGTCCGTCGTCGCCGTGCCCGCCACAGCCGCCCCCTGAGCCAAGAGCGCGGTCGCGATGGCCCGGCCGATTCCGCGGCTCGCACCTGTCACCAATGCTGTTTCGCCGTCAAGCATCTCGTGTCAGCTCCAGCGCCTTGTCCAGACCCGCGGGATCGAACACCGGCAGGGACTTCATCATCGGGTCGATGCGCCGGCCGAGGCCCGCGAGCACCTTGCCCGGACCGGCCTCCACCGCGACCCGTATGCCCATCGATCGCAGCGCGCAGATGCTCTCCACCCAGCGCACAGGGCTGTACAGCTGCCGCCCCAACAGGCTGCGCAGCAACTCGAGGTTGTCGGCGGTCGCCGCGGTGACATTGTGCACCACCGGCCCCCGCGGCAGGCGCAGCTGCGTTGCGGCCAGACGCTCCGCCAACTGCTCCGCACCGCCCCGCATGAGCGAGCAGTGCGACGGCACACTCACAGGCAACAGAACCGCCCGTCTGGCGCCGACGACCTTCGCCGCGGCGACACCTCGCTCCACCGCCGCCCGGTCTCCCGCGATGACCACCTGCCTGGGTGCATTGAAGTTGACCGCCTCCAGCACGTCGCCCTGCGCCTGCTCGGCGCAGAGGCTGACGACCTGCGCATTCTCGAGGCCGAGAATGGCCGCCATGGTCCCCTGCCCGGCCGGCACCGCAGCCTGCATCAGACGGGCACGCTCGGCCACCAGGCCCACGGCATCCTGGAAGCCCAGGGCACCGGCGCAGACCAGCGCCGTATATTCGCCAAGGCTGTGCCCTGCCATGGCCGCCGGCATGGCCCCGCCACGCGACCGCCAGCAGCGCCAGACAGCGACCCCTGCAGCGAGCATCGCGGGCTGGGTGTTCTCGGTCTGGTCCAGCTGCTCGGCCGGTCCCTCTGTGGCTAGGGACCAAAGATCGCGGCCGAGCACGCCGGAGGCCTCGGTGAAGGTCTCGCGCACCTGCGGATAGGCGTCGGCAAGCGCGTTGAGCATACCCACGGACTGCGAGCCCTGGCCGGGGAAGACGAAGGCGAGTTGCGTTCTTGTCATGCGATCAGCTGGCTATTGGACGGACGTTGGGCGGACTGGCGCTGGACGTACCTAGGTTGGGCGGACGCAAGTTGGGTTGACGGAAGCTCGGAACCGGAGGTCGGACACCGACGTTTTCGGGCATCAGTAGCGCAAGAGCACAGAGCCCCAGGTGAAGCCGCCGCCGAACGCCTCCATCAGCACCGTCTGGCCCCGCCTGATGCGCCCGTCGCGCACCGCCTCGTCGAAGGCGAGCGGCACCGAGGCGGCCGAGGTGTTGCCATGGCGGTCCACCGTGACCACCACTTGCTCCATGGCCAGATCCAGCTTGCGGGCCGTGGCCTGGATGATGCGCAGGTTGGCCTGGTGCGGCACCAGCCAGTCGATGTCGGCGCGGGTCATGCCGTTGGCATCCAGGGTCTCGTCGACGATGCGCCCGAGCGTGGTGACGGCGACGCGAAACACCTCGTTGCCCTTCATCTCCATATAGGGCGAGCCGTTCGCGCCGTTGCCGATCCCAGCCGGCACCTGCAGCAGCTCGCGGTAGGCGCCGTCGGCGTGCAGGTGCGAGGAAATGACCCCGGGCTCGCTGTCGGCCGCCAGCACGACCGCGCCGGCGCCGTCGCCGAACAGCACACAGGTGCCGCGATCGGTCCAGTCGATGATGCGCGAGATGGTCTCGGCACCCACCACCAGGGCGTGGCGCACCATGCCCGTGCGGATGAACTGGTCGGCAACGCCCAGTGCATAGATGAACCCGGTGCATACGGCCTGGAGATCGAACGCGGCGCAGCCGCGAATATCGAGTCGGTGCTGAAGCTGACAGGCGTTGCTTGGGAAAACCTGGTCCGGCGTGGTGGTGGCGACGACGATGAGGTCGATGTCCGCCGCCGCGATCCCGGCGGCCTCGATGGCGCGGCGTGCCGCCTGCTCGGCGAGGTCGCCACAGGTCTCGCCCTCGCCAGCGACGCGCCGCTCGCGGATGCCGGTACGCTCGCGAATCCAGGCGTCCGCCGTATCCACCATGCGCTCGAGGTCCTGGTTGGTCAGGACCTTCTCGGGCAGATAGCCGCCCGTGCCAAGGATGCGGGCGTAGGGGGTACCGGCGGCCGTAGTCATGCACTCGCCCGCATCGGTGCCGAATCCAGATGCGCCGCCACCTCATCCTCGATGCGGGCAATGACCTCGGCCTTGATCTCGTGCTCGGCAATGTGGATGGCATTCTCGAATGCGGTGGCGTCCGCTCCGCCGTGGCTCTTCACCACGACGCCGCGCAGGCCCAACAGGCTGGCGCCGTTATAGCGCCGCGGGTCCGTCTCGTCCTTGAAGTCACGCAGCGTCGGCAGTGCAAAGAGCCCGGCGAGCCGTGACCACAGGCTCTTGCGGAAGTGCTTGCGGAGCATGTGGGCGACGAGCTTGGCAGCGCCCTCGCTGGACTTGAGCGCCACATTGCCGACAAAGCCGTCCGCCACCACGACGTCCATGTCGCCCATGAACACATCGTCGCCTTCTACGTAGCCGACGTAATTGAGGTCGCTCGCAGCGGCGAGCTCGTGCGCGCGGCGCACCTGGTCGTTGCCCTTGATCTCCTCCTGGCCGATATTCAGGAGGCCTACGCTGGGACGCGCCACACCCTCCACGGCCCGCACCAGCTCGCTGCCCATGACGGCGAACTGGAACAGGTGCTCGGCGGTGCAGTCGATGTTTGCGCCGAGATCCAGCATGTGCGTACCGCCCCGCACCGAGGGCAGGGCACTGATAATGGCGGGCCGATCTACGTTCGGGAGCGTCTTGAGCACGAAGCGCGCCGTGGCCATCAGCGCACCCGTGTTGCCGGCGCTGACACAGGCGTCCGCCTCGCCCTGCTTGACGAGGTCGATGGCGACGCGCATGGACGAGTCTTTCTTGCTCCGCAGCGCTTTGGATGGCAGCTCATCCATGCCGACGGCCTGGCTGGCGTGATGGATACGGATACGGCCGTCCTGTTCCGGGCGAGGCTCGGCTGCGAGCATCGGCTCGATCACCTCCCGCCGGCCCACCAAGATCAGGTCGACGCCCGGAGTCCTGGCCAGAAAGGACTTGGCTGCCGGAACCACCACGTCGGCGCCACTATCCCCCCCCATGGCGTCAAGCGCGATGATGGGCTGTCGGCTCATGCGCGGCTTCCCGAGGAATCGCAACGGAGGCTACCCCTGGATGCGTCATCCCGAGCGGTCCACGACCTTGCGGCCGCGATAGAAGCCGTCTGGGGTAAGGTGATGCCGGCGATGAATCTCACCTGTGGTCGGATCCTCGGCAAGCGTGGGCTTGCCGAGCGCATCGTGTGAGCGACGCATGCCGCGCTTGGACGGGGTCTTTCGATTCTGCTGAACAGCCATGAACAGGTCTCCGGGGTCCTTGTGCTTTGATGCTGGGTGCCTGGACGCTGGGTGCTTGGGCGCTGCACACTGACCGACTGCAGTCGGATGGTCGAAGGGTCGGGTAACCTGCGGCGACGACTCGCACAGGCGTCAGCAACAGCGCTGTAGACGACGACGCTATCAGTGATGGCGCTTCAGGACTTCCAGCACGGCGAACGGATTATCATGCGGGGGCCTGGCGTCCACCCGGTCGGCCGCCGGCGCGGTCTGGACCGGCGGCTCGCAGGCGCCCGCGGGGTGGCGGGGTACCGCCGGCACCGCCAGCAGCAGCTCGTCCTCCACCAATGCCGCCGGGTCGATCTCCGCCTCGACCGATAACAAGGGCTCGTAAGCATCCGGCAGCTCGGCCGCCTCGTCGAGCCCCCGCACCACCGCCAGGGTGCTGCTGCTTGACACGGGCAGCTCGAGCACGCCGTTGCAACGCTGGCAGCGCAGTTGCAGGGTGCCCGTCACACGGCCTTGCACCAGAGCGCGACCGCTCGCGTCGCGCCGAAAGCTGAGCTCGAAGGCCGCATAGTCATCCCCGGTATTCGCCGCATCGACGACCACCGCAGCCAGCCGCGGCATGCGCGCGAGCGATAGCACACCCGCAAGCTCGCGTCCGAGCTCGGCCTGCCGGCGTGGGTCCAGGGACTGTGGCAATGGCTGGCGCATAAGCGTTTCAGAATAACCCATGGTAGGCAGGCGTACAAGGCCGAGGAGCCCTGTTTTGCTCGGACCTGCCCACCCGAGCGCCGGCGCCCCGAGCCGGCGCAGGCGACTCCCGGCGGCGACGGCGTGGCAACGACCAACTGGGGCGACTCGGTTGCGCGCTGGGGATGGCGAGCGCCGCCCGGGAAGGGCCTCAGCCGCCGGCGAGGGCCAACAGAATACCCGCGGCGACCGCAGAGCCGATGACGCCGGCCACGTTGGGGCCCATGGCATGCATGAGCAGGAAGTTGTGGTGGTCCTGCTCCAGCCCGACGCGGTTGACGACACGCGCGGCCATGGGCACGGCCGAGACGCCGGCGGCCCCGATCAGCGGGTTCACCTTGCCACCCGTGAGCCAGTGCATCAGCTTGCCCATCAGTACGCCGGCGGCGGTGCCAATGCAGAAGGCGAGGGCACCGAGGGCCAGGATGCCGAGGGTCTCCAACGCGAGAAACCTGTCCGCCGACAGCCTCGAGCCCACCGCGAGCCCGAGCATGATGGTGACGATGTTGATGATCTCGTTCTGCGCCGCGCGACTCAGGCGCTCGACGACACCGCATTCGCGCAGCAGGTTGCCGAAGGTGAGCATGCCGATCAGCGGCGCCGCCGATGGCAGCAGCAACGCACAGAGCAACAGCACGACGAAGGGGAACAGAATGCGCTCCAGCTGCGACACCGGGCGCATCTGTTGCATGACCACTGCGCGTTCCTCTTGCGTGGTCAGCGCGCGCATGATCGGGGGCTGGATGATGGGGACCAGGGCCATGTAGGAATAGGCCGCAACGGCGATGGCCCCGAGCAGGTCCGGTGCGAGGCGCGAGGCGAGGAAGATCGCCGTCGGTCCATCGGCGCCGCCGATGATGGCGATGGCGGAGGCGTCGCGCAGGGTAAAATCGAACCCCGGCACGAAGTTCAGCGCCACGGCGCCGATCAGCGTGGCGAAGATGCCGAACTGTGCAGCGGCGCCGAGCAGCAGCGTGGATGGCCGGGCGATCAGGGCGCCGAAGTCGGTCAGCGCACCGACGCCCATGAAGATCAGCAGCGGAAACACGCCGGTTTCGACACCGACCTTGTAGATCATGCCGATCATGCCGTCCGGCCCGCCGATGCCGGCTACCGGGATGTTGCTCAAGAGTGCACCGAAGCCGATGGGCACGAGCAGCAGCGGCTCGAACCTCTTCGCAATCGCCAGGTAGATGAGCCCGCAGCCAAGGGTCATCATCAATACCTGGCGCCAGTCCATGTTGGCGATCCCCATGGACTCCCAGAGCATCAGCAACTGGTCCATCGGCCTTTAGCCCAAGGACACCAAGGGGGCGCCCAATACCACCGCGTCGCCGGCCTTGACCCGGATCTCCACGACGGTGCCTGTGACGGTGGCCCGCACCTCCGTCTCCATCTTCATGGCCTCCAGCACCAGTAGCACGTCACCGACGCCGACGCGCTGGGCCGGCTTGACGTTGACACGCACGATGTTGCCGGCGAGCGGCGACTCCACCATGTGTGTGGCGGCGGCGGGTGTCGGCGGCACCGCGAGCTCGGTGACGGCCGCCGCCGCGGGATCTATGCCCTCGATGCCGCCCCGAGGCGACACGGTAACCGCATAGCTGCGCCCGTCCACCTCGATGTGGTAGTGCTCGGGCGCGGCGGCAGCCGGTGGCGTGGTTTGTTGCACGGGCGCTTGCTCGGCGGCGGCCTTCTCCTTGGCATCCAGTTCCCAGGGTGGCGGCTCGAAGGCCGACGCGTCGCCCCGGTGCTCGAGGAACTTGAGCCCCACCTGCGGAAACATGGCATAGATGAGGACGTCGTCGACCTGCTCGGGCGCCAGCACCAGCTTGCGGTCGCCGGCGATGCTGTCGAGGTCCGCCGTGAGCCGCGCCAGCTCCGGTGCCAGCTCGTCCGCCGGCCGGCAGGTGATGGACTGCTCCCCGTCGCCCAGCACGCGTGCTTGCAGCTCGTTGCTCACCGGCGCCGGCGTGGCACCATAGGCGCCCTTGAGCACACCGGCGGTCTCGTTGGTGACGGACCTATAGCGCTCACCCATGAGCACATTGAGCACCGCCTGACTGCCGACGATCTGACTGGTGGGCGTCACCAGCGGGATGAAGCCCAAGTCCTGGCGCACCCTGGGGATCTCTTCCAGCACCTCGTCCAGACGGTCGGTCGCACCCTGCTCGCGCAGCTGGTTCTCCATGTTGGTGAGCATGCCGCCCGGCACCTGCGCCACCAGGATGCGTGAGTCGACGCCGCGCAGCGAGCCCTCGAAGCGCGCGTACTTCTTGCGCACCTGGCGGAAATAGGCGGCGATCTCCTCCAGCAGGCCGATGTCCAACCCGGTGTCCCGGGGCGTGCCGTCGAGAATGGCGACCAAGGACTCGGTCGGCGAGTGGCCGTAGGTCATGCTCATGGAGGAGATGGCCGTGTCCAGCATGTCGATGCCGGCCTCGGCGGCCTTGATGTAGGTCGCCGTGCTCATGCCCGTGGTGGCATGGCACTGCATGGCGATAGGAATGCCGCAGGACTCCTTCAGCCGCGTGATCAGCTCCTCCGCCACATAGGGCCGCAGCAGCCCGGCCATGTCCTTGATGCAAATGGAATGACAGCCCATGTCCTCGATGCGCCGGCCGAGGTCTACCCAGTAGTCCAGGTTGTGCACCGGGCTCACGGTGTAGGACATGGTACCCTGGGCATGTGCGCCCGTGGCCAGGGCCGCGCGCACCGCCTGCTCCAGGTTCCTGAGATCATTCATGGCGTCGAAGATGCGGAAAACGCCGATGCCGTTGGCCGCCGCACGCTCGACGAATTTGTCCACGACGTCGTCGGCGTAGTGCCGGTAGCCCAGGAGATTCTGGCCGCGCAGCAGCATCTGCTGCGGCGTATTGGGCATGGCGGCGTGCAACTGGCGCAAGCGCGCCCAGGGATCCTCACCGAGGTAGCGAATGCAGGCGTCGAAGGTGGCACCACCCCAGCTCTCTAGCGACCAGTAACCAACCTGATCCAGCTTGTCGGCGATGGGCAGCATGTCCTCGATGCGCATCCGAGTCGCCAGCAGGGACTGATGGGCGTCGCGCAGCACGACATCGGTGATCCCTAGCGGTGTCTTCTCGGTCATGGATCTCTCTCTCGAAACAGCTACGGCGATTGCCGGAAACAAACAGACCGAATGGCGCAGGATTCTCGTCCGCCGTCGCGAAGCGGCAGCGCGTGCATCGTCGTTCTCTGTGCGCGTTGCCGCGACAAAGACGGCGGGCGAGCAGACAAGCCAGGCGGTATGCTTGTTGACAGAAATCGCCTAAGAGCCCTGCTTAGATCTGGCGCCTGGATACAGGGCGTGGATGCGGGGCGCGGCGGCGGCACATCAATGCCCTGGGCGACCATGGACTGCCCGGTAGCGGGCGATGGCGGCGGCGATGGCGGCCACGGGTGGGGCATCTGGGGCTACGCCAGCGGCGAGCGCCTGGGGCTCGGGCGCCGCCGACACCGGCGCCAGCCGCAGGGCCGCCCAAGACATGAGCCGCAGCATGCCCACCAGCAGCAGCAGGAAGCTGAAGACAATGCCCATTCCGATGGCCATCAGGCGCAGGCTCTCCAGCAGCAGGGCCGTTTCACTCATGGACCGAAGGTTCCCGGCTCGGGATGGAAGGGGCGCCGCGACCCTGCTTTCGTTTCGGGCCGGAGCCGCGGCGACGGCGCTGACAGCGATGTATCAGCGGGCGTTGAAGGGATGGCGCACCACCACCGTGTGGGCGCGGTCGGCGCCGGTGGAGACGATGTCGATGGGCACGCCGCTCAGCTCCTCCAGCTTCGCAAGATAGGCGCGCGCGGCCGCCGGCAGGGCGTCCACCGAATCGATGCCGGCGGTAGACTCCTGCCATCCGGGCATCTCGATGAAGCGCGGCTGGCAGCGCGCCAGCGCTTCGGCCCCCACGGGCGGGGCCTCCAGCAGCTCACCGTCCAGCGCATAGGCGATGCAGATACGCAGTGTTTCCATGCCGTCGAGGACGTCCAGCTTAGTGACGCACAGCCCGGAGACGCTGTTGATGATGAAGGAGCGCCTCAAGGCCACCATGTCCAGCCAGCCGCAGCGGCGCTTGCGACCGGTGGTGGCGCCGAACTCGTGGCCCCGCCGGCCGAGATGATCGCCGTCGGTATCGAAAAGCTCGGTGGGGAAAGGGCCGCTGCCGACGCGGGTGGTGTAGGCCTTGACGATGCCGAGGATGTAATCGAGATCACGGGGTCCGACACCGCTGCCGCTCGCGGCACCGCCCGCCGTGGTGGTGGACGAGGTGACGTAGGGATAGGTGCCGTGGTCGATGTCCAGCAGCGCGCCCTGGGCGCCCTCAAACAGCACATTGGCGCCGCCGGCACGTAGGCGGGCGAGGCGGCCCACCACATCATCCACCATCGGAGCGAGCTGCTCGCCATGGGTCAATGCGCTATCCAGCGCCGCCGCGAAGTCCACCGGCGGGGCCTTCAGGTAATGCTGGAGTGTGAAGTTGTGGTAGTCGAGCACTTCGCGCAGGCGCTCCTCGAAGTGTGCAGGCTCCAAGAGCTCACCGAGGCGGATGCCGCGCCGCGCGATCTTGTCCTCGTAAGCGGGGCCGATGCCGCGGCCGGTGGTGCCGATGGCCTTGGCGCCACGCGCCTGCTCTCGGGCCTGATCCAGCGCGATGTGATACGGCAGGATCAGTGCGCAAGCGGGGCTGATGCCGAGACGCTCGCGCACCGGGACGCCCCGCTCCTCGAGCATCGCCGCTTCGCTCAGCAGGGCCTCTGGAGACAGCACCACGCCGTTGCCGATCAGGCAGGTGACGCCAGGGTGCAGGATGCCCGACGGGATCAGATGCAGGATGGTCTGCTCGCCGTCGATGACCAGCGTATGGCCCGCATTATGGCCACCTTGAAAGCGCACCACGGCATCGGCCCGCTCGGTGAGCAGGTCGACGATCTTGCCCTTGCCCTCGTCGCCCCACTGGGTGCCGGTGACAACAACGCTCTTACCCATATCGCTTCTATCTCCGCTGGCCGCCGATCCCGATGATCGGCCCACAAATTAACACGATGCTTCGGCGCGCGGGTGCGCCGCGCGCCAGCTCCGGGTCCCCTGGCTGCGTCGGCGCCGGGCTAGCTGTCCTCGGCGCTATCGCCGACGGGGCACAGGGTCCAGCCGTCGCCGCTCTCTACCAACAGCTCCGCGGCAGTCCTGGGCGCGGCGCTGCCCGGCAGCCGCTGGATCACGCGGCGCCCGGCGCGGCGCAGCCGGGCCACCACCGCCTGCAGCGCCGGGTCCGAGCTCCAGGGTGCCATCACCTGGGGCTCGGGCGCGGCAATCTCGGGCTGCGGACCCTGCGCGATCAGGCGCTTGACGTCCGTGCTGAATCCCACTGCCGGGCGCTGGCGTCCGAACACATGGCCTATGTTGTCGTAACGCCCGCCGCGGCCGATCTCCAGGCCCCATCCGGGCA
Organism: Chromatiaceae bacterium; assembly: GCA_028277905.1. GTDB lineage: Bacteria > Pseudomonadota > Gammaproteobacteria > Chromatiales > Chromatiaceae > Thiohalocapsa. Next base: position 1,401 of record JANQFI010000371.1, on the reverse strand, counting down.
CGAACGCAGCAAAGACGATGCCTGTCTTGTAGTTGTAACCCCGTAGCTCCGCCAGGTCGAAATGCACGGATAGCGCCGGCAGCCAGCGGGCCGTCTCCTCGGCAACGCGCCGCAGGCGCTCCAGCGCTGCCCGCACCGGCAGGTCCGCGCCCGCCAGCACCTCCGCGGCGCAGTGCAGGGCATCGTCGCCATTCAGCTCCGGGAGGCCCAGCAGCATGTCGCCGACGCCCGCCGCGACACCGGCCTGGTCGATGAGGTCGCGGATCTCGGGGATCGCCTTGCGCTGCAGGGCGTCGAACAAGGCCATCTCCTGCCGGCGGTCCAGCCCCGCCTGGCGCGCCAGGGCGCGGAAAATACCGACGTGGCCGAGGTCGAGGTAGGCGGTGTCGATGCCGGCCGTCTCCAGCGTCGCAACGAACAGCCGAAGGATCTCGACATCGCTCTCGACGCCGTCGTGGCCGAAGATCTCGGCGCCGATCTGCAAGGGCGAGCGAGTGCCGGCGAAGCCGTCCGAGCGGGTATGCAGCACCGTGCCCAGGTAGCACAGGCGCGTCGGCGCCTCGTGTCGCAACCGGTGCGCATCGATACGCGCCACCTGCGGCGTCATGTCGGCGCGCACGCCCAGCAGGCGCCCGCTCACCTGGTCGGTGAGCTTGAAGGTCTTGAGGTCGAGGTCGCTGCCGGTACCTGTGAGCAGGCTGTCGAGATAATCGATGAAGGGGGGTATGACCAGCTCATAACCCCAGCTGGCGTAGAGGTCCAGCAGCTCGCGGCGCAGGGCTTCCACCCGCGCCGCCTCCGGCGGCAGCACCTCATCAATGCCATCCGGCAGACGCCAGCGTTCTTCGTTCATGGGGCTCGCGGGAGTCGTCAGTGGAAATCGGGGGAGCAGTTGATCGGGGGATCAGTTGAATAGGTAGAGGAATGCGACCCCGGCCAGCATGCTGAACAGCCCGGTCAGGCGCAGGCTGCGATCGTCCTGCCGCGCTACCTCCAACAGCATCCGCCGCATCAGCCCTGGCGCTAGGAAGGGCAGGATGCCCTCGATCACGAACAGCAGCGCCAAGGCCACCATCAGGTCATGCCACATAGGAAATCCTGGGGAAGGCGACCAGAGACAGGGAGCAGACCGCAGCGCTCGGCCGGGCTCGGCGGGGCGGAATCATTACAGAAGCCGCCCGCAAAGTCTAACGCCCGCCGGGCGGCGGGTGTTAGAGGGGCAGATCAAGTCAAGCCTGCCTGGCGATGGCGTGCCCGACAGTGCTAAGGCGATTTCTGTCAACAAACAGACCGCCTAGCTTGTCTTTTCGCCCGCCTTCTGCGTCGCGGCAGCGGGCACAGAGCTCGACTATGCGCCCGCTGCCGCTCCTTGAAGGCGAGCAAAAATCCTGCGCCATTCGG
>JANQFI010000289.1 GCA_028277905.1 Chromatiaceae bacterium | reverse complement strand
GATGAGTGAAACTCATCGAGCCTTGGCAAGCGCGACCGCGCGCCCGCAGCGAAGCGAGGAAAGCCCGCGTGGCGTTTGAACGCCATACAGGCTGCGATGAGTCATGCTCATCGCAGCCTGGTATTAGGACCAAGGCTCTTCGATCCGACAGAGCCTATGAGCCGGCGAAGGCAAAGGCCGTCATCAGAACCGAAACGGCGCCGATCCAGGCTGCAACGACACGTATGCCGATCTGGACCCAATGCTGGGTGTATGTCTGGCGGACCCAATCGACGCCACCCGCGACGTAGAGCACCAGGAGAGTCGCCCCGACGAAACTCCCGGCGAGCGTGATCAACGTCGCTTGGAGCGGCCCCGGGTCCGGTGTCGATGCGATGCCGACCAGAATGCCGACGACCAGAGCGAAGAGCACTGCAACCATGACTGGGAGCGAAGGAAAGAGCGCGGACGTCACGGCTGCCGCCACGGCGACAACAAGCAATCCGCCTTGCAACCAATCGACCGTTGGCGCGAACTGACCAAGAGCGATTCCGATGAGCAGGCTGGAGGCAAGTGCGGCCAGACAAGCAGCGGCACTCTGCCGAAAGCCGAGCCCCAGCATGACCGCGAGGGCTAGGAGCGCGAGGAGCTGAGCTACGTCGGAAAGTGGGTGGAGCAGGCCGGTATAGAAGCCTTCCATACCGGGTATTGGACTATGAGCGACCGCAACGGCTGGCGCGAGGCATACAGCGGCAATGCAGGTTCCGGCGGTAAGCGTCCTAGGCCGCATTGAAGAGATAGACGCAACCCACGGCTGAGATCACCGCTCCCCCGGCGCGAACCGCATAGGTTCCCATTGGCCAGCGCACGAGCAGCCCGAACGCAATACCAATCAAGTGGAGAAGTCCCGTCGCGATGACGAAGCCGACACCATAGGCAAAGGGGTTCGTGGCCGCCGGCAGTTCGGTGCCATGGGCATAACCGTGGAAGATAGCGAAGACGCCGACAATCACACCGGCGAGCCAAAGCGGGAGGCGCGCGGCGAGAACGATGAGGAGTCCGAGCACAACGGCCGAGCCTGCTATCCCGATTTCGACGGCTGGCACAGGAACACCAAGAACCCCCAGGGCCGCGCCGAATGCCATGACAAGGGGAAAGACGACGGGCAGCAGCCAGATCGCCGGTGCTCCGAGGAACGCGCCCCAAAGGCCGACCGCAACCATCGCAACGACGTGATCCCAACCGAGAATGGGGTGCGTAAAGCCGCTAACAAAACCCCCCGTGATCCCTCCCTCTGTGTGAGCGAGCGCAATCTCCGGCAGGAAAAGGCTCACGCAGAGGGCAATCATCAAGGCGTTTGTTTGGCGGACTTTGACCATTCAAGCTCTCCACTCTGCTTTGACCGGGATTCCTCAGGTGAATCGGCGCGGCGGAGGATAGCGGCCATCAAGGCATCGGGGAACCGGATTCGCGGCCGCGCGGGCTGTCGTATCGCCGAACCGGTTGAGCGCGAACAGGGGATGCAGGCAGGTCGACCGGAGATGGCCCTTCCGGGCCGCGCCCTCCTGATCCGGGAAATCCGGGATGAAGGTCGCGCTCAGGTCGAGAGGCTGTCGACCAGCTCGCCGTTGGGCAGGAAGCAGGCGGCCATCAGCGCGCCGCCCAGGCCGCAGCCGCCGTCGACCGTGCCGCTGTAGTCGTCGAGCTCGATGCCCGGATGGCGCGGCGCGAAGCCGCGGACCACGCGGCGGTAGCTGCCGTAGGGGTCGCTCAGGCCCTGGAAGGCCCGGCCGCCCCACCAGAAGCTGTCGAACTGCGCCTCCAGGGGCCGCGTCGGGTCGAGCCCGGCGTTGACGAAGAGCAGGCTCTGGTCGTCGGTGAAGGCGGCCCGGCGCAGGGCGCTGAAGAACTCCGTGTGGCCGGCGCGGGCCTGCATGGCGGCGCGCAGGCGGCCGGTCCAGCGCGACATGGAGAGCGCGCCGCCCTTGGCCTCGCGCCGGGCCTCCTCGACGCCGCCGCCGTAGGCCTCCAGCGTGGCGCCGACGCCCTGGTCGACCATCCAGCCGAGCACGTCGAGCGGCGCGGTGGCGAACTGGAGCTGGAGCAGCTTCTGCCACATCTCCTCCTGGCCGCCGCGCAGGTAGACGATGTCGTCGACGAAGCTGAGCGGCTCGGCGAGGAAGGCGCGGCGGAACTCGAGCAGGGCGTCGATGGTCTCGATCACCCGGGCCTGGCGGCCGATCATGTTGCCGAGATAGACCACCCGGTCGCCGGGCTCCAGCCGGGGCCAGAGCGCCTCGTGCAGGCGCGCCAGGCGCTCGACCTCGGCGTGCACGGCGCCGACTGCCCAGACACGCCGGGCGGCCCGCAAGACGGCGAACTTGTCTCGATCCGGCATAGAGTCCGGCTTAAGCCTCTTCGCTCAGGGCGCAGCCGGTCCGCGACCCGGCGCCGATTGATCAGGCGGCGCGCAGCAGCTCCTCGAGCTTGTCGGCGGCGGCCTGCTCGTCGATACGCTCCATGGCCGCAACCTCGCGCGCCAAGCGGTCCAGCGCCGCCTGGTACATCTGGCGCTCGCTGTAGGACTGGTCGGGCTGGTCGGCGTTACGGTGCAGGTCGCGAACCACTTCGGCAATGGACACGGGGTCGCCCGAGTTGATCTTGGCCTCGTACTCCTGGGCCCGGCGGCTCCACATGGTCCGCTTGACCCGGCTGCGGCCCTTCAGGGTGGCCAGCGCGGTATCCATGACCTTCTTGGTCGAGAGCTTGCGCAGGCCCGACATTTCCGCCTTTTCGACCGGCACCCGCAGGGTCATCCGGTCCTTGTCGAAGCGAATGATGATCAAATCGAGGGTAATACCCGAGATTTCCTGCTTCTCGACACCCAGCACCTTGCCGACGCCGTGCGTCGGGTAAACCACAAAATCACCCGCGCTATACTCGGCATTCTTGTTCTTCGCCATCTTTTTCCTACTCATGGTTCGTTCTGCTGCCCCAATGGCCCAGGATTCCTTCCGTTTCGGGCCACGCTCACGAATTGAGAGGGGGACCCGGTTTTCACCGACTTCCCGCCTCTCCTGATTCAGCTTCGATGCTGATTATTCCGCACGGCCCGGAAGCCCTACGAATTCCCAATTATAAGACTTTGTTTATACAGCAATTGCGGCGAATTTTCAAGGATTCCGCCGAATCGACTCGGCTCGGCGGCCAGCCCCGCCGCTATCCCCGCCGGCTAGCCCTGGTCGGTATTGCCCGGGTTGCTGGAGAAGTACTTCTCGTACTTGCCCGGCTCGTCCTTGAAGGCGTCGGCGTCGCCCGGCGCCTCGCCCTTGCGGGTGATATTGGGCCAGGTGACGCTGTAGTCGCGGTTCAGCTCCAGCCAGGCCTCCGCCTGCGGATCGGTGTCCGGCACGATGGCCTCGGGCGGGCACTCCGGCTCGCAGACGCCGCAGTCGATGCACTCGTCCGGGTGGATCACCAGCATGTTCTCACCCTCGTAGAAGCAGTCGACGGGGCAGACCTCGACACAGTCCATGTACTTGCACTTGATGCACGCTTCCGTAACGACGTAGGTCATCTACCGTCTCTCCTCCCGCCGCGCCGGCAGGTCCGCTCCGCGAGGGTCGCTGTCAGCCCTCTATGCCCAACTGGGTCAGCGCCCGCTTGCGCGCCGCCCCGCTCTCCCGATCCGACACGTGGATCAAGCCCGAGATCCGCCGCATCAGATTGGCCTCGTAGTCGTCCAAGACGCCGTCGGCATAGACCACCTGCCAGAGCATCTCCACCAGACCGACTCTCTCCTCGTGGTCGAAGTGGTCGTTGACCGTGCGCGTAAAGCCGAACAGTTGGCTGGACGACTCGACCTGCTCCGCCGCCCGCTCGATCAGCGTCGCGGCCTCTCCCGGTTCCAACTCGAAGCGGCGCTCGAGCAGCGATTCGATCCGCTGCCGCTCGCTCGCCTCGAAGCTGGCGTCCATCATGGCCGCCTCGACCAGCAAGGCCGCCGTCGCCAGTCGCGGATCCTCTGCCAGGGCCACGCCCTGGTTGCGTTGATCGACCGCGCTCACGAGATCAAGGAGACGACGAAACATCGCCTTGCCTATCACCGCGCCCAAGCGCGTTCAACCCCAAGGGATCTGCGGCTTCTCAGGCACTTGCGCGATTCCCGCCGGGCGATCAGCCTGGGCCGCGACAAGCCCCGAACGAAGGATCTCGGCCATGAACGAGGTGCGCGCGGAGGCGCTCTTCGCGCCGGCGACGGCACGGAATCGCGAACCGCTCCTGGCGGTCCTGGACCCGATGCTTCCGGAGCATGGCCTGGTGCTCGAGCTGGCCAGCGGCACCGGCGAGCATGCCGCCTTCTTCGCCGCCCGCCTGCCGCGCCTGACCTGGCAGCCGAGCGAGCCCGATCCGACCTTGCGCGCCTCGATCGAGGCGCACCGCGCGGCCGCGGGCTGCGGCAACCTGCTGCCGCCCCTGGCGCTGGACGTCACCGCGCCCGATTGGCCGCTCGAGCGGGCCGAGGCCGTGCTCTGCGTCAACATGATCCACATCGCGCCCTGGGCCGCCGCCGAGGGCGCGGTCGCCGGCGCGGCGGCGCGCCTGCCCGCCGGCGGGCCCATGATCTTCTACGGCCCCTTCAAGCGCGAGGGCCGGCACACGGCGCCGAGCAACGAGCGTTTCGACGCCATGCTGCGCGCCGAGGACCCGGCCTGGGGCGTCCGCGACCTGGCGGCGCTCGGCGATCTCGCCGCCGCCCATGGCCTGCGCCTCGACCGGGTCTTCGAGATGCCGGCCAACAACCTGACCGTGGTCTTTCGGCGCGAGGCCGCGGCAGTCCGCGCCGGCCCGCATGCTTCGTCAGACTCGGCATGAGGGCGCGAGGGCCTTTGCTATCGGCGCCGTGCCGGCCCTCGAGTGACGGGCGGCCGCCTTGCTATCCTCGAGCCCTGAACGCGGCTGTCTTCGGGGGCCACTCTGAGAGCCTAGCCCAAGAAGTGAAGTCTTACAGGTCAATGGCTTGCGCTCGGCGCTCTCCTCTCCTTGTCATTGCCGGACTTGATCCGGCAATCCATCGAGGTCCGAGTCTCGGTCGTCGATTGACCCTCGGATCAAGTCCACGGCTGTCCGGTTTAGGGCAGAAGCCTCTTCGCTTGTCCGCTTCGCGGACGCCCCCCACCCTAGCCCTCCCCCTCAAGGGGGGAGGGAATTGTTTTTCGGCTCAGTAGTTTACGCCTCCCCCCTTGAGGGGGAGGTCGGCGCGCAGCGCCGGGAGGGGGGCTGGCGCGGCAGCGCCGATAGGCCTTTGTC
>JANQFI010000257.1 GCA_028277905.1 Chromatiaceae bacterium | reverse complement strand
AGCGACCCTCCCAGAACCGGCCCTTGACCCCGTCCTCGGCGTTGGCCTGCCGGGCGACGTGCTCGTTGAGCGTGCGTATAAACCAGGAGCAGGTCGTGCAGGCGCGCCCGGTACACCTCGGCCAGCGCCGGCACCTCGGCGATTTCCGCACCGCACATCTTCGCGCGCGCCTCGGACAGGTAGCGCGTCACCAGCGGCGACCCCGAGAACAGCCCCGTCCAGCGCCGCAGCACCTCCTCGTCCGACCAACCCAGCGCGCGCTCCCGATCAACGCGCACGACCACGTGGTACTGGTTGCTCATCAGCGAGTAGGCCGCCACGTCGATGGCGAAGATGCCGGCGAGTTGGAGCATACGCTCGGCGATCCAGCGGCGACGGTGCTCGAAGTTCCTGCCGGAGAAGTGGTCCTCCCCGCACAGGAAGGCGCGGCGCACGCACCGGCTGACGCAGTGGTACCAAGGGGTATCGTCGAGCGCGACGAGGACGGCGCGGGCGCTGGTCAGGGCGGGTTTCCTTGAGAAGTGGCGATGAAGATAAGCCTAGTCTGAGCGTCGGGGAAGGTCAAAGAAAGTGGGTGTCCTGTAGCTGCTGTAGGAGGTGCTCTGTAGCTGCTGCGAAAGAAAGTGGGTGTCCTCTAGCTGCTCTTCTAGCTGCTCTAGCTGCTGCTAGGTCCCTGACGGCGGCGAGGTAGCTCTCGTGGGTGCGCGGCGAAAAGCCGTGCATGGAAAGCGCCTCGATCATCTTCGCGCGTAGCGGTGTCATCGCTCGATGCCTCTTCAGGACGACCCGCATCGGATCGTCTTGAAGTGTGGGCGATGGGCCGGGAGCTGCCGCGGGTGCAGGGCGGTGCAGAGGCGGGGGCGGCTGGGGGAATGGGCAGCGACGTCAACGAACGGCGCTGTTCATTGGCGATCCCATTCGGATTGGCTGAGGCCTTGCCGCGGGTGAGGAAGCCCCCGCGAAGCGGGTCAGCTCAACGTCAACCGCAGCCGGCGCCAAACTGCGGCCACGCGCGAAGCGACGGCCGCAGTTTGGCGTCGGGCTGGCGGACTCGTTGGGCGTCTTTCCGGCTGAACGGATGCAAAATACAATACCTGACCCCGCTTCTCGCTTCTTGACCCTGACCCCGCTTCTTGACCCCGCTTCTACGTGATCCCGCTTCTACGTGCTCTGGTGGTACATGGCTAACGTCGAGCGTGATCAGCCGCGTACTGACTAGCCGGGAGCGCAGCGACGGCTAGCCAGTACGCGGTCAGGTTGACGCTATTGTTGGTGCGCCAAGCGAAGCTTGGCGCTTCTTGCCGGGTGAAAGTCCCGGCCGGGAGAGAGACAAGGACAGTCACTCGTAAGGGCTAACCACCCACCCG
>JANQFI010000149.1 GCA_028277905.1 Chromatiaceae bacterium | reverse complement strand
GCGCCGATTGCAGATCGGCGAGTTCTTCGTCCGCGCCGAGGGCGGTCACACCTTCCGGATCACCGTCCCCGATGTCCTTCTCCGCCCGGAAAACCGCCTTAGCCGGCTGGGCTGGGCGCGCTTCCGGGCCCAGCAGCTCGAACGCCACCACCGGCCCCTCAGGACGCCAGAGGGGAGCACGAGGGCCGCAGGGGACGAGGAGAGAGGGGCGGCGACCGCCGCGCCTGGCGAACCACCTCGGACGACAGAGGGCTATCCGGCCGAGCCGCGCCGGCCTGCCGGTGCACCGCGGAAGCGCCACCCGAAATTCCGCCTGCCGGGCCAGCCATGATCATTTCCGACAGCCACCTGCGCGTGCTGGAGCACCTCGCCGCCTACCGCTACCTCACCCCGCAGCAGTTCCTGCGCCTGGGCGTCTCGGACAGCCGCCAGTGGCTGTGGCGGGTGCTGCGGCAGCTCGAAAGCGGCGAGCGGCCGCTGATCCGCAAGATCGAATACGGCGTACATCCGGCGGCGGGCAAGCTGCCCAAGGTGAACCATCTGACCAAGCGCGGCGCCGAAGAGCTGTGCGACGCCTGCGGCCGGGACCCGGCCACGGTCTTCTACCCCAAGCAGCAGACCAACCTCTTCCGCAACGACTACTTCCACCGCACCGCGACCATCGATTTCCAGATCGAGCTGGCGCGCTCCGTCGGCGCGGTGGGCGCACTCCCCTGGTTCCATGCCTATTTCCATAAGCAGGGGAGCAACCGGAGCGCGCTGCCCACCAGCCGGCTGCAGGCGGTGACCAAGGTCAAGCTGGAGCGCTTCTCCATCATCCCGGACGGCATCTTTCGGCTGGACACGGCCGACGGGAGCCCCTGGCTGTTCGCGCTCGAGGTCAAGAACGGCGCCGATACCGGGGCGGCGCTGCAGCAGATCGAAGGGCACATCGAAGCCCTGGAGGAGGGCGCCGTCAGCAGCCAGTTCGGCTTCTCTAAAGCGTACCGGGCCCTGTTCGTATTCAGTGAGTATTGGCACGGCATGCAGCGCCTGCCGGCCGACAATCCTATGTACGCTGCGATGCGGGCCCTGGCGGAACGCCGGGACTGGTCGGAGTTCTGGCCCTGCTTTGCCTTCAGCACGATCGAGCGCCTGCAGCGCGACTTCGCCAGCGAATGGTACTACGTGCGGCCGAGTGGTGTGATCGAGCAGGGCAGAGCAGGGCTGTTCGATGCCGGCGGGTGAGGCCGGAAGGGGCGAAGTCCGGCGCGGCGGACGTGGTGATCAGACCCGAAGGCGCTCATTGAAACCCCTTGGTCGCCGGCAGGCATCGGTCATACTGGCAGCGGATTGCCGGGAGGAATGGTGATGGCCCTCGTCGATTGTCCGGAGTGTGGACACGGATTTTCCGAGCATGCCCAGGCCTGTCCGCGCTGTGGCTTCCCCATCGAGCTCCTCACCGATGGGGGCGGGAGCAGCACGGCGCTCACCGGGCAGAGGGCAGCCGGAGGTGGTGGATATCGTTCTACGGCACCCACAGTGCCTCAGCCGCCGCCCCGCCCGGCGGAGAACGTCACCCTCTACGCGGTGGAAGCCGAGCGCCAGTATGACAACTCGCTCTCGGGCTTCTTCCATGGCCGGACGCACTTCTGGTTCGGTCTCTGCGTCTACTACCTCGGCGGCGTGACGGCGCTGCTGGTGGCAGCGGCCGCGCTGGGCAAATCGATCGTCCTGGTGATGGCAATGGGTGGCTGGGCATTCATCGGGCTGTTTCTCCTGCTGTGGAATTCCAAAAATCTACGAGAAGAAAGTAGTAAATGGATCGCCCGGGTCGTGATCGTCCTCATCCTCCTGATGTGGGTGGGAGCGGCGGTCCAAGGTTCGTAGGACAGGCTGGGAGAAAGGGGCGGGAATCCAGGCCGACGCGTCTGCTTCGTGTCACCGCCTGATCAAGCTGCCCGCTCCGATCGAGGCGCTGCTGATAGGGGTGCACGGGCTCCCTTGAGCGCGAACACGGTTGTGTAGCCGCGGAAACACTTGCCTCACCGTTGAGAATCGGTCACGCTTCGCGGATGCCCGGATGGGCATCTCGGCGCGCCTTGCGGTGTGCTGATCCGGAGAGGGAGCAAACGCCACGAACGCAGCGCTTTAGACAAGCGAAAGGCCGCCGAAGCGGCGGCCCATCGACATGTAGTTCGGGACTACGAAACCCAGCAAGTTCATAGTCCCCGACATCCGACCCGATTGCAAGAGAAATCTTGCCGCGGATTTGCTTGTTCTGTGGGCAAGGCGCTCCGGCGGTTTCATCAGAAACCGAAGGAGAAGCTCATGGGTGCAACCCCTTGGGTACCCGAACATTTGTGCCATGCCTTGAAAGAACGCCGTGCGCGCAATGCGGCGTTCGAGCGGCTGCAGACCGCCCGTCCATCCCGGCCGCACGATTTCGTGAAACCGCCATTCCGCAGCCCGGAGTACTGGCAGGCCTGGGGCCTCGGCTGGATCAGCGACACGGAGGCCGAAGCTGACCGCCTGGCGTACATGGCCAGGAGAAAACGTGCGCTCCACGCACAGTTCCAAGCCGGCTTCGGCCAGCACCCGCCTCCGCCAAATCGGCACCAGCAACCGGCGCCGCGGGCATCTCGCCAGTACGCCCAGGAGATGGCCACCACGGTGCAGCGCGACCGCCGCATCACCGATGGGGCCAAAGCGCTCTGCACTGTGATCCGGGCCCGCTGCGGCGGCGACCGCTGTACCGTCACCACCAAAGGCACACTCGCGGCGGTGATGGGTCGCTCCCCGCGGACGATCCAGCGCTACCTCGCCGAGCTCGTCCGCTTCGGCTATCTCGAGGCCAGACTGGTCACTCACATCACCGGCATGGTGGTCGGCCTGCGGCTCTGGATCACCGACGCCGTGCTGCCGTTCTTCCGGAGTGGGTGCCGCGGCCAAACGCGAGCGAAACCAGGGGAGACAGGATTGTCCCCCACAAAGTCCAATCTAAGAGATTGGACACCTGGTCCAACCTCCCATGCTCCACTCAAACCGCTGGAGTCGGTTTTCGCGCGCGTACGCTCGCCCTCGAACGCCATGCCGCAACGCTGCTGAACCAAAAAACCTGCCTAGCAGGTTGCCCACCAGAGCGGTTTGACTGCCGGTGTCTCCATTCCCGTCGGCAGAACGGTTCCCTATGCATTACCGAGATGCATCCTCGACCGCTTCTTCTGAGGGTTCAGCTTCCTGAGTATGAAGCTCATCCAGAGAAACCCCATCCGCTTCCAGCTGCTGCAACCATTTCGGGCGCCGGCCCCGGCCGGACCATGTTTGATTCGGATTGTGGGGATTGCGGTATTTCGGTAGCAGCCGTCCTCTCTGCTTTTCGCCGTGCGCTTCCGCATCCGCCGGTCGAAAATCAACCTCATAGCCGACCAGTGCGGCCAGGCGCTTCGCTTCGGCGAGGTTCTCCCGGCGGCGTTTGGTGAGAAGCTTTTCCAGAGCCTTTTCCGCAGATTGAATCAGCTCGCGCAGTTCCTCCTCGGTCGTTTCCTCAAGGTCCTTTTCCATGCTTTCTCCTCGCATCGACGCACTCCGATGAGGGCTGGAGCAGCTCCCTTGCCGTAAACATATTCGTTTCGTGGGCGAACGGCCAAGATGACCGATTTCCATGCCGCGCCGTTTGCCGCGCATGTGGGAAAGGGGAGCATTCGCCCGGACCGGAAAATCTTTGCGTCGTCCTTTATGTGACCCACCTTATCCCCAGGCCAAGACCCCACACCTACGACCGACTATGGAAGAGATCGGGCATCGGACCAGGATCATGATCTGGCTGGCTTGATCAACGCGCGGCAGGCGGAAATCCGCCCCTCATGAGGGGCGAGGTTAGCGTCCTCGGTGGTGGTGGGAATTCGCTGAGCGAGGCGGCGGGCCGGAGCGACCGTCGACGGGTCTGGCGCAGGCCGCCGCCGGGTGCTGGGCGAGGGTGGCCATCGGGCCAATCGGCTAGGGTGGAGTTGGCAGGCTTCACACCAGACCGACGGAGATCCCGATGACCGAGGAGAGAATGGCACTCGTCGAGCTGCTGCAGAAAGCCGACGACGGCGA
>JANQFI010000133.1 GCA_028277905.1 Chromatiaceae bacterium | reverse complement strand
AACAGACCGAATGGCGCAGGATTTTCGCTCGCCTTCAAGGAGCAGCAGCGGGCGCATAGTCGAGCTCTGTGCCCGCTGCCGCGACGCAGAAGGCGGGCGACAAGACAAGCCAGGCGGTATGTTTGTTGACAGAAATCGCCTTAGCCGCCGGGAATGACCATCCCGCCGCGCCTGCCTGCTCCGCTGCGCAGCCTGCGCGGGCTGCTGCGCTCTCTCGGCGTCTACTACCATCCCGGTCGCCGCTGTGCCTTGGATCGGATGCACGCGCGCTTTGCCGGTCGCGGTGACCTCGCCTTCGACATCGGCAGCCATGTCGGTGACAGGGTGGCCAGCTTCCGCCGACTTGGCATGCGGGTCGTCGCGGTGGAGCCGCAGCCGCTGCTGGTGCGGCTCTTGCGGCTGCTCTACGGGCTGGATCCCAAGGTGACCGTGGTGGAGGCGGCCGTGGGCGCGACGCCGGGCGAGACGACGATGCACCTGAACCTGGACAATCCGACCCTGAGCACTGTCTCTACGGATTTCATGCATGCCGCCCGGGCCGACCCGGCCTGGCGCGGCCAGCATTGGGAGCGGGAGGTGGCGGTGCCCGTGACCACCCTGGACGCGCTGATCCGGCGCTTCGGCGAGCCGCGGTTCGTGAAGATCGACGTGGAAGGCGTCGAGGACCAGGTGCTGCGCGGCCTGAGCAGGCCGCCGGCCGCGCTGTCCTTCGAGTTCACGACCATCCGGCGGGCCGTGGCACGGGCGGCGCTGACACAGTGCCAACGACTGGGCCTGTATCGCTTCAACGCCGCCCTGGGCGAGAGCCAGCATCTGCTGCACCCCGATTGGCTCCCCGGCGATGGCATTCGCGCCTGGCTGGACGCGCTCCCGCAAGACGCCAACTCTGGCGATATCTTCGCGCTGCGAGACCAGGACCAGGGTTAGCCCGGGGCAGCAGCGGATGGCACGCAAGATGGCACGCAAGGCGACCGGCGAGGCCCGGGCACGGGCCTTCTGGGTCACGGGCCCGCGGCGCGGCGAGCTCCGCAACGAGACCCTGCCAGCGCTGCCGGACGGCTGGGTGCGGGTGCAAGCCCGCCAGTCTGGCATCAGCCGCGGTAGCGAGGCCCTGGTGTTCCGCGGCGAGGTGCCGCCGAGCGAATACCGGCGCATGCGCGCGCCCTTCCAGGCCGGCGACTTCCCGGCCCCGGTGAAGTACGGCTATAGCAACGTCGGCCTGGTCGTCGCCGGCCCGGCCGAGCTGGCCGGTTGTCGGGTCTATTGCCTCTTCCCCCACCAAGACCTCTACCAGGTGCCCGCGAGCGCGGTGATGCCACTGCCGGATGGCTTGCCGGCGGGTCGCGCCTTGCTCGCCGCAAACCTGGAGACGGCCATCAACGGACTCTGGGATGCAGCACCCTGGCTCGGCGCTCGTGTCGCCGTGGTGGGGGCGGGCACCCTCGGCTGCCTGGTCGCCTGGCTGGCCGGCCGGATACCGGGCTGCGCCCTGGAGCTCATCGATACCAACGCCCGCCGGGGCGCGATTGCCGCCGCGCTTGGCGTCGGCTTCCGGGCGCCGGATGCGGCGACGCCCGATGCGGACCTGGTGATCCACGCCAGCGGCAATCCGGCGGGACTGGTGACGGCGCTCGGGCTGGCCGGTTTCGAGGCTACGGTGCTGGAGCTGAGCTGGTTCGGGGCCAGTCAGGTGACGCTGCCGCTTGGGGAGGCTTTCCACCAGCGCCGGTTGCGATTGGTGTCCTCACAGGTCGGCAGCGTCGCCGCGGCGCAGCGCGCGCGCTGGGATCATCGCCGCCGGCTCGGGCTTGCGCTCGCGTTGCTGGCGGAACCCGTGGCGGCGACCCTGGAGGTGCTGATCACGGGCGAGGACGCCTTCGACGCGCTGCCGGCCGTGCAGGCGCGCCTCGCCGCGTCCCCCGGGGACACCCTGACCCACCGCATCCGCTACGATTGAGGGTCGAAGCTCGGCGCCAGAGCCGCCGATGAAGACCGCTTGCCGTCAGGGGGACACCGGAATGTACAGCCTCAGCGTCCGCGACCACATCATGATCGCCCACAGCTTCCGCGGGGTGGTCTTCGGCCCGGCGCAGCGCCTGCACGGCGCCACCTATGTGGTGGACTGCGAGGTGCGCCGCCCGGAGCTGGATGACGACGGCCTGGTGGCGGACATCGGCCGGCTGTCCCTGGTGCTCGGCGAAGAGCTGGGCAGGCTCAACTACCGCAACCTGGACGAGGAGCCGGCCTTCGCCGGACAGAACACCACCACCGAGCGCCTGGCTCGCGCCATTTTCGAGTGCATGGCGGCGCGTATCGCTACCGGCGACCTGGGGCCGAGTGCCGCCGGCCTGACCACCCTGCGGGTCACACTCGCCGAGTCCCATGTCGCCCGGGCGTCCTACGAGGGCGCGCTCGGCGGCTGACGGCGGCCGCGCGCATGTTGGCGCTGCACCTGTTGCTGCCCGGCAGTCTGGCCGATCTCACCGGCGGCACCGGCTACGACCGCCGCATCGTCGGCGGCCTGCGTGCGCAGGGTCATGCCGTGCAGGTGCACAGGCTTGACCGCGGCTTTCCGTTGCCGACACCGGCAGCGCTGGCGGCCGCGGAGCTCGTGCTCGCCGGACTGCCGGACGGTGCGCCCACGGTCGTCGATGGCCTGGCCTTCGGCGCCATGCCCGAGCCGGCCGCGCGCCATGCCGCTCGGCTCCGGCTGGTGGCGCTGGTGCACCATCCGCTGGCGCTGGAGACCGGCCTGTCGGCGGCGCAGGCGGCGGCGCTCAGGGCCTCCGAGACGCGCGCGCTCGGCCACGCCCGGCGCGTGGTGGTCACCAGCCGGAGCACGGCGCGGCTGCTGGCGGACTATGGGGTGCCGGCAGCGCGCGTCCGCGTCGTAGAGCCTGGCACGGACCCGGCGCCGTTGGCGCCCGGCAGTGTCGGCGGGGGCGGAGCGCTCAGGCTGCTGTGCGTCGGCAGCGTCACGCCGCGCAAGGGGCATCTGTCTTTGGTGGCGGCTCTGGAAGGGCTGGCCCACCTCGACTGGCAGCTGGACTGCGTGGGCAGCCTGATGCGCGACCCGGCGACCGTGGCGGCGCTGCGCGAGCGCATCCGCGCGCTTGGGCTCCGCGGCCGCGTCCGGCTCAGGGGCGAGCTATCCTGCACCGAGCTGGACGCACACTATGCGCGAGCGGATCTGTTCGTACTGGCAAGCCGCTTCGAGGGCTATGGCATGGCCTATGCCGAGGCCCTGGCGCGGGGCTTGCCGGTGCTGGGCACGGCGGTCGGTGCCGTTCCCGACACGGTGCCGGCGGAAGCCGGGATCCTGGTGGCACCCGATTCGGTGGGCGCCCTGCACCAGGCGCTCGCGCGGCTCCTCAGGGACGCCGGGCTGCGCCGCCGCCTCGCCGCCGGAGCCGCGCGGGCGCGGCGGTACCTGCCGGACTGGACAGCAGCCGCCACCCGTTTCGCCGAGGCCATCCCGGGTGCTTGAGCTCACCGACGACTGGCTCGCCCTGCGCGCCCCGGCGGACAGCGCCGCGCGGGCAGATCAGCTGGTCGCCAGCCTGGGCGGCCTGCCCACCGGGCAGGGCGGGCTCGAGGTCCTGGACCTGGGCTGCGGCACCGGCGCCAACCTGCGCCACCTGGCGCCGCTGCTGGCGGGTGCCGGCCATGTGCAGCAGCACTGGACCTGCGTAGACCACGACCGGGGGCTGCTGGCGCGCCTGCCCCCACGCACCCGCGCCTGGGCCGAGGCGCAGGACCTGGCCTGCACGGAGGCCGGCGGCGGCCTGGATGTCCGAGCCGGTGACTGGCGCGCCGAGGTGGCCTGGACGACGCTGGATCTGGCGGCGGAGCTGCAACGCCTGCCGCTGCCTGCGCGCGGGCTGGTGACGGCCTCCGCTCTCCTGGACCTGGTCTCCGAGCCCTGGCTCGCCGCCCTGCTGTGGCGTTGCCGCGCCGCCGGCTGCGCGCTGCTTCTCGCACTGAGCTACGACGGCCGTTGCGCGCTCACGCCGGCTCATGCGTGCGATGCGCAGGTGATCGCGCTGGTGAATCGCCACCAGCGCAGCGACAAGGGCTTCGGGCCGGCGCTGGGGCCCACCGCGGCGGCCACGGCCGGCCGCCGCTGCGGTGCGCTCGGCTACCTGGTGCAGGCGGCCCCCAGCGACTGGCACCTCGGTCCGGACATGACCGGGTTGCAGCGGGCCCTGCTCGCCGGCTGGCGGGACGCGGCGGTACAGATCGTCACCGGCGATGCCGGGGCCGCGGACTGGATCGACGACTGGCAAGGCGTCCGCGAGGCGAGCATCGGCGCCGGCGAGTCGCGGCTCCTGGTGGGGCACATGGACCTGTTGGCGTTGCCATGATGGGACGCCGGGTGCTCTGCAGCGCGGCCGGGTCTTGAGTCGGGATGACGGATGCGGCAACGGGCCCGTCGCGGCTGGGCCCAGGGCATATTGGGGCGCAGACTGGCGCGCAGGCGGGTGCGCAGGCAGACGACCGGCCGGAGGCCCTGAGCGTCGAGGTCACCATCGAGATACCAGGCGGCAGCTTCCGCAAGGTGGGCTCCACGGGGCGGCTGGACTTCTTGTCGCCGGTGCCCTGCCCGTTCAACTATGGCAGCGTGCGCGAGCGGCTTGGGCTGGAGGGGGACCTGCTGGACGCCGTGGTGCTGGGGCCGCGGCTGCCGGCCGGCAAGCGGCTGCGCGTATTCGCCTGCGGCGCCGTCGGGCTGTACGACCGCGGTCTCTACGACGACAAGCTGATCTGCACCTTGGCACCGCTGGATGCCGCCGGACTGCGGCGGGCACGCCAACTGGCGCTCGGTTTTTTTCGCGTGTACGGTTGGGCCAAAGGGCTCCTCAACCTCTGGCGCGGCCGAGCGGGACAGACGGGCCTCGCCGGCTGGGTCAGCGCCGAGAGTGCCTGGCGGCGCTCTCGCCCCTGCACAGACGCGGATTGGACGGAGCCGCTGGTGCCGTTCTAGGCGATCGCCGGAGGTTTTCATACCGGATTGCACCGGATTTTCGTCTGCCCGCAGGGAGTGCCAACGGGCGCCTAGTCGCACTACGCAACCGCTGCCGTGACGCGGCAGGCGGGCGCAAGGACAAGAGCCAGCTGGTATGAAAACCGACAGAAATCGCCTTTGTCCCTAGTGCAGCAGTCCGAATGTCCCGAGACCGTCTCAGGTCGTTGTCGTTGTCGTGATCGCGGTCTCGACCCTGCGGATATTCGATTACGATTACGACAACGACAACGACAACGAGGGGATCCCGGTCTCGGAGCTCCCGCAGCAAAACACTAGCAACCGGAGACCGGCGCCGGAGCAGGTGTCGGCCATGGAGCCTGGGTCGCTCCGATTGGGGATGCGGGCGAGGGCCGCCGCGCCTGCCCCGGACGTCATCGCGTGCGTCACAGGAATTCGCCACCGACGGCACGATGGCCGAACACGATCTCGCCGCGACCGCCGCCGTAAAACTCAAGCTCACCGATACCATTACGACCGTCGACATCGAGGATGATCCTCGCCGTACCTGAGCTGCCATCGTCGCAACGCACGGCGAAACGGGCCTTGGTATCGCCGGCGAAGGCGTTATAGCGTCCGCGGCAGACGTTGTAGCCGTTGCTCACGGTGAAGGCGGCGGCGAAGGGCTGCGAGACATAGGTGCCGCGGTAGAGATCGTCGTCGAACACCACGACGAAGGGTCCGCCGGTGACCTCGCTCGGGTCCGGCTCGTCGTAGCGGGTTTCACGGTAGTGGGCGAGCACCGAGGTCATGCAGGTATGCCGGTCGTGCATCGCGATGCCGCGGCAGAGGATGCGGGCGTACTGGATCGGCTCGACGTAGGTGAAGAGCAGGTTGTAGTCGATCTGGCCCTTGTTGCCGGAACAACCGGCAGCGATGCCGGCGACGGCCGCCAGCAAGGCGAGCTGGGAACGACGGGCTGCTCGACTGACGCGCATGACTCCCCCAGGGATAGGTGTCGCGGCCGCCCCGGCGCGACCGTGGCACAACTATAGCGCGACCATCGCGCGGCCGTAGCGCGACTCTCGGGGGCCATCGGGGGAGATCGGGATTGGGGAGCGAGGATACTGCGGCCTTGAGGCTACGCACCCTGCGCCGGCGGGCGTGGAGAGGGCTTAGGCAATCGCCTCAGCGGTCCGCCGGCCGCTCGAAGAGATAGTGCCCCAGATACCACTCCGCACCCTTGCGGAAGCCGAAGAGCTCGGCGCAGCCCATGAAGAAGAGCCGCCAGCGCATCCACCACAGTGTTGCGCGCTCGACGCCATAGGTCTGCTCCAGAATCGGCATGATGCGCTCGCGGGCAGCGTCCTGCTTGGCGAGCCAGGCGTTCAGGGTGCGCTCATAGTGGCGGCCGTTCCAGCGCCAGCGGTCGACGAGCCTCAGGTCTTGCTGGAAGTACAGCGGCAGGTCATCGCTCGGCATGATGCCGCCGGCGAAAAAGTAGTGACTCATCCAGTCCTCGGGGCCTTTGTCGTCATAGGGGTAGGGATGCGCGCGGTGACAGAAGATATGCAAAAAAAAGCGCCCGCCGGGCTTGAGCCAGCCGTGCACCCGGCCGAACAGCACGCGCCAGTTGCGCATGTGCTCGAACATCTCCAGGGAGACGACGCGATCGAAGCGTTTCTCGGTGTCGAAGACGTTCATGTCCGCGGTGATGACCTCGAGGTTCGCGATGCCACGTCGCTTGGCATCCGCCTCGACAAAGGCGCGCTGGGAGCCGGAATTGGAAACCGCCGTGAAGCGGCTGCCGGGGAAGCGCTCGGCCGCCCACAGGCTGAACGAGCCCCAGCCGCAGCCGAGCTCCAGCACCTCTTGGCCGTCTGCGAGGCCTGCGCGCTCGGCGGTGATGGCGAGGGAGGCGGCTTCCGCCTGCTCCAGGGTCTCCACCCCGTCGGCCCAATAACAACAACTGTACTTGCGCCGCGGCCCCAGCAGGATGTCGAAGAGCGCCGCCGGCACCTCATAGTGCTGCGCATTGGCGCGCTCTGGCACCGCCGCCACTGGGGATGCGTCCATCAGCGCGAGGAAGTCCCGCTTGTGCGCCCAGGCCACCTCGGGCTCGCCACCCGGCAGCTCGTCACTCATCTTCTTCAGGCGCTGGCGGATGCCGGCGCGCACCACCGGGTCCGGCACCCTGCCGCGTTCCACCCAGTCGAGAATCCTGGCTTCCGAGATCGGCATGTCTGCTCCGCTGTCGTCGATGATCTTGCACTCGTCCAGGTATTGCCCATGGTGGGCAGTTGCAAGCCCTTGGACAAAGTGCGCACTCCGGCCGAGCAATGCCTGCGAGAGCATGGCTCACGCGATCGCAGGAATCTGACAGAGTCGCAGTGATGCATCAGGCTCAGCTGCGGTCTCTGAGCATCGGCTCAGCGGCGGCTGGAGCCTCGCTCGTTATTGCAGCGATCCCAAGCGACAGCGGAGAATACCGCCGTGCCAGGCCAAGATCCCACCACAGTGCCGGACGACCTCGACCCTGACGACATCCGCGTCAATCCATCCAGCGAGCCCGGGCTGGGCGACCTGATCGAGCGCCGCTTCAGCCGGCGTGCCCTGCTGCGCGGCGCCGGTGCCCTGGGTGCCGGTGTTGCCGCGGCGCTGGCGACCGGACCGCTGCGCGCAGTGGCGGCGAGCGCGCCCGGCGCCGGACAGGCACCGGCGGAGCCGATCGGTCCCGGGTCTGACCCTAGCCGCTTCGCCTTCACCGAGATCGCCCATGGCGTGGATGAGCACCATCACGTCGCCCCGGGCTACCGGGCCGAGGTGCTGATCCGCTGGGGGGACGCGGTGCTGCCAGGTGCGCCCGACTTCGATCCCGAGCGCCAAAGCGCCGCGGCTCAGCTGGGCCAGTTCGGCTACAACAACGACTTCATCGGCTACATCTCGCTGCCGCTGGGCTCCGGCAACCCCGAGCATGGCCTGCTCTGCGTCAACCACGAATACACCAACAGCGACCTGATGTTCCCGGGGCTCGCCGACGCCGATGATCCGCGCGGCGCCATCAGGCGCTCGAGGGTGGACGCGGAGATGGCCGCCCACGGCGGCTCCATCATCGAGATCGTCAAGCACGACGGTCGCTGGCGGGTGGTGCCGGGCAGCCCCTTCGCCCGGCGTGTCAGTGCGCTGGAGACGGCCATGCGCCTCTCCGGACCGGCTTCAGGCCATCCGCGCCTGCGCACGCGGGAGGACCCCAGCGGCCGGCGCGTCATCGGCACGCTGAACAACTGTGCCGGCGGCATCACCCCCTGGGGCACCTATTTGATGGCGGAGGAGAACATCCAGCTGTACTTCTCCGGCAGCCTGGACGACCACCCCGAGCGGGAGAATTACAGGCGCTTTGGCATGCCGGATCCGCGCTACGCCTGGTCCAGGTACCATCGCCGCTTCGACCTGAACGCCGAGCCGAACGAGGCGAACCGCTTCGGCTGGATCGTCGAGGTGGACCCCTTCGACCCGAAGGCCCCACCCGTCAAGCGGACCGCGCTCGGGCGCTTCAAGCACGAGGGTGCCGAGTGCGTCGTCAACAAGGACGGGCGCCTGGTGATCTACTCCGGCGACGACCAGGTGTTCGAGTACCTGTACAAGTTCGTCACTGACGGCAGGGTGACGCCGCTGCCCGAGGCCCGCATGGACCCGACGATGGATAGCTATGCGGGCCGCATCGATGCCGCCGGACGGGTGCATTTCCGCCCCCAGCGCATCGAGCAGTGGATCGCTGCCGCCCGTGCCGCGAACCGCGACCTGCTGGACCAGGGCACCCTTTATGTCGCCAAGCTCGCTCATGATGGCGGCCTCACCTGGCTGCCGCTGGTGCACGGGCGAGGGCCGCTCACCCAGGCCAACGGCTTCGCGTCCCAAGCCGATGTGCTGATCGACGCCCGTACCGCCGCGACGGCACTCGGCGCGACCCCGCTGGACCGCCCCGAGGACGTCGAGCCCAACCCGGTCACCGGCAAGGTCTACGTCTGCCTCACCAACAACAAGCTGCGCGGCACTGGCGGCAATCCGCGTACCGACGCCGCCAACCCGAGGCCTCAGAACCTCTGGGGCCAGGTGCTGGAGATCACGCCCTCGGACGGCGACCACGCCGCGGACAGCGCGCGCTGGGACATCTTGGTGCGCGCCGGCGACCCCGCGGCGCCGGGTGTCGCCGCCCAATGGAACCCGGCCACCAGCGAGAACGGCTGGTTCGCCTGCCCGGACAACTGCGCCCTGGACCCCGCCGGCCGGCTCTGGATCGCAACCGATCAGGGTCGCGGCTGGAGCAAGACCTCCGGGGGGGCAGACGGCATCTGGGCGCTGGAGACCGAGGGGCCCGGCCGCGGCACCGGGCGCATGTTCTTCCGCGTGCCCGTTGGCGCGGAGATGTGCGGCCCCCGCTTCACGCCGGATGGCCGCAGCCTGTTCGTCGCCGTCCAGCACCCCGCCGCCGATGGTACCGAGGCCTTCACCGGCTTCGGGCGCAAGTCCAGCTTCGAGCGGCCGGCCACCCGCTGGCCCGATTTCCAAGACGGCATGCCGCCGCGACCTTCGGTGGTCGTCATCACCAAAGAAGACGGCGGCGAGATCGGGTCTTGAGCCAAGCTGGACGGACAGCGCAACCGCGACCCCTCGGATGCGCTTAGAGGCAAGGTCTGGGCATCTCCGTTAGGAACGAATCAAGAATAAGTTACACAACCTATACAATCGTTGTCGTTGTCGTTGTCGTTGTCGTTGTCGTAACCGAGGACCGAAATGCATTGCGGACATGAGCAACGCGATGCTTACCGGGTGTCGATGCGGGACCTGGCTTGGGCGTACGCAGTGGCCAAGGGTTTAACAGGCACTGATCGCCACGCGCGCGACCAACTGCTGCGCACCGCTCAGTCGATCCCTCTGAATATCGCCGAAGGCAACGGCAAGGGAGCCAACGCTGATCGGCGCCGGTTCTTCGAGATCGCGCGGTTCGGCGTTGGAATGCGCAGCGATTCAGGACGGCCTGGAAGCCTGCACAGCGATGACCGTTGCTGACAATGCGCAAGGCAAGGCGATGTCAACT
>JANQFI010000132.1 GCA_028277905.1 Chromatiaceae bacterium | reverse complement strand
CTTTTCGCCCGCCTTCTGCGTCGCGGCAGCGGGCACAGAGCTCGACTATGCGCCCGCTGCCGCTCCTTGAAGGCGAGCGAAGATCCTGCGCCATTCGGTATCTTTGTTTCCGGCAATCGCCTAAGACACTCAGCCCCTGGTGTCGCCCTTGTCCCTGGCCTGTGGGCGCCGGAAGCTCAGGTTGCCGCACTCGCCGCAGGCCGGGATGCGCCCGCTCTTGGCAAAGTGGGTCTCGGCGCTGCACTTGTCGCAGACCAGGGTGCCGGGGCCCGTGATCTGACCGGCGTGATACAGGCTCGCCTCGCGGGCGCGCTCGGCCCACTGTCTCAGCTGCAGGCTGGTTTGGTCGGCGACGCTGGTGAAGGCGTCCAGCATGCGCTGCTCGATGAGCTCCAGGTCGAAGCGCCACCACTCGCGCAGGTCCTCGCCGGTCTCCACCAGCCAGTGGGCGGCATCCTCCACGTCGCGCTCCACGTAGTCGGCGATCTTGGCGGCCTCCTCGCGGGTGAGCTCGCCTAGCTCCACCATGTTGTCGCGGACCTTCTCCAGGATCTGGCGCAGCCTGGGGGCGGATTCCCGGGCTTCGTCGATGCCCTCCCTGGTGCGCTTGAGCATCTCCTCGTAGGCGTCCACCAGGCGGTCGGTTGCGCTGTCATCATGCCTGCGCTTGTGGCTGTCGATCATGGCGCTCTCCATTGGGGTCGCGGCTTCCCGGGGGTCCGGGAATGTCCATACTGAAGTCTGCGCGATGCGGCGAAAATGGCAAGCGGCCCTGTTTGCGGCCTGAGCTGGCGGCCCGAGTCGGCGGCCTCAGCGGGGAGCGTCCGGTAGTCCGACGATTCGCTCGTGGCCGGCAATGGCGCGCTCGGCGATGTGGATCGCCTGGGCGTAGGCGAGGTTCAGCTGCTCCAAGGCCGCGGCGCGCGCGGATGGTCGCTCGCGTTGCAGCCGCTCCGCGAAGGCCTCGGCGAGTGCCGCGTACATGCGGCATTGAGCGAGGCGCGCGCGGTCGGTATCCCCGCCGTGCCCGCCGCGAGGCCGCAAGAGCCCGGACATGACCCGGAGTCGACGCAGCTGCTCGGCATGCTCGGCGCGCATCGCCAGCAGCTCGGCGACGGCAGGCTCGCGGCATCGCCGGGCAAGGCTGCCGAGGGCTCCCGGATGGGCGCCTCTCGCGTCGGCACCGAAAGGATCGCGGCAGGGGGCAGGCTCGGCGGCGGCTCGGCTCGGGGTGTCGGCGACCGGGGTGGCGGCGACCGGGGTGGCGGCGACGGTGGGCGGCGTGGCTGACTGCGCCATCAGGGGCAGAGCAAGCGCGACCCAGCCGCCCAGGAGAGAGCTGGCCACGAAGACCGGGCCGGCAAGGAGCGGGCGCCGCGCGACGCGGCGAGGATTGCTTGGACCTTGACGCATGAGGTGGATCTCCGGACGAGCTGACGCCCGCGCCTATGGGTGGTCTCGGAACAATACCGAGAACCGGCGTCGGGTTTGTCATAAATTCGTAACATAAGAATCGTTGCATTGAAAGCTTGCGGAGTATGGACGTTGTGCTTGCGCGGGCTGAGCGGTTGCGGCCTCCGCGGCGCGACTCGGGGCTCCGGACCGGCAACGGCGGCGGCGATTCGGCTGCCGCCGCGGTCTTTGCCACGCCGGGGCTGCGGGTTAGACTGACGCCCCCATGCAGCCGATGTGCCCGGTCCCCTTGCATCGGCCCCCGCCGCAGTACCCGCACCATGAACGAGCTTGCCACCGACGCGACCGAGAGCCTGGTCGTTTCGACCCCGAGCGCCGAGCAGGACATCAGGCTCTTCGCGAACCTGCTTGGGGCGGTGTTGCGCGAGCACAGCCGCAAGCGGGTGCTGGTCATCGTTGAGCGGCTGCGCGACGGCTTCTTGTCGTTGCGGGCGCAGGACGACCCGGATCTGCGCGCCAAGCTGATGAAGCGCATCGACCAGATGGACCCGCAAACACTGTCGGAGGTGATCCGCGCCTACACCATCTATTTCTCGCTGGTGCACATCGCCGAGGAGGTGCATGGCTATCTCGCCAGGCGCGCGCGTATCAGCGCCGGCGGCAGGCTCTGGCGTGGCTCCTTCGACCACACGCTGCGGCAGTTAGCGGAGGACGGCATCGGGCCTGAACGCTTCCAGGCGCTGCTGGACCGGTTGCTGTACCTCCCGGTGCTCACGGCGCATCCGACGGAGGCCAAGCGGCGCACGACCTTGGAAACCCAGCGGCGCATCTTTCTGCTGATGCTGAACTGGCGGCGCTCGGTGCTGAACGAGGAGGAGCAGCAGGACCGCATGGCCGAGATCCTGCGCGAGATCCAGATCCTCTGGAAGACGGACGAGGTGCGGGTGCACAAGCCGCAGGTGATGGACGAGGTGCGCCAGGGGCTGTACTTCTTTCATGCATCCCTGTTTGAAACCCTGCCGCTGGTGTACCGCAACCTCGAGCGCTCCGCGCGGCGAGCCTTCGGGCCGGATGCCGGCATCCGCGTGCCGAGCTTTGTCGGCTTCGGCTCCTGGATCGGCGGCGACCGCGACGGCAACCCCTTCGTGAAGCCGGATACCACGACGCTGGCGGTGCGCATGCACTCTGAGGTGGCGCTCACCGAGTACATTCGCCGGGTCGAGGCGCTGACCCGCGTACTCAGCCATTCCAATACCCTGGTGCAGCCGTCTCCCGCCTTCCTGGACAGCCTGGACGCCGACGAGGACTATTGGCTCGGCGCCATGGGGCAGACGCCAAGGCGCTACTTCCACGAGCCCTACCGGCGCAAGCTCGCCATCATGCGCCACCGCCTGGAGGCAAACCTGGCGCGCGTCCATGCGCGCATCCTGCATCCGGAGGCGCCCACGGATACGGTCAAGGGCTACGACGACGAGAGGCCGCTGCTGGCGGACCTGTATCTGATCCGCGACTCGCTGATGAGCCATGGCGATGCCAGCGCCGCCGAGGGGCCGCTCGCCGACCTGATCCGCTTGGTGGAGAGCTTCGGGTTCCACCTCGTGCAGTTGGACATCCGCCAGGAGTCCACCCGGCACAGGGCGGCGGTGACGGAGCTGTTCGCCCGCCAGCCGGGGGCGCCCTTCTACGAGGCCTTCACGGAAGAGCAGAAGCTGATGGCATTGGCCGAGGCCATCGCCCATCCGCATCCCTTCCATGTCGACAAGGGCACCCTGACCCCGGAGACACGGGAGACGCTGGAGGTCTTCGAGGTCATGGCCCGGATGCGTGCGGAGATCAGCGAACGGGTATTCGGCGCCTATGTCATCTCCATGACCCACAGCGCGAGCCAGGTGATGGAGGTGATGTTGCTGGCCCGCCTCGCCGGGCTCGCGGGCAGGACGCCCCAGGGCTGGCACTGCGAGATTCGCATCGCACCGCTGTTCGAGACCATCGAGGACCTGGCGCACATCGACCTGGTGATGTCGACCCTGTTCGACAACCGGACCTATGCAGCGCTGCTGGCGGCGTCGGGCAACTTGCAAGAGGTGATGCTCGGCTATTCGGACTCCTGCAAGGATGGCGGCATCCTCTCCTCCGCCTGGAGTCTTTACGAGGCGCAGGAGAAGATCGTCGCGCTCGCGGAAGGCCGTGGCGTCCAGTGCCGGCTGTTCCATGGCCGTGGCGGCACCATCGGCCGCGGCGGCGGCCCCACGCACGAGGCCATCCTGTCGCAGCCCGACGACACCGTGCACGGGCAGATCAAGTTCACCGAGCAAGGGGAGGTGCTCTCCTATCGATACGCCAACCCCGAGACCGCCCTGTACGAGCTCACCATGGGCATCAGCGGGCTGATCAAGGCCAGCCGCTGCGTCATCGAGCCGCCGGAGCCGCCGCGCCGGGACTACCTCGGCATCATGGCGGAGCTCGCCCGTTACGGTGAGGACGCCTACCGCGCCCTCGTGGACGCCGAGGGACTACTGGACTACTTCTACGAGGTCACGCCGGTCGATGCCATCGCCTTGCTGAACATCGGCTCGCGGCCATCGCACCGCAAGCAGGCCGACCGCTCGCTCGACTCCATCCGCGCCATCCCTTGGGTGTTCGGCTGGGCGCAGTCCCGGCACACGCTGCCGGCCTGGTACGGCATCGGCAGCGCCATCGAGCGCTGGCGCGGTGGCGACCTGGAGCGCCTCGCCAAGCTTCAGAAGATGTACCACGAGTGGCCCTTCTTTCGGGCGCTCCTCAGCAATATCCAGATGTCCCTGTTCAAGGCGGAGATGCACATCGCCGCCAGTTACACCCAGCTCGCCACCGACGCCGGCCCTGCGGCGCGCATCTACGGCCTCATCGCCGCCGAGTACGAGCGTACCCGCACACAGGTGCTCAACGTCGCCGGCCTCCACGGACTGATGGAAGAGACCCCCGACCTGCAGCTGTCGCTGGCACGGCGCAACACCTACCTGGACCCCCTGAACCATCTGCAGATCGCGCTCCTACGTCGCCATCGGGCCGGGACTACAGAGCATGCCGACACCGGCGGCAGCGACGACGGCGCGCACCACGAGCAGTGGCTGGACCCCCTGCTGCGTTCCATCAACGCCGTTGCGGCGGGGATGCGCAACACGGGCTGAACGACTCCTGTAGCGTCTTCGATGTACGCAAGACTCATCGGCGAGGACATCGCCAACCGGGTGGATGGCCCGCTGCTGTTCCTGCGACGGACGGTGGATGTCGGCCTGAACGAGGCCGTGGAGGTGGAGGACGCGAGCGCACGAGTGCGGCTCGGGCGTATCGCGGCGCTGGACGAGGGCAGCGTGACGGTGGAGATGCTGGACGACACGGCGGGGCTGCGGATCGATGGGGCGCGCGTCAGATTCTTCGGCGAGCCGCTGCGCTTCCACGTGGGGCCCGGGCTGCTCGGCCGGGTGTTCAACGGTGTCGGCAAGCCCTTGGATGGCGGGCCACCACTGGCGGCGCGGCAGGCGTTTCGGGTGGATGGGCTGCCGCTGAAGCCGTCCGCGCGGCAGGCGCCGAGCGAATTCCTGGAAACGGGCTTCACGGCCATCGACCTGATGAGCTCCCTGGTGCGGGGACAGAAGCTGCCGTTGTTCTCGGGCGGCGGGCTGCCACACGACCGCATTGCGGTGGATATCGCCTGCAATGCGCGCCTGCCGCGGACGGCGCTTGCCACGGGGGCTGGCACAAGGGGGCTGGGCGCAGAGGACGATTTCGCCATCGTCTTCGCCGGCATCGGCATCCCCCATCGCAGCGCGGAGCTCTTCCGCAGCGCGCTGGAGCAGGGCGGGGCGCAGGCGCGGACGGTCCTGTTCCTCAACCTGGCGTCGGACGCCAGCGCGCAGCGGTTGCTGACGCCGCGCTTCGCATTGACGGCGGCGGAATACCTTGCCTTCGAGGAAGGCAAGCACGTCTTGGTGATCCTGACGGATCTGACCAACTACTGCGAGGCGCTCCGCGAGGTCTCGGCCAGCCGCGGCGAGGTGCCGAGCCGCAAGGGCTATCCCGGCTATATGTACTCGGACCTCGCGACCCTGTACGAGCGTGCCGGGCGCATCCGCGGGCGGGCGGGCTCGGTGACCCAGGTGCCGATCCTCACCATGCCCAACGACGACATCACCCACCCGATCCCTGACCTCACCGGCTATATCACCGAGGGCCAGCTGGTGCTGGATCGCGAGCTGCATCGCCGCGACCTCTACCCGCCCATACGCGTGCTGCCGAGCCTGTCGCGGCTGATGAAGGACGGCACCGGCGAGGGCCTGACGGACTCGGACCACCCGGCGCTGGCCGCCCAGCTCTACGCGGTCTATGCCCAGGCGCAGCAGACCCGCATCCTGGCGAGCGTGGTCGGCGAGGAGGGGCTGTCCGAGACCGACCGGCTGTACCTCGGGTTCGCCCACCGATTCGAGACCGACGTGGTTGCCCAGGGCAGCCGCCGCAGCCTGGCACAGAGCATGGAGGCCGGCTGGCAGGCGCTGCGGGGGCTGCCGCGGCAGGAGCTCACGAGACTTGCGGATGCGCAGATCGAGGCGCATCTCGGCGACGGGATCGGCAAGGCTGGGCGCGACTACCGGACATCGGCTCCCGACCTCGACGGCGATCGCGATGCAATGATCGACCTGGATACCGAGAAGGCAGAGGCCGAGCCGGTGCGCGAGCCGGCGCGGTCCTGAGCGCGTTCCGGACGGCGGCCGCAGATGACCGACCGGGAGCTGGTGCCCACGCAGAGCGCCTTCCTGGAGCTGCAGGCGGAGCGCGCCGGTATGCAGGAGGGCTATCGCTTCCTGGACGAGAAGCGGCTGATCCTTGCGGCGGAGATACTCGCCAACCTGCGCGACTACGACGCCATCCTGGCGCACTGGCGGGCGGTGGACGCCGCGGCGCGGGAGGCGCTGCGGGCAGCGGTGGGTCGCCATGGACTGGAGGAGCTGTCCCTCTATCCACCTCTGGCGGCGCCCTGTGGGCTTGCCACCGAGAGCCGCTCGGTGCTCGGGGTGCGGATCGAGACGGCGGTGCCGGCGGCGGTTGGCGTCCGGGAAGCCAGTGGCGCTCGGCGCTCCGAGTCCATGGGTTCCGATCCAGCTCTCGATCCTGATCTCGATCCCGGTTTCGATCTGGCTGGAGAGGCTCCGGCCAACCGCAGCCCGGAGGCGGACCTCTGCCGCGCGACCTTCACGGCCCTGATGCCCATTGCCGCGCGGCTGGCGGTGCTGACCGGTAACCTGGAGCGCCTGCGCCTGGAGTATCTCCGCACTGCCCGCCGCGCCAGGGCGCTCGAGGACGTGCTGCTGCCGGAGATGGAGGCGCGCCTGGCCCTCATCGACAATGCACTGGAGGAGCTGGAGCGGGAGGAGGCGGTACGGGTGCGCCGCATTGGCCGCTGAGATCATCCGCGACATGGGCCGCCGTCGCCTTGACCCTGCCAGCTGTGCTGTTCCGCGACCAGGATGGGCGCGGTGGACCCGCCCACCAGGTGGACGCCGTCCAGATGCGGCCCTGGCGCGGCGCCCGGCAGCAGGCAGGGGGAAGGGCGCTCAGGCGGCCTTGCCGTGATGGCGTGCGGCCCGCAGCTCCGCGTCGCGGTAGTGCGGATCCGTCCAGCAGCGCGGCAGCGACTCACCGGACGCGAACCTCAGCTTGGCCTTGTGGTAATGGGCCGGGTCCTGTGCCTCCTCACCATAGTGCAGGCGGCCGATCACGGTCGCCTGCGTGGGGCTGTAGAGATCGCGCAGCGCGAGTACCTCGACGAGCTTTCCGGTGTCTTGGTCTTTGAGCAACATGGTTTCCTCCGTACGACAGTCTTGCGGTCCTAGTTGAAGGATAGCTCTTCTGCGGCGGGCTGAAGTCCGGTCGGGCCGGGACCTCGGCAGGCCGGGCTGGTTGTTGCGGTGGGGACGCCGCCCCGAGGGACAGGACTGCGGAGATGCGCCTGTGCCCCCACCGCGAGCCTGCTGCGGACCTGCGCTGTTGAAACAAGCGGACCCTTCCACTGGTCCCAGGAGCCACCAAGCAAGACCACGAGACGAGACTGATGAATCGAAGCACAGGCTTACTTCTGACGGTGCTGGCGCTGGCCGCGCCGGTGCAGGCCCTCGCCGCCCCGGAGCTCATCGTGCTCGGCATGGGCTGTTTCTGGGGCGCGGAGAAGCGCATGTCCGAGATTCCGGGTGTGCTGGACGTGGAGTCCGGCTACGCCGGTGGCGATGCCAGGCGGGTGGGCTACCGGGATGTGCTGAGCCTCGAGCAGGCTATCCAGCGCGGTCGATCCAATGAGCGCAACCATGCCGAGGTGGTGAAGGTGACCTTCGACCCGGAACAGGTGTCGCTGGAGGCTGTGCTGATGGGCTTCTGGCAGAGCCACGACCCCACCCAGGGCGACCGTCAAGGCAACGACCTGGGCAGCAATTACCGCAGCGCCATCTACTGGACCGACGCCGAGCAGCGCGAGGCGGCGCTGGTCACACGCGACGCCTATCAGCGGGCGCTCACCGCCGCGGGCTATGGCCCCATCACCACCGAGATCGCGCCGCTGCGGAACTACAACCGCGCCGAGCGTTATCATCAGGACTATCTTGAGAAGAATCCTAAGGGTTACTGCGGTCTCGGCGGCACCGGCGTCGCCTATCCGGGCGCCCCGGGCGCGACCCGCGCGGTGGCGCGAGCGGCGCCGCTCGACGCCGACGCCCTGGACTTCGACCTCCAGCTCATCGTGTTCGAGGCCGAGGACTGCCCCTACTGCAAGCTGTTTCGTGCCGAGGTGCTGGATGGGTGGTCGTCACAGGTCCCGGTGACAGCGACCTTCAGCACCAAGCCACCGAAGGGCTGGATGCTGGACAAGGCCTTGTTCGCAACCCCGACCACGGTCCTGTTCGCAAAGGGCCGGGAGCTCGCGCGCTACACCGGCTACAAGGGCGATAAGGAGCGCTTCTGGCAGTGGCTCGGCTTCCAGGTTCTGACGCCGGAGCAGCAGCGGATCGCCTTCGAGCAAGGCACCGAGCGCGCCTTTACTGGCTCGCACCTGGATGAGAAGCGCCCCGGGGTCTTCGTCGATCCCGTCACTGGTGCACCGCTGTTCCGCAGCGACACCAAGTTCCAGAGCGGTACCGGCTGGCCGAGCTTCTTCGCGCCCATCGAAGGCGCCATCACACTGCACGAGGACAACTCTCACGGCATGCGCCGCGTCGAGGTGCGAAGCGCCAGCTCCGGGATTCATCTGGGCCATGTCTTCAGCGACGGTCCACCGCCTACCGGCAAGCGCTTCTGTATCAACGGCAATGTGCTGACCTTCGTGCCCGACCCGCTCTAAGGGACGAATCAAGAATAAGCTACACAACGTCTACAATCGTTGTCGTTGTCGTTGTCGTTGTCGTCACCGGGGACCGAAATGCATGTCGGACATGAGCAATTCGATGTTTACCGGGTGTCGATGCGGGACCTGGCTCGGGCGTACGCAGTGGCCAAGCGTTTAAGCGGCACTGATCGCCACGCGCGCGACCAACTGCTGCGCGCCGCTCAGTCGATCCCTCTGCACATCGCCGAAGGCAACGGCAAGGGAACCAACGCTGATCGGCGCCGGTTCTTCGAGATCGCGCGCGGTTCGGCGTTGGAACGCGCAGCGATTCAGGACGGCCTGGAAGCCTGCACAGCGATGACCGTTGCTGACAATGCGCAAGGCAAGGCGATGTCAACT
>JANQFI010000066.1 GCA_028277905.1 Chromatiaceae bacterium | reverse complement strand
ACGCCCCACCACATCACCGTCGAGGAACTGCCCGAGGAGGCGCGCTTTCGCCAACTCAGCACGCAGTCCAAGCACCTCGTCGATACGATCACGATGATTGCCTACCGCGCCGAGACGGCGATGGCGAATAACTCGCGCGAGCACCTCAAGCCCCCGACGAGGCGCGTCGCTTGCTGCGTGCGCTCTACACCACCGAGGCCGATCTGTTACCCGATTCCGAGGCGGGGACACTCACGGTGCGCTTGCACCATAGCGCCAACGCCGCGACCGATGGGGTCATCGAGAAACTGTGCGAGGAGCTGAACGCGACGGCGACAGTCTTCCCGCGGACGCATCTGCGGCTGGTGCTGAAACTGGGCTCGGCGTAGATTCCCGGAAATCAGGTCGTCTGAGACTTTGGCCTACCGCGGCTAGAATCCACTGCTCGCCATCCAGATGGCGCACTCCGGCAAAGTCTACGCGCAGGGGGGCGGGTAATTATCCTGCAGCAACGCATTCGCCTCACCGGTAGTGGATCGCCGCCATCGGTTGACTCAGCGGTCATCCAGTACCCTCCGGCCGGCTGGTCCGGTTTTGCATTCGATCGGATCACCTCTCGAATCCCGCCAGCGAGTAGGTTCCGCTCGCGAACGCGGTCTGAGAGGTCGGCAGCCACAATGGATCGGCGCCGAAGACGTCACCGTAGACCTGGCTGCGCCAGACCTCGACACCGCTCAGGGTATAGGCGGACAAGGCCCCGTCGCTGCCCAGCAAGACCAGCTGGCTGGGACCCGGTGCCAGCCCGTCGATGGGGGTCGGACCGAAGGATTGGGCGAAGATCGGCGTGTAGCCTGCCCCATTGTCACGCAGGACCGACAGGTCGCTGCCCTCGGTCAGCGCGATCGCCCCCCCGGCGACGGTGAGCGGGGTCAGGGTCTCGTACTCCCCGTACAGCAGCGTCTCCTGGATTTTGCTGACCCCGTCGAAGACATAGAGATCACCCGCGTCGACGGCCAGCGCGGCGATCTCCAGGGCCGGATCGAGGTCGAGATTGATGACGCCGAGCCCGTCGATGGAATCCCAAGGGCCCCCGAGCTGGAACGAACGCCACTCTTCGAGACCGCTTGCGTAGTCATACACGTAAACAAACACACCGTCGGCACCGGCGTGCTGGCGGCCGCCACCGCCGATGATCTCCATCTGGTCGTCGCCGTCCACATCCGCCGCGTCAACGGAGTAGAACGGCGCCCCGACCGGGCGCACGGCGTTGGTCCAGGCCAACGAGAATTGATTATCGGCGCTGAAGTCGTAGACCTCGATGACGCCGTCATAGAGGCGGTCGGCCGCAACGAGGATCTCCATCCGCTCGTCGCCGTCGACGTCGCGAAGCTCCAGGTCGTGGGCGCCGGTCCAGGCGAGATCACCGACGATGCCGTCGGAGATCGCGCGCAGCGCGAGCGTGCTGCCGTCGAACACCAGGATGCGGCCGCTCCCATAGCCCGACTCGGATTCCCAGGTCGCCGTGACCAGCTCCGGCAATCCGTCGCCGTCCAGATCGCCGGAGCGCGGCCCCAGGAAGGGGCCATCGAGGTGGATGTTCTGCCACTCGATCGTGCCGCTCGGCATGTCGGCCACGTAAAGGTGGTCCTCAACGGTACTGGTGGCGCCGGCGCCCCACAACAGCTCGAGGACGTCGTCCTGGTCCACGTCCGCGGTGCAGATGCGCGTCACGCCGTGCTGGGGATTGTCGATGGACGCCTCCAGCGCCAGCGTGACCGTGTCGTAGACCAGCACATCGCCCCACTGCCCTTCGCCGAGCAACAGCTCGATGCTGCTGTCCCCGTCGACCTCGGCCAGGTGGATGGCGTCGATGTCGCCGGCCGGCAGTGACCACTTGGCCTGCTCGGTATCGACGTCATAGGCCCAGACGAAGCTCCAGGTCTCCGCGGCCACCAGCTCATCCATGCCGTCGCCGTCGATGTCCGCTGCCTGGAGTCGGAAGCCGAAGCCGCCGGGGTGACGCCATTGCACCGAGCGGGTTGCGGAATCGACGATCGTGCCGTCCGTCAACGCGATCTCCAGCGCCGGATCGGCATCCAGCTGCGCCGCAATCAGATCGTCGCCGCCGACGCCGACGAGGTCCCAGACGAGATTCCCGTCACCGTCATAGACCAACAGGCTCGACGCGGTCGCCAGGAGGATCTCGTCGAGCTCGTCGCCATCGATGTCGGCGAGCGTCATAGCGTTCAGGCTGGTGGCCGTCGTCGCGATCATGCCCAACGCGCGATGGCTTTGCGCATCCACGACGACCACCTGGCCATCGGTCAGTGCCACGGCCAGCTCGGCGCCCCCGGACGAAAGCAGGTCGCCGATGGCCAGGCGCTGGATGCCCCCGGGAAAATAGCGGCTGACATGGGACTGGGTATAGGCGTTGCGGCCTGGGTCGTAGGTCAATGCGTACCAGTAGTCGTCGGCACCGAAGGTCGTGGTCGAGCCGGCCAGGTAGATCTCGGGCTGGCCTTGGCTGTCGTCGACGACGATGCCGGCCTTGCCGATGCCGCTCCCGAATGCGGCGTACTGCCACACCGCCGCCTGCCCCTGCGCTGAGGGACGCTGGGATGGGCGATCCGGCGACGCGACGGCGACCTGGGGCTGGCCATCGAGGGCATCTCTCGAGTAGTTGATCGGGGTGCCGTCCGCGGCGAGGACCGGCATGCCCAGTATGTTGGTCGGCGGCGCATCGCGCGTGCCGGCGGACGGCATGCCGATGGGCGCAAGGAGAAAGGCAGCCGCGAGCAACCCGCGGATGATAGGTGCAAATGGCGATCTCATGCCTACGTCTCCTGCATCTTGCTGCGCCTTGCTTCTCCGGGCCATCCCACCGATTGCCGTCATGCCGCGCGACTCGGCGAAACCGCCCAGGCAGACAGACGACGAAACAGGCGTTGGACCAATTCCCGGTTCCACCATGGATTTCAGGCTCGAACACTATAGCGGAATCTCGCAGCGGCGCGTGACGCGCTGGGCAGTATCGCCCATCAGGGTGCCCTTGGGCCGGCCATGGCCGTGCTTGCTGATGACCACCAGGTCCTAGTGCCTTGCTGCGGAAGTTCCGAGACGGGACCCCCTCGTTGTCGTTATCGCAATCGTAATCGAATATCCGCAGGGTGAGACGGCGATCACGACAACGACAGCGACAACGACCTGAGACGGTCTCGGGACATTCGCACTACTGCACCAGGCGGCGACGTCCCTTCCCTGGGACCTTTGCGTCCGCGGGGGGACGGGACACTGCGGCTAGCGCCTCTCCATCGTCAACGGGGCGCGGCGCCACAGGTCGGCGTTGTCACGGAACAGCGTGAACATGGACCACAGAGCGGCCGCGAGCGCGAGCGCCAAGGCGGCCCAGGTTAGCGGCTTCAGCACCTGGGCCGCGGCAGGCCAGGCCAGTCCGCCGAGTGCGGTGCCGCAGGCACTGAGCTGGAAGACGAGCTTGAGCTTGTTGAGCTGGCCGGTGCCGATGACGACGCCGACGCAGGGGGCCATGCTGCGGAAGCCTTGCACGGCAAACTCGCGGGCGATGAGCAGCAGCACCACCCACAGCGGCACCCAGTCCGGGTGGCGCGCGGCCAGGAAGACCAGCAGGACGTTGGCAAAGAC
The DNA here is from genome assembly GCA_028277905.1 of Chromatiaceae bacterium. Classification (GTDB taxonomy): domain Bacteria; phylum Pseudomonadota; class Gammaproteobacteria; order Chromatiales; family Chromatiaceae; genus Thiohalocapsa. The sequence goes on along the minus strand of JANQFI010000066.1, from coordinate 5,358 downwards.
CTTGTCCGCGAGCGGGTCCAGAAAGACGCCGAGGTTGGACGCGCAGTCGAGCCGCCGCGCCAGCCAGCCGTCGAAGAAATCGGTCACGGAGGCCAGCAGGAACAGCCCGAGCGACCACCGGGCTCCGGTGGCTCCGCCCAGGGCCAGCAGCAGCATCATGGGCAGGAGCAGGACCGGACGCGAGAGGGTGAGTGCATTGGGGACCCAGCGCATCACAGTGTTCTCCATTGGATAGGTTCCTGGTCCGCAACCGTGCCGGCTGACCTGCAACGCGCGCAACGACGCAGAAGGCGGGCGAAAAGACAAGCCACGCGGTATGTTTGTTGACAGAAATCGCCTAAGGGCTCGGCGGCCAGCCGAGGCGCTCGGCCAGGCCAGAGGTGCGCTGCACGCGACTGGCGCAGGCTTGCAGCAAGGCCGCGCTGCCGGCGTGGACAGTCACGCGCTTGCGGGCGCGGGTGACAGCGGTATAGAGCAGCTCGCGGGTCGCCAGCGGGTGCGGCTCCGGCGGCAGCACGAGCAACAGGTCGTCGAGCTCGGAGCCTTGGCTCTTGTGCACCGTGAGGGCATAGGCGCAGACGTGGGGTGGGAGCTGGCGTACCGAGAGGGAGCGCAGGCCGCCCGCCGCGGCGCGGAAGTGGGCACGAAGCCGACCGGCCGTGTCCCCTCTACCGCCTTGTCGCTGCCCGTCTTCCCGGCAGCCGCCTCGGCGCGCCCCATCGGGCCCCCGATCTGACCCCAGATCTGACGCCCGATCCGACCAGAGCAGGCCGACGTCGCCGTTGTAGAGGTCCACCTCGTAGTCATTGGCGGTGACCATGATCGGCATGCCGTGATAGAGCCCGTCGCCGCCCCCTGGGCTCGCAAGCCTATGCCCGGCACGCAGCCGCTCGGTGATACGGGCGTTCAGGGCCTCGACGCCGAAGGGGCCACGGTGCAGCGCCGCCAGCACACGCGCGCGCTCCAGCTGCTCCAGCGCGGCCTCGGGGTCATCAGCGTCGAGCACGGGCGCGAAGCGTGCCAGCGCCCAGTCGATGCACGCCGGGCTCGGGGCATCCGCGGTGGGCTCCAGCCGGGTGATGTCCGGGTGCGCGGCGCCGTCCAGCAGGTCCAGCGCCGCGGCACCGTCGCCTGCGTTCACCGCCCGCGCCAGGGCGCCGATGCCGCTGCCGGCACCGAATCGCCAGCTGACGCGGAGCAAGGCGACGGCGGCGGCGATCGGCGGCGGATCATCGCCGGCAGCTGGGTCTGGCACCTCTGGGTCTGACATGGCCGGGCCTGAGCCGGCTGGGTCTGACGCGGATGATCTGGGCTCGGCCCCCGGCGACTCGGCCAGCACCGCGGCAGGCACCGCCCCAGCCCGGAGCAGCAGCCGCGTCTGCTCGGCGACGTAGCGGATCGGCTGCCCGCGACCCGTGATGTCGCCAAGCACATTGCCCGCCTCCACGGACGCGAGCTGGTCCCGGTCGCCAAGCAGGACCAGCCGGGCCGACCCCGGCAGCGCCGCCAGCAACCTGGCCATCAGCGGCAGGTCGATCATGGAGGCCTCGTCCACGACCAGACAGTCCAGGGGCAGAAGGTTGTCGGCGTCGCGCCGGAAATCGTTCCGAAAGGGGCCGCCGGCGCCGTAGCCCAGGAGCCGATGGATGGTCTGCGCCTGCTCCGGGATGCGCGCGAGGATGCCCTGCGCCAGGCTGCCTGCCGCCGCGATCCCGGCTTTGCCCGTGCCGATGGACTCGCTGAGCCGCGCCGCGGCCTTGCCGGTGGGCGCGGCCAGTGCGATGCGCAGGTCGGAGTCCTGCTCCAGCAGCAACGCCAGCACCTTGACCACGGTGGTGGTCTTGCCGGTGCCGGGGCCGCCGGAGATGACGGCGAAGCGGCGGGTGACGGCGATGGCGGCGGCGATTCGCTGCCAGTCCGGCTCGGCGCTGTCGTCGGTGCTGCCGCCGGGCGCCGGGAAGAGCCGCGCCAGGCCGTCCGCGAGCCGCACCGCGTCCAGATCCACTAAAGGCGTCAAACGAGCCAGCAGCGCCGCGGCCACCCGGGCCTCGAAGTGCCAGTACTTGCCGAGGTAGAGCCGCTCGCCGTCCAGGATCAGGGGCGCCCGGGCACCCGGCGCACCCACCCAGGTGCAAGCCCGCAGCGCGGTGAGCCAGTCCGCCAGGGCGGGGGCAACGGGTCCGCCGGCATCGGTACGCGCATCTTCCGCGAACAGCACCCGCCCCGCCTGCGTGGGTAGCTCGACGCAGACATCGCCATCCAGGCCCCGCGCGCTCACCAGGGCCGCGCTCAGGGCCAGGACGCTGTCCTCGCCTGCGCCACAGCCGCCGGCGATGAAGCGGGCGAAGTAATAGGCCAGCGGCGGCAGCCGGCCGGTCTCCATCAGCACCTGCAGGGACGGGGTCATCGGGAGCGACCTCTGGGGGAGCCAGTCCCGGGCGCCTCGCCCGCGCTGGCGGCGTTGCCCCAGGGAAAGACCTGGCGGTCCAGCGCCTCGATGAGCGCCCGCGGCGGGCGGGTAAAGAAGACCCCGCGCTCGGGGCCGGTCTCCGGGCGCATGCCGCGCAGAAAGAGATAGAAGACGCCGCCCAGGTGGCGCTCGTAGTCGTAGCCTGGCAGCCGACCGCCGAGGTAGCGGTGCAGCGCCAGGGTGTAGAGCAGGTACTGGAGGTCATAGCGCCGCGCCAGCATCGCCGCAGCCAGGGCCGCGGGCGCATAGTCGTCGAAGCTTGGGCCCAGCAGGTTGCTCTTGTAGTCGGCGATGTAGAAGCAACCGGCGTGCTCGAGCACCAAGTCGATGACGCCTGTGACCATGCCGGCGAAGCTCCCCGATGTGAGGGCGGGCAAGGGCTGTCCGGCGTGCTCGACCAGCAGCCGATTCATGGTACCCAAGTCGGCGCGGTCGGCGGCGAGGTCGAAGGCGAGCTCGTTCAGGCGCCGCGTGCCCGGCAGGTCGGCAAGCCGCAGGCCGTCGCCGGTGAGCCGGGTCTGCACCGTGCGCTGCAGCAGCAGGGCCGTGTCCGCGCCATGGTGCCGGTGGTCCAGCCCGAAGCGGGCCGCGAAGCGGGCACTGAGCCGCTCCGCCTGCGCGCCGATGTCGCCGGTGAAGTCCAGGTACTCCAGCAGCAGGTGCAGAAAGGTGCCGACGTCGCTGCCGGCCGGGAAGCGCAGCGCCGGGTCGTCGTCGGCGGTTGTCGGATCGGTCGGCTCGACCTCGGGCCGGGTTGCCGCCGACTCGTCGTCGATGCGCTCGCCGAGGCCAGCTGCATCGGCGTGCAGGTCCCGACTCAGCGCAGAGAAGCTGGTGATGCGCCAGCTGGTGTCGATGCGGCCGGCGAAGGGCCTTGCCTTGGGCAGCAGGCTGTCGTCGACGGCCGCGAGCCGTGCGGGCGTGATCGGCTCGGGCAGCGGCTCGACGGCGATGCTGCCATCCGCCTGCCCCGCCAGTGCGGCCAGATCGTCATCCAGCGTATCGAGTCCGGCGAAGGCGTCCGGCGGGCCGGCGGTGAGTGCGGCGGCGTCCTGGTGCGGGTGCAGCAGCCAGCCCAGGGCGGCACGGCCGGCGTCGGCACCATGGCTCGCGCTGCCAGCACGGCCCCAGACCACATAGACGGCCGACTCGGCCCGGGTGAGCGCCACGTAGGCCAGGCGCACGTCCTCGGCCAGGCGCTCGCGCTCGGCGAGGCAGAGGTGGGCGGCGTGGTCGTCGGAGCCGATATCCAGACAGGGCTTGCCGTCGGCCTCGCGATGAAACCGCAGTGGATGATTGGGGTTCGTGATCCTGCAGTTCCACAGGTCCGGCAGGAGCACCACCGGGTACTGGAGCCCCTTGGCGGCGTGCAGGGTGAGGATCTGCACCAGGCCGGCGTCGCTCTCCAGGCGCAGTTGCAGCTCATCGCCGGCCTGCTCGGCCTGCTGCTCGCGGCGCTGGGTGCGGAACCAATGGACCAGCGCGTCCATGCCGGCCTGGGCGCGGGCGGCCTGCTGCAACAGCTCCCCCAAGTGCAACAGATTGGTGAGCCGCCGCTCGGGGTCGCCGCCGGCCGCGAGGGCCTCGGCGATGCAGATGCCTGTCGGTCCGGTGTGCCACAGAAGCCGCTGGAACATGGCCATGAAGCCCTGCCGCTGCCAAGCCTGGTGCAGGCCCAGCAGCTGATCCACCCAGCCGGCCCAGGCGAGCTCGTCGCCGGCGACGCGCGCGATCTCGGCATAGCCGAGGCCGAGCAGCTCCGAGGCCAGCGCGCGGCTGGCGAGCCGGCGCTCGCGCGGGCTCAGCGCGGCCGCCAGCAGCGGCTCCAGCGCTGCCGCCTCGTCGCTGGCGTAAACGCTATCGCGGGATACCGACACGGCAGCGACGCCCCGGACAGCCAGCGCCTGGCGCAATGCGCTGCCGTCGCGGCGGGTGCGCACCAGCACGGCGATGTCCTTCGGTTGCAACGCCCGCTGCGCCGAGACGGCGCCGCTCCCGTCGCGCTGCACCAGCTGCACCTCGCCGCGCCGGGCACCCGCGAGCAGCCGCAGGATCTCCTGCGCGACGGCGGCGTGGGCCAAGCTCGTGGCCTCGTCCTTGCTGGGCACCTTCGGCTCCCCCTGCTTGTCGGGGACACAGGGCAGGGTCCAGAGGGTCAGTGCCGGACGGTCGGCATCGGCCTCGACGAGGTGTTGATGTGCCTTGTCCGCGGCATCGCTGGGCGCGAAGCCGATGGTCTCGCCGAAGACGAAGGCGTCCCGCTGCCGGCGCAGAAACACGGCATTGACGGCCCGCACCACGGCCGGCGTCGAGCGCCAGTTGCGCAGCAGCGTCGAGCGAGCTCCGGCGCCGAGGCACCGCTGCGCTGCCATGTAGGTGAAGATGTCGCCACCGCGGAAGCTGTAGATGGCCTGCTTGGGATCACCGATAAGCAGCAGGCTGCGGCCTGGTCCGTCGATATAGAGCCGGCGAAAGATGTCCCATTGCAGCGGGTCCGTGTCCTGAAACTCGTCGATCATGGCCACCGGGAAGCGCTCGGTGATGCCCCGCGCCAGCGCGGCACCGCCGGGTCCCGCCAGGGCATCGCGCAGGTGGATCAGCATGTCGTCATAGGACAAGAGCCCGCCGTCCGCCTTGGCCTGCCGGACTTGGCCCCGGGAGAAGTCGGCGGCGTCCGCCAGCGCGGCCGCACGCAGGTCGCCGTGAATGGACTCCAGGGCCTCGCGGACCGCGCCACAGCGGGCAAAGAAGGGGTCGTCCAGGGCCGGATCCTGCTTCTTCAGGGCATGCTCTGCCATGGCCTGGGGCGTGAGGGCGGCGAAGGCCTCGGGCGGCGGCGGCACAGGGTCCGCGGCGAAGTAGGCGTCCAGCAGCTCGAAGCCCCCCGT
>JANQFI010000065.1 GCA_028277905.1 Chromatiaceae bacterium | reverse complement strand
CGGCGGGTGGTCACCAGCATCAAGCGCGAGCTGGTCAACGCCCCGACCCTGGCGCTGCCGGGGCGGCGGGTGAAGGCGGTCGAGGTGGCCGCGGCGGTGTTGGCCAAGCTCAAGCGCGACGCCGAGGAGCTGCACTTTCGCGCGCCCGTGACACGCGCGGTGGTAACCTGCCCGGCCGCCTTCGATGCCCTGGAGCGCGACGCCATCGCCCAGGCGGCGCGCCTGGCCGGCTTCGCCGAGGTCGAGCTGTTGGACGAGCCGGTGGCGGCGGCGCTGGCCTACAGCCGCGCGGGGCAAGCGGTCGGGCGCCATGTGCTGGTCTACGACCTGGGCGGCGGCACCTTCGACCTGGCCCTGCTACGCGAGAGCGAGGACGGCTTCGAGCTGGCGATGGAGCCCAAGGGACTGCGCCGCTGCGGCGGCGACGACTTCGACGCGGCACTCTACGACTGGTGCGACGCCGAGGCCCAGCGCGAGTCGGGCGAGCCGCTCGACGCGACGGGGCGCAACCGCAAATTCCTGCGCGACTGCCGCAAGCGCAAGGAGAATCTCTCGGTGCACGACAAGGCGCGCTTCAGCAGCCTGGTGCGGCCGGGTCGGTTCTTCCGGCATGAGCTCACCCGCGCCGTCTTCGAGGACCTGATCCGCGAGCGGGTGGATTTCACCGTGCGCCTGACGGCGGAGCTGGCGCGTGCCGCGAGCACGCAGGGCTGTGCCGTGGAGACCCTGGTGCTGATCGGCGGCTCGGCGCGCATCCCGCTGATTCGGCGCGCGCTCGAGGAGGCGCTGGGGATGGAGGCGCGCCGCACCCAGTACGCCGACGTGGCGGTGGCGCTGGGGGCGGCCTACGTGGCCGCGCGCATCTGGGCGCCCCGGCCGGTCCCGCCGCCCGATGATCGGCCCGAGCGGCTGGCGCGTTATCGCGCGGCGGTCTCGGAGGCCGGGTCGGGCGAGACCCTGGACGCGGCCGCCGTCGCGCGGCTGGCCGCCCTGGCCGAGGCGCTGCGGCTCGACGCCGAGGCGGCGGGCGCGATCGAGCGTGAAGCGTTGGGCGAGACCAAGGAGGCGCGCCTGGCGCGGAGCCAGCAACGAGATAGGCATCGGCGCCCCTCCGTGCCGCGCGTCCAGGACCTGCACGGCCAATCGGCGGAGGTGGTCCAGCGGCTGCAGCGCGAGACGGCGGCGGCGCTGGGCGTGGAGGTCGTCTTTCGGCATCGGCTCCAGGACGGCGGCGAGGGGCCGGAGCTGGTGGTCATCCCGCCGGGGCGGTTTCGGATGGGCTCGCCCGAGCGCGAGCCCGAGCGCTTCGAGGATGAAGGCCCCCAGCACCCGGTGACCCTTGCTCGGCCTTTTGCGATCGGCTGTTTCGCCGTGACCTTCGAGGAGTACGATCGGTTCTGTACCAAGACCGGGCGCGACAAACCATCCGATTCAGGCTGGGGCCGCGGTCGGCGCCCGGTGATCAACGTCTCCTGGGTCGATGCCGTGGCCTATTGCGTCTGGCTCAGCCAGCAGACCGGGAAGTCTTATCGACTGCCGAGCGAGGCCGAATGGGAATACGCCGCGCGGGCCGGGACCACGACGGCGTTCTGGTGGGGTGACCGGATCGATCCCAGTCTGGCCAACTACGATGGAAACTTTACTTACGCCGATGGCCCCGAGGGTGAGTACCGCCAGCGCACCCTGCCGGTGGACAGCTTCCAGCCCAATCCTTTCGGCCTCTATCAGGTCCATGGCAACGTGTGGGAATGGTGCCAGGACCAGTGGCACGGGGGCTATGCGGGTGCGCCGGCGGACGGGTCGGCCTGGGAGCGCGGCGGCGGCGCGCTTCCCAACTCGGGCGGCTTCTTCAAGTCGTTGGTCTCGGTGTTCACTGGCGAGGGGGACACGGCTGTGTCCCGCGTGTTGCGCGGCGGCTCCTGGCGCGGCAACCCGGAGGGGTGCCGCGCCGCCTACCGCCGCCCTCTACGCCGCCGGTAGCCGCAGCGACAACTTCGGGTTTCGGGTGTGTTGTGGCGCCCCCATCGAATAGCTGGACGCTGGGCGGCTGAGCGCTGGATCACTGACACCCGGCCCACTGAGGCGCCGCGCAGCGGCGCTACGCGCGATTTTGGGGTTCTGTCTCCGGCGACGCCGCGCCCGCTCGCGGTCCCGGCCAGCCGCCAGCCTAAGTGCTGATCGTGTGTTTTCTTGCCACTGATGACGGATCACGCGCAGTTGTCCGTTCCTCCTCTTAGGCAGCAATCGCGACTGCATGGCACTTTGAGCCGATCGAGGACGAGCATCCATGGGTACGCCAGTAGGACCAGTGAGTATTTCTGAAGCCGCCGATTCGGATTCGAGTGAGCTGGAACAATCAGATCCGGGGAGCAAGTCAGTCGTGGCTCCGAAGATGTTGGAGCCGAAGCACAATTCCGTTGCGGTGGTGGGGGAGGCCAAGTCTGGGAAGAGCAGTTTCATCAATGCCCTGATCGGGCAACCGCTTCTGCCGACCGATGTCGACATCGCCACCAGCCAGGGTTTTTTGGTTACCAAGGCGCGGCGCTCGGGTTATCGCTTGCGGTTCGAGGATGACTCCACACAGATGATCACGGCTGAGGATCTGCCCCGCTATGGATCCTATGGTTGGGCTGGCAAGGCGGGCATTTCTCGGTCCGATTGGTCGATTCGCTGGATCGAGGTCGATGTGCCAGCGCTCTATCTGCCTGACGGTGTCAGCTTGCTGGATACGCCTGGGCTCGGGCTGGAGGGGTTTGGACCAGGCTTACCTTATGCCGCCTCTCATGGGGTTACCTGGCGCTTGATTCGACAGGCGAAGTCCGTGATCTATGTCCTCAACTCTACCGGCCCAATTATGCGCTCGGAGCTGGAAACCATCGGCGCGATCCTCGATGTCCCCGCGCGTCTCTTTTTCATCCAGACGCGGATCGACCAATTTCCCAGAGACCTGTGGCAATCGCTCCAGGTCCGTAATGAAACAAGGCTGCGTGAGCATTTTGGCGCCAGGATCGCCGATCCCAAAGTATGGCCGATCAGCAGCGTGTATCTGATGCAAGCGGCAGAAGGAGACAAACGCGACTTCTGGAGAGTGAGCCGCTACCCCGAGTTGGCCGTGGCCCTCGAGACATTTCTATTCGAAGAGGCTTCATGCGCATGAGTGTCTCCGAGATCCGAAGGGCGGCTCAAGTTGTACCACTTGTTTCTGAATCGTTCCTAAGGCAAAGCCCCTTTCCTGGATCTGGACGGTCGCACCTGCTCCCATCCCAGCTCGATCGTTCAGCGCCGATTGTCCGTCTCACATCAACCATCTAAGCTTAGTCCACTGACTTAACTAACGAGGAGTGGTTGCGATGACTCTGACCGTCAATGTCCATGAAGCCAAGACCCATTTCTCCCGCCTGCTGGAGCAGGCCCATGCCGGACAGGAGATCATCCTGG
>JANQFI010000024.1 GCA_028277905.1 Chromatiaceae bacterium | reverse complement strand
GCGCCTGTTCATCGCGCGGGCACTGGCGCAGGAAGCCGAACTGATGCTGATGGACGAGCCGCTGACCGGCCTGGACGTGACCTCGCAGGAGGACATCTTTGACATCCTGGAGGAACTGCGGGCGCGGGGCGTGACGGTGCTGGTGGCGACGCACGACCTCAATCTGGCGGCCGAATATTTTGACTGCATCGTGCTGCTCAACCGGCGGCTGATCGGCTTCGGGCCAGCGGCCGAGGTGTTCAGCTCCGAGAATCTGTCAGCGGCCTACGGCGGGCATTTGCAGATCATCGAGACGGACGAAGGGCTGGTGATCGTGGGAGACACGCACGTAGAACGGCAGGCCAAGCGAGGTGGATAATCTGTTAGGCCTGCTGATCGAGCCGCTGAGTTTCCCGTTCATCGTGCGGGGGCTGCTGGCGGCGATGATGGTGGGGGTGGTGTGCGCGCTGGTGGGGACGTATATCGTGCTGCGAGGCATGGCCTTCTTTGGGGATGCGCTGGCGCACGCGATCCTGCCGGGGGTGGCGGTGGGCTACCTGGCGGGCGGCGGGGCGTATGCGCCGGTGTTCTGGGGGGCGCTGGGGGCGGCGGTGCTGGCCTCGCTGGGCATCGGGGTGGTGAGCCGGAGCGCCAAGCTGCGGGAGGACACGGCCATCGGGATCATCTTCGCGGGGACCTTTGCGCTGGGCATCGCGCTGATCTCGAGCATCCGCAGCTACGCGGTGGACCTGACGCACTTCCTGTTCGGGAACGTGCTGGGCGTGTCGAGCGGGGACCTGCTGCTGACGGCGGCGTTGGGGAGCGTGGTGATCGTTGTTATTGCGGCATTCTACAAAGAGTTCCTGGTGCTGACGTTCGACCCGGTGTTGGCGGCGACCTTACGACTGCCGCGGCGCTGGCTGGAGAATTTATTATTGGTGCTGATCGCGGTGGCTATCGTGGTGGCCTTACAGACGGTGGGGGTGGCGCTGATGGTGGCGATGCTGGTGACGCCGGCGGCGACGGCCTCGCTGCTGACGCGGCGGCTGACGCGGATGATGGTGTTGGGGGCGGCTATCGCGGCGGCTTCGGGGGTCACCGGGCTGTACGTGTCGTTCTACGCGAGCATCGCGTCGGGGGCGGCTATCGTGTTGAGCTGCACGGCGA
>JANQFI010000688.1 GCA_028277905.1 Chromatiaceae bacterium | reverse complement strand
TGGAGCCGGAATGGGATGCCGCCTATCTGGAGGGGACCGATGTTCGCAGCTTGCGAGGAGGATCGTGGTATTTCGATAGAACATTCGTGCGCTGCGCGTCCCGCAGCTACTACGACCCGCACGACCGTGTCATCAGTATCGGGGTGCGGGTCTCCCGTCGTTCTCCGCTTCCTAATGCTGAATCCTGAATACTGAATCCTGCGTGCTGAGTGGGGCGATGGGGGCGCCGGGCGATGGGGGCGCCGGGCGGCAGGCCGGGGGATGGGGTCTGGGGAAGGGGATTCCCCTTCCCCAGCGCGCGCAGCGCGCGATCGCGCTTGTGCGGCGGCCATTCGCGGCGGCGCATCGGGGCAGAAGATGTTTTGCCCCTACTCGTCACTCACCGCTCATATAAGGAGGAAGAAACAATGCCGACCCGCCAGAGCTACAGCGACCACCCGGCGGAAATCGACGAACTGGGGTTCACGCCGTCGGTAGAGGCGCTGCTCGACATTATCCACACATCCGAGTTGCAAGACACCCCGCTCACGATCGGGATCTACGGGCCGTGGGGCAGCGGCAAAACCAGCCTGATGCGCATGATCCTGGCCGGACTGCAACCGAACGATCCCGCCGCCGGCTATGCACCGGTCTGGTTCGAAGCGTGGCGCTACGGACGGTCCGACGCGCTCTGGCGCGCGCTGCTGGTCAGCGTCGTCGAACAGATCCGCGCCTATCTGCTTGACGACGAAGCCCGGCTGCGCGCGATCATGGCCGCGCCCGACAACCAGGCCGGTCAGCCGCCGGAAGACCGGGAAGTGTCCGCGGTAAAAGAGAGCCTCAACCGCGCGCTGGACGACCTGATCGGCAGCCTCTATCGTAGCATCGAGCGCGAAGAAGCCGGCGCCATCGAGATCGACTGGCCGGCGGCGGGCAAGCTGGCGACGCGCCTGGCGGTGCGGGCCGGCTTCGCCTTCGTGCCGCTGTTGCAGCCGCTCGCCGAATTCGTCAAGACGGCCCAGGGCAAAATCGGCGAGGGTGAAGACCTGTCGGAGATGTGGGACCTCTTTCATCGCCAGCGCACGCAGATCTACCGCGACCACATCCGCGCGCTCGACCAGTTTCAGGAACGGCTGCGCGACCTGATCGCAGAGTGGATCAGCGGACGCGGTCGCCGCCTGGTGATCTTCATCGACGACCTGGACCGCTGTCTGCCGGAGCAGGCGGTCAGCGTCCTGGAAGCCATCAAGGTCTTCCTGGACATTCCCGGATGCATTTTCCTGCTGGGGGTTGATCGCGAGATCATCGAACGCGGCATCCTGGTGCGCTACAAAGAGTTTGCGTTGGATGCGGCGGCGGCGGAACGCGCCGGACAAACGGCGACAATCATTCCAATCGGCGAACGCGCCTATCTGGAAAAAATCGTCCAGGTGCCCTTTGAGCTTCCGCCCCTCGACGAAAGCGCCATTCGACAATTTTTGGAACAGCGGCTCAACGCGATGGCCCGCGGCAAAACGCCCCTGCCGGCCGCAGAGGTTGAAACCATCGCCGCCGTGATGACCCGCGGCTTGCAGCGCAATCCGCGCAAACTCAAGCGCACCTTCAACACCTTCCGCCTGCTGCGCACCCTCAGCCACAGACATCGGCGCCCGGCGCCAGCGGCGCTCCTGGCGAAACTGGTCGTCATCCAAAGCAGCTTCTTCGAGACCTATGAAGCTATCGTCCGCAAACCGGCGCTGCTCAAAGACCTGGAGCGCAGCGCCCGCGACCTGCCCGGTCAGAACATCGATGAGCAGACGCGCCGGATGGTGAAAGACCATCCGCGACTGGAAGCGATGCTCTACGAACAACCCTACTTCGAGGAACTGTCCGGCGATGATCTCAACAACCTGGTCTTCCTGACCCGCACCACGCGCGATGGCGGGCAGCAGTAACACGAGCCAGACACAGCGCCGCCTCCCGGCGATTGTGATGGTACAATAGCGCACAACATTCAAGAAATCTGCGAATCGCGGAGTGCGAGAGACTTGCTCCCGTCGGCAGATGCATATGGGGTGCGGGAGCTTGCTCCCACTATTAGAAAAGATTTCCTATGATCGACGAACCCTTTGACCTGGAACAAGAACCCCTCGAAAAAGGCGACCTGTTCGATATCGATTGGGGCGGCGACGGAGCCGATCCGGATCGACCGGTGCGCGCCCACGTGCTCGCCGCCCTGCGCCCGTCGAGCGGGCCGTACCAGCCGCCGCTTGACGCGCTGCTCGCCCTGGGCGATGTCGATGCCGCCACACTCGCCGAACTGGGAATCGGCCAGGAGCACGTCTCCGAGCTGGTGCGCATGCTGCGCGACCGTGATCTAAACACGAGTATGGGCGACGACCCGAAGGGCTGGGGACCTTCCCACGCGCTGGACATCCTGGCTGATCTTGACCTCTCCGCCCATATCGATGACATCATCCCGGTGCTCGATCTCGACTTCGATCGCTTTGCCGATGCCATCGTCGTGATGGCGAGCAAGGTCGGAGCGCCGGCAGTAGCGCCGCTGCGCGCCTACCTCGAAGATCAGAGCCGCTGGGTCTGGGGACGCAGCCGCGCCGCAGGTGCGCTCGGCGACATCGTCGAACAACACCCCGAACTTCGTGCCGAGGTCGTCCCGATGCTGAGCGATATGCTGTCCAGGGTGGAGGAACTGCCCGAAGAAGTAGCGACCGGCGTGATGGGCGCCCTGGTGGACATCAAAGCCGTCGAAACCCTGCCGCTGATCCGCCGGGCGTTCGAACTGGGCAAAATCAACGAGACCATGTATGGTCCCTGGGGCGAAGTTTTGAAAACCCTGGGCATCGCGCCGGACGCCGACGATCCATTGATAGAAGAGTCGCACCGGCGCTATCAGGAGCGTTGGGACAGTCAGTTTCCGCCGGAGATGCTGGAAAACATCAGGGCTATGCAGGCCCGCCAGCAAATCGAGCAAGCCAGGGCTGCGGCCCAAACCACCGCCAAACAACGCAAGCAGGAGAAGTTCCGCAAGGAGAAGAACAAGCGCAAGACGGCGTCAGCCTCGCGCAAGGCCAACCGCAAAAAGCGCAAATAGCAGCCGACCGCCTGTCACAACAGCAGCAGGAGCCTGAACCCACGTGACATCCGAAACAAGCCCCGTCGCGGCGGTGAAACGCCCCTTCTACGGATGGGTCGTCGTCGCCGCCGCCACACTGATCGCATTCATCTCCGGCCCTGGCCAATCGTACACCTTCTCGGTCGTAATCGACCCCATCCTCGCAGAAACCGGACTCTCGCGCACCTTGCTTTCGGCGCTCTATACCGGCGGCACCGCGGTTAGCGCAGCGATGACCCTGGTGGTCGGACGGCTCACCGACCGCACCGGCGCGCGGCGGATGCTCATCATTGTTGCGCTGCTCTTCGGACTCAGTTGCATCGGGCTGTCTCAGGCGCAGGGCGCTCCCGGCCTCTTTCTGGGATTCGCCGGGCTGCGTGCGCTCGGCCAGGGTTCGCTGCCGGTCATTGCCACCCTGCTGGCCGTCCAGTGGTTCGTGCGCTATCGGGGGCGGGCCATCGCCATTGTCAACCTCGGCATCGCCCTTTCCAATGCGCTGTTTCCTCCGCTGACCCAGGCGTTGACCAGCGCATTCGGCTGGCGCACGAGCTATCTGATTCTGGCCGGGCTGATCTGGCTGTTGTTGTTTGTCGCCGTGCTGCTGGCCCGCAATCGCCCCGAAGACATCGGCGCGTTTCCCGACGGCGCCGCCGAGCCGCCGGCCATCGAGCAATCCGCTGACACCGATAGCGCAGCGCCCGGCGCGCCCACGCTGCAAACGCTGGACTTCTGGCTGTTGGCATTGCCCCTCGCGGCCGGCCCCTTCATCGTGACTGCACTCGTTTTCCACCAGGCCTCGATCTTCGCCGAGCGCGGCCTGAGTGCGGCAGTCTCCGCCGGCGTGTTCATTCCCTTCTCCGCGGCTACGGCAGCGGCGGCCCTGCTCGGCGGGCTGCTGGTCGAGCGTTTCGGCCCGAAGCGCACACTCCTCGCCAACCTGATTCTGATGGCGCTGGGGGTCGCCAGCCTCAACTTCGTGCATACCCCGCTTAGCGCCAGCGGGTACGCCGTGCTGATCGGCGCCGCGTCGGGAATGCAGGGCGTGCTCCAGGGCGTCGCCTGGGCCGCCTACTACGGGCGACGCGGGCTGGGCCGTTTGCAGGGCAGCGCCGCGATGGTGATGATCAGCGCGGCGGCGCTGGCGCCGCTGCCCATCGCCGCCATCCAGCAGGCTGCCGGTGGGTACGGCCCCGCGCTGGGGCTAATGACGCTTTTGCCGCTGGCGTGCATCGCGACGCTGCTGCAATTCAAGCCGCCGCGGGCATCTCGGCGGGGGGAAATGGTCTGATACCGGACTTTAAGCAAAGGAAGCATCTATGAACTGTGTTATCTGTCGCTATTCCCAACCCGAGCCGGTACAACGAAGAAACTGCCGCACGATTATTGAAAACCGCCGAACAACTCGCCGAGGCCGGCGCTCAGGTCGACGTTCGGGATTACGCTGCGTAGTGTTTCTACTCTGAAAATAGGCGATCGACTGTACGAGCACCGCGCCTATTTTCATACGCGCCGGTGCGCCGCAGGTTTGTAAGTAGCTATCGGTCTATGTTGAACAAGGAGGGGATGTGCGGGCAGGTCGCAGCGGGCCAAGCGCGCGACGGGATGCTACCAAGCAATATTGGAGACACCGCATGCGGTCATTCTGAGCGCAGCGAAGAATCTCGGCTGTCGGGGACGCTGAGACCCTTCGCTCCGCTCAGGGTGACATGCGGCCTGTTCATTATCGTTTGGTAGCTACCAAACAATATTGGAGACACCGCATGCGGTCATTCTGAGCGCAGCGAAGAATCTCGGATTCCCAGGCCATCGAGACCCTTCCCCTTCGCTGCGCTCAGGGTGACATGCAGCATACGCATCATCGTT
>JANQFI010000687.1 GCA_028277905.1 Chromatiaceae bacterium | reverse complement strand
TGGAGCCGGAATGGGATGCCGCCTATCTGGAGGGGACCGATGTTCGCAGCTTGCGAGGAGGATCGTGGTATTTCGATAGAACATTCGTGCGCTGCGCGTGCCGCAACTACGGCTCCCCGCTCTACCGTATCAGCTTTTTCGGGTTGCGGGTCTCCGGTCGTTCTCCGCTTCCTAATGCTGAATCCTGAATGCTGAATCCTGCGTGCTGAGTGGGGCGATGGGAGCGCCGGGCGATGGGGGCGCCGGGCGGCAGGCCGGGGGATGGGGTCTGGGGAAGGGGAATCCCCTTCCCCAGCGCGCGCAGCGCGCGATCGCTGTGAAAAAACCGATCCGCCTGTGCTATACTATGGCCGGGGAGGGTGTTCATGGCGAGGATACGATGCCGCGGAGTTACAACAACCTCTTTGCTCAGATCGCAAGCTTCGAGAACCTGTATGCCGCCTGGCGCAAGGCCCGGTTGGGCAAGCGCCGTCGCGCTGGCGTCGCTCGGTTCGAACGTGACCTGGAAATCAACCTGCTGCGGCTGGAGCGCGAGTTGCGCGATGGTTCCTATCAGCCGGGACGCTATCGCTCGTTCTATATCCACGAGCCGAAGCGACGCAAGATCAGCGCCGCGCCGTTTCGGGATCGGGTTGTCCATCACGCCCTGGTGCGCACCATCGAACCGATCTGGGAAGCGCGCTTCTCGAATGCCAGCTATGCCTGCCGGGTCGGCAAAGGCACGCACCGCGCCGCCGATCATGCGCAGGCGTTGCTGCGCCGGCATCGCTATGTTCTCAAAACCGACGTAGCCCAGTTTTTTCCCAGCATCGACCACGAGATCTTGCTCACGCTTCTGGCCCGGCATATCGCCTGCCGTCCAACGCTTGATCTGTGCCAAAAAATCATTGCCGGCGGCGATGGCGTCCTGGCAAGCGAGTATACGTTTACGCTCTTCCCGGGTGATGACCTCTTCGCCGCACTCAGGCCGCGCGGATTGCCGATCGGCAACCTGACCAGTCAGTTCTGCGCCAATGTCTATCTGCATACGCTCGACGTCCTGCTCCAGCGCGAACTGCGTCTGCCGCACGTGCGCTACTGCGACGACATTCTGGTTTTTGCCGATGATCGCGCAACCTTGCATCAGGCCAGAGAGGCGCTCACCACACGCATGGCTGACCTGCGCCTCACACCGCACCCGATCAAGACGCGCCTTTATCAGTCCGGCGAGGGCGTCGAGTTTGTCGGCTATCGTCTCTTTCCAACGTATCGGCGTTTGCGGCGCAGCAATGTGCAGCGGTTTGTGCGGCGGCTGAAACGACAACAACGCGATTATCGAGCCCGACGGCTCGCCCCGGAAAAGCTGCGCGCTTCGCTGATGAGCTGGATCGCGCATGCCAGCCATGCGGACGCCTATCGTCTGCGCTCCCGGCTGCTGCGTGAACATCCGTTTGTTGCACCTGTGGGAAGGTCATCGTGATGAGCAGCGAGTCGCCGATCTTCACCCAGACCTACGATTTGCTACGCTGGCTGCTGCCGCTGGCGCAGAGGTTGCCGCGCACGCATCGCTCGGGGCTGGCGCGACAACTTCCGGATGCAGGATTTCAGCTCCAGCGACTCCTGCTGCGTGCGGCAAAACGTCCCAACATCGCAGCGGATTTGCTGCACGAGGCCGATGCCGCCCTGGCCGAGCTGCGCCTCTTGTTGCGGCTGGCGTGCGATCTGCGGGTCATTTCACCGGGACAATACGAGGAGGGTGCGCGGCGCACCGCCGAGATTGGTCGCTTGCTCGGCGGGTGGTTGCGCACCGTAGGAACGCTATCACGGGCGCCTGCGCCTGGATAGAGGGATCGGCCGATCCGCCTTCAGGCGGCGCGGCAGGCGAGCGTCTGCCGTGCAACGTGCGCTGCGCGTACCGCAACAACAACAACCCGCACAACCGTAACAACAATATCGGGTTGCGGGTCTCCAATCGTTCAGCGGGTCGCCGGGGCCGCCAGGGCCGTTTGCTCACGGGCAGCGGCGCGGCGTCGGCAGGAGAACGACAGGTCGGTTCCTGGCTGGCGGTGATGCCGCCCAGCCAAAGATACACCGTCCCGGCCCCTGCCAGTAGGCGGCGAACCCCGCCGAACGTCGGGGTCGGGACATCTTGCAGCCTATGCTCGACTTCCTGGCTCGCAACTGGCTCACCATCCTGCTGCTGCTCGCCATCCTGGCCCTGCTCGTTCTGGTTGTGCGAGCCTACGGCGGCGTGGCCCGGGTTGGCTGGGCGATTGCCGGGCTGATCCCCCAGCGCGGCAGCTTTGCACGGGCCTATCTGAATGCCCTCCGCGATACGCAGAACGAAACACCCGCGCTGCTGACGCGGGAGGATCTGAAAACGCTGGGCCTGATCCGAGCCTTTGCGCTGCTGCGCGTCGAGGTTGAAGGCGTGCCGGAACGCAGCGGCGCGGCGCTGGATGGCGAGACGCCCCGGCTGGAGGCAGGTCGTGACCGGAACTGGCTTGCGCGCCTGCGGCGGCGCCTGCGTGAGCGCACTCTGTGCCGCCGGCCGGTCAATACGCCCGGCGGCGCTATCTGGCGCTTTCCCCGGCTGCTTCTGCGCGGCAAGCCCGGCAGCGGCAAGACGACCCTGCTCAAACATATGGCGCTGATCTGTGCCGCAGATAGGCTTGGCAAGACGTCGCGCCAGCAGGAGAATGGAACCCGCGAGATCTATGGCTGGCCCCGGCCCCTCTTCCCGATCTTTATTCCGCTGCGGCGACTGGCC
Source organism: Chromatiaceae bacterium (assembly GCA_028277905.1). Taxonomy (GTDB): domain Bacteria; phylum Pseudomonadota; class Gammaproteobacteria; order Chromatiales; family Chromatiaceae; genus Thiohalocapsa. The sequence continues at coordinate 2,307 of JANQFI010000687.1, read as the reverse complement.
CGCACCTGCCCCGATTGGCAGCAGCGTACCCTGCTGGAAGCCTACGAACAGGCCCTGGGCGATCTGTTTGGCCAGGCCCTGCGGCGGCGCTGCCCGCCGGGATGGTTCGCGGGCCGGCTGAGCCGGGGCGGCTGCCTGCTGCTCATCGACGGCTTCGACGAGCTGCGTGACCCGGTCAACCGCGATACCATGGCCAGGCAGATCAAGGAGCTGGACCGCCAGTTCGCCAGGCGCCCCAACTATGTCGTGCTCACCACGCGCCCGATCGGCTATGAAGGCCAGCTTGACGACTGCTTCGATCTACGCGAGCTGGCCGAATTGAACGACGACGAAGTGGAAGCGCTGGTCGAGGCGCGCTACCAGGCCATCTTCGAACGCGAGCGGCAGAAGAACTGGGACCCGGCGGACGAGGCCCAGCGGCTGGCAACCCGCCTGAGGCGCAGCCGGAGCCTGCGCGAGTTGAGCCGCAACCCGCTGCTGCTCTCCCTGATCATCGGCATCCACTACAGCCAGGACGAGGCGGAGCTGCCCGAAGAGCGCTACCGTGTGTACGAGCTGGCGGTTGCCTACCTGGTGGAGCGCTGGGAATTGCAGCGCCTGCGCGCGGCGGGCGAGCGTTCCGAGAAGAGCACGCTGAATAGCGACGAGAAGCTGCGACTGGCCGCGTCGCTGGCGTGGGCTATGTTCCAGCAAGACCGGCCCGACCCGGCCCTCCAGCGCATGGCGGGCCGCGAGAACCTGGACCCATTTCTGCTGATCAGTCGTCGCATGGCCGGCACGGTTCTGGCCGAGAGCCTGAAGGAGATGCTGGTTGAACGGGGGACTGAGAAAGGCCCGGCCCTCGACCATTCCTGCAGCGAACAGGCGGAGCTGTGGCTGCGGGACCTGGGCGAACGGGGCGCGCTGCTCCAGGGCGAGACCGACGCCAACAGCCCGGAGGCGCCGCTCCAGTTTGCCCACAAGAGCATTCAGGAGTACCTGGCGGCGGCTGCGGTGGCCGGGGCGATGCAGCGCAACGCGGCCAGCAAGCATGAACAGACCCTGCTGCAGCACTGGACCGGCGCCGACTGGCACGAGGTCATTCGGCTCTACGCCGCCACGCATAGGGCCGAGCCGGTTGTGGAGCACCTCCTCAAGCAGAACACAGCGCAGGCCCACCTGCTGGCCGGCTGGTGCCTGTCTGAACGTCCCCGGCATCCGCCCGCCCCCGATCTGCAAGACACAGTGCGGAGCGCCTTGCGCAGCCTGCTGGTCGCCTCCGCCGAGATGGTCAGCGTCGAAGAGAACAACGCCGCGCTAACCATTCTGGAGTCGATCGGCGGCATAACCCTGGAACACGATCAGCCGCTGCTGGAACAGGCCGCCTGCCAGGCAGTCTCCCCAGCCATCCGAGGGCGGGCCGTCGAACTGCTGGCCCCGGCTGCCGCGCACGATCCGCGTCTGCCGCCCATGCTGGTGAGCGTGGCCGAGCAGGATCCCGACTACCGCCCGCGCCTGGCGGCCGGTTTCGCGCTGGCGTCCAACGACCCGCGCTACGCCGACCGGCACAACTGGATCCCCGAGCTGGTTGAGATCCCCGCCGGCCCCTTCCTGATGGGCAGCAGCGATGACGATGCCGAGCACGATGACGAGCAACCCCAGCACGAGCTGGAACTGCCGGCCTACTGGATCGGCAAGACCCCGGTGACAAACGCCCAGTGGCGACACTTTGTCGCTGCCGGGGGCTACGAGCAGCCGGCCTACTGGACCGCGGCAGGCTGGCAGTGGCTGCAGTCGGGGATCGAGTTCTTCGACGAATGGCAGGCCGGGCGCCTGCGCACCGAGAAATCATACCAGCAGGTGCTGCGCCGTATTCGCCGCGCAAGCAGAGAACCTCGCCGAACGCCCTTTACACAGCCCTGGTCAGAAACCTGGGATGGTCCAGATTTCAACGGCGATAACCAGCCGGTTGTGGGGATTTCCTGGTACGAGGCGGTCGCTTACTGCCGCTGGTTGAGCGACGTGACCGGCCAGGCGTTTTACCTGCCGAGCGAAGCGGAGTGGGAGAAAGCCGCGCGCGGGCCGGACGGGCGGGTCTATCCCTGGGGTAATGCCTGGGAGCCGGGGCGCTGCAACAACGACGAGGCCGGCATTGACCGGACATCGCCCGTGGGCAGCTTTCCACTGGGCGCCGGACCATACGGGGTGCTGGATATGTCGGGCAATGTGTGGGAGTGGTGTGCCACGAAGCGGGGGAAGAAGTATCCCTATACATTGGAGCCGGAATGGGATGCCGCCTATCTGGAGGGGACCGATGTTCGCAGCTTG
>JANQFI010000103.1 GCA_028277905.1 Chromatiaceae bacterium | reverse complement strand
TTTGCTCGATTCGAAAACGCCCAATCAGATCATCGGCGTCCTCGCGCATGAGGCCGGCCACATTGCCGGCGGCCATCTCAGCAAGCTGCGCATGCAGCTTGCCAATGCGCAGACCGTGTCGATCCTCGCAATGCTGCTCGGAATCGGCGCTACCGTTGCGGCCGGGCGCGCCGGCGCCAATATCGGCGGCAATCCGGGCACGGTGGCAGCCTTGGCGCCGCAGGCCATGATGCAACGTTCCTTGCTGGCGTATCGACGTCAGCACGAGGATCAGGCCGATCGCGCCGCCGTCAAGTTCCTGACCGCGACCGGGCAGTCGGCCAAGGGCATGTATGAGACGTTCAAGCGCATGGCGGACCGGCAGATCTTTGCCGCGCGCGGTGCCGATCCCTATTACCAGTCGCATCCGATGGCATCCCAGCGCCTTGCGGCGCTGGCGGGCATGGCCAAGACGCGGTTCTGGAACAAGAAGGACCCCCCCGAGCTGCAGCTTCGCCATGACCTGGTGCGGGCAAAGATCTACGGCTTTCTCGACAGGCCCGGCACGGTCGCGCGCCGCTATCAGCGTGGCGACCGGAGCCTTCCCGCCCCGTATGCCCGCGCCATCTCCACCTATCGGCACGGCAATCTGCGCAACGCGCTCGCCCAGATCGACGGGTTGATAAAGGCGCAGCCCGGCAATCCTTACTTTCACGAGTTGAAGGGCCAGGCCCTGCTCCATGCGGGGCGAGCGACGCAGGCCATCCCGTCCTTGCGCCGCGCCGTAGCGCGCGCGCCCAACCCGGTCCTGATCAAGGTGATGCTTGCGCACGCATTGATCGAGACCAGGAACCGGAAGCACGCCGGCGAAGCGGTCGCGCATCTACGCCAGGCGCTTGCCTCCGATCCGGACATTGCCGAGGGCCATGCGCTGCTCGCCAAAGCCTACGGCGCCAGGGGTGACCTCGCTCAGGCCGATCTCGCTTCCGCCCAGGCTGCGTTCCTTCGCGGCGATATCAGGACCGCACGGCAGCTTGCCGCGCGCGCCAAGAGCCGCTTTCGGGTCGGCTCGCCCGGATGGGTCAAGGCCGACGACATTGCCACCTTCAAGCTTCCGGCCGCAGCCAGGCGCCGTCGCTAAGCGTTATCTCCAGAAGTTGAGTGCGGTTGGTTCACCTGAAGCAATCGCACTCTATTAAAGAAGGACGATCGTATGCCCCTCCGTCGCCTGTCCCGCGCCGCGCGCGCGGTCTTGGTCGCAACCTGTCTTGTCGTTGCGAGCACTTTCGCGGTCGCTGCTCAGAGCTTCTCGCCGGCGCAGCGCGGCGAGATCGAGGAAATCGTCCGCAGCTATCTTATGCGCAAGCCCGAAGTGCTGCAGGAGGTGATTCTCGAGCTGGAGAAGCGCCAGTCGGCCATCGAGGCGGCGAATGCCAAGGCAGCGGTCAAAGCCAATGCCGAGGTCCTGTTCAATTCGCCGCGCCATGTGGTGGTCGGTAATCCGAAGGGCGATGTCACCCTCGTCGAGTTCTTCGATTACAATTGCGGTTTCTGCAAGCGCGCGCTCACCGACCTGCTCAACCTTATGAAGGAGGACCCCAAGCTGCGGGTCGTGTTCAAGGAGTTTCCCGTGCTGGGCGAAGCCTCGCTCGACGCGGCGCGGGTCGCGATCGCCGCCCATATGCAGGACAAGAGCGGCAAGAAGTATTTCGA